>JAFTPE010000035.1 GCA_017463425.1 Clostridia bacterium | reverse complement strand
TCTCCATTTTTTTACCTACCTTAAAAATATAATATTTTGTTTTTACTTATTTTTCTATCCGTTGACTACGCCGATTATAAAGTTCGAAAGTACCGTCCAAAATTCAAATGATTTTAAACCCTTAAAACAAAATTCGAAGCCAAATCAAAAGTTTACTCTTTATACGTTACTGTACCTATTACTTCGGAGAGAGTGGAAATCTTTACATATATCTATCCTTTTTCTTTATACACCTTACCGTAAGTTTTCCATTTGGCGTATCAATACTTGCGCGAGGCGAAATAACCCTTTTTAATTTAGGTATATTTATTTCAATGTACGCTATTTCTTTAATTTCCCTTCTCGCACTTTACTAAGCAGTCTATTTTTTCCGTAAAAAGTTGTGCACGACGGGTTATTTCTTTGTAATCACCCCGAGCAACGACTCTTTCATCTAAAATTCCCGTGCCAACGCCTATTCCTTTTGCCCCTGCAGCAAAATACTCCAACATATTCTCTGCATTCACACCCCCCACGGACAAAAATTTAATATGTGATAAAGGTGCGGTTAATGCTTTTAAATAAGAAATTTTTACTTCCGAGTTTGGAAATAATTTTACAAAATCCGCTCCGTAGCGATAGGCATTAGCCACTTCTGTAGGCGTAAAAGCGCCTGGCATCGACACCATTCCAAGTTCGCGCGTTTTTCGTATAACCTTCTCATAGCAATCCGGCGATATTATAAACTCTGCCCCTGCCTTATAAGCAAGTTCAACCTGCCGTTCCGTTAACACCGTACCTGCACCTACACGCACTCTTCCTGCGAACCGTTTACTTAAAGCCTGAATATTGCTTGCCGTAGTTTCATCACTTACTCTTCCGCTTTGATCATATGTCACTTCCACAAGACGAATTCCGCCTTTCCACATTGCTTCTACCGTATTAATTAATTGTTCTTGCGTAAAACCGCGCATAATAACGATAATCTTATTCTTTTCAACGTCTTTGATAATTTCTTCTCTGTTAAGCATTTTTTAGTTCCCTTATTTCCTTTTTAGCATTATTCAACCAATATTTCCGCATATGTCATCACGAAAGGCGTTTCGGCGCAAATCTCTATGCCGATTTGACTTTCCGTTTGCAAGGTAGCCTTAAAGGAATATACGTGCCCTTTCACTATATTCGAATCTTCTTTATGTTCGACGATATACTTTGCTTTGACACCATTCAGATAGATATTCAACTTTTCGGGAACAATTTCCTCTTCTGTTTGCATAATAAAAAAGGTTTTCTTTTCTTTTGTAATTTTACCACTTGAAATTCGCACGCTTGATATAGGTCCTATTTTCATAGGCAACGTACTTATGATACTTTCATACCCGTTTACAAAATCGTCGAATGTGATCGGCACACGACGCACATGTTTATCCCTAAGACAATCATCACCGATTTCTTTTAAAAGCTCAAGCAAAACTTTGTCGTCGTTTATAATAGATGTTGAATGATTATTGGAATAAAATCAATCCCAAAGATAAGCTCGGATAACTAGGCAACCAGACAAGGAACCCCTCGTAAGCGTTCCACGTGCTTATAAATTCCAAAACATATAACACGGTGCAGGTGGGTAAAATCATAGGCAACATAATCTTCAAAAAAACCGTCCAATGCCCAGCCCCGTCAATAAACGCCGATTCCGCGTATGCCCAAGGCATACTCTTAAACGCACCGTAGAGCAATAAGAAATGCAGACCTGAAAACGCCACCGCATTACAGGTTAAAACGGTAAGAGTCATATTGTTGTATATCCCCAACGCTTTTTTCATCTGCATTGCAGACGGCATAGAGCCGATAACAGGCGTAATCATTACAAAAATACCAAGCGCATATAAGAAATCCTTCCCGAAAAACTTGTATTTTGACATTGTATACGCCATAAGTGTACTCAACGCAACGGAAACAAAGCTTCTAGACGCAGAATAACCGAAGCTGTACAATAACATACTAAATATTCCGTAGCGCACTCGTGCCCCTGTTTTACTCTTCAAGGTTACCTCAAAAATTTGAAAAACCGTTTTATAATTTTCAGGATGCCACTCTTCAGGTAAAGAAAATGCGTGTAGCGAAAAATCAATATACGATTTGAACGAACTTACTTTGAAAAATTTCGTAAACCTAAAATTGCTGAACTTACATACAAAAATGATTTATATCGCTATAAAAATCACATTAAACCTATCTTTGGGAAAAAATCACTCGAAAGCATTACCCCTGCGGATTGCCAAGCATTGATTGACACTTTAAATAATAAAGGGAAAGGCAAAACCGCCACTGAAGTGTTTAGCCTGCTTTCAATCATTTTTAAAGGTGCTCTTCTGCATGGTGTGATTAGATATAACCCTTTATCTATTGTCGTTAAAACACAACACGAAGGTAAACATGGCAAGGCGCTTACAAAAGAAGAAGAAAAACAATTACTTGAATATTTTAAAAGGACGAAATACGAAACCTTGTTTGCCGTGATTTTATATACAGGTCTTCGTCCAAACGAATATGAAACAACAAAAATTGAAGGCGACTTTGTTATAGCCGTCAATTCCAAACGAAAAAACAAAAAATTGGAATATAAACGCATCCCTATTACACCTATGCTTGCACCTTATTTGCAAGACGTGGTGCAATTACAATTTCCTACACTTCTTACGATGCGTAAACAATTCAAAACCGTTTTCCCTAATCATATCCTTTACGACTTACGAACAACATTTTATACCCGATGCAAAGAATGTAATATATCGGATGCTGCACGTGACGAGTTTGTTGGACATTCGCTTGGAGTTCTTGGAAATGCTTATACCGATCTTTCCGATGAATATCTATTGAAAGAAGGCGAAAAATTCAAATATTAAAACGTTTTTCTGTCCAAATTACTGTCCAAAAATCAAGAATAAAACGGAAATTTATTGCATACTCTATACTATTATACATAAAAAACAAAGAAAAACCCTGTTTTATACAGGGTTTTTTGAATATTTGGCGCAGAGAAAGGGATTTGAACCCTTGGATACGTTCCCGCATCACACGATTTCGAATCGTGCGCGTTCGACCACTCCGCCATCTCTGCAACAGCCTTTATATTATATACCATTCCTTTTAAAAAAGCAACTGTTTTTACCTTGTTTTTTTAAAATCCTCGCTGCTCTTTTTCAAGCAACGAGGATTTTATTTTTTAATTCTTACATCAAAGTAATCATCAGCTGCGACGCCAATACGATTAAAATCAATGCTATCGGATACGTGGACGCATACGCAGATGCAACGTCATCCGTTTCTGCCGTAGAAATCAACGTGCCAAGCGCTGGCGTACTAGTCATACCACCCGTAATCGAACCCAAATTGTTCAACAAAGGCAATTTTAATACGTATTTACCAATGACAAGCCCTACAATCATAGGAACAACGGTCATCACTGCGCCACCAAAGAATCCCCATACGACGATTCCTGCACCTCCTGCTTTGGAAATTTCTTCAACCAAAGCCACGCCGCCTTCAAAACCTGCGCCGATTAAGAACAATGCCAAACCAAATTCTCTAAGCACTTTCAACGTCCCAGACGCAACTTCCAACGACAATTTCCCAAAATGTCCAAAATGCCCGAACACCAAGCACATAATCAATACACCGCCCGTCGTACCAAGCGAGAAACAAGGTCCTGAGTAACCTGCGCCCGTCAAGGGGATATTGATCGAACCCAATAATAAACCTGCAATAATCGCAAGCGCAAACGGCATAAACCCAAAATCTTCGCATTTAAAGTATTTGGAATAATCCCTCGATTCTTCCGTTCCGCCAAGTTTTAAAAGCTCCCTTTCTTTCGCCATATCCGCTTTTAAAAATTTAGGGAGCAACTGCACAAACAAAACAACGCCAACTACCCCAAACGGATACGCAATTGCGTGTCCAAGGGTTATCAAAGGCAAATTTTGCGTAGCCGCGTCCTGCGCCGCAGAAAAACCAGGAGTGGAAGTAAGCGCACCCGACAAAATACCTGCCCAATATTCAGGACCATAGCTTGTCAAAAGCGAACAAAGCACCGCAACGAGCGTTCCCGATAAAATAATTACCGCGCCCAATAAAATATACGTTTTAAAATTCTTCGCAAGATTTTTAAAGAAATTAGGCCCAGCAATAAATCCAACCGACCCTACGAACAAAATCAAACCGATATTTTGTACAGGACCTTTTAAGTTTTGAACAACTTTTGCTGCCGTGCTTTCCATATAAAAAGCGCCAAGCAAAGGTACGTCTTTAAAATCAAGCGTACACAACCATCCGAACAAAATCGCAACGAGGAATACGCCTGCCGTCCCAAGAGAAACTCCTTTAATGTTGACGCTGCCCAATAAATAGCCCAACCCCAAAATTAAAAACATTAAAGTAAACATAACGAACGTCGAACTAAATTTAAAAGTACTCGTAACCCCGTTCGCATTATTTGCGTTGATAACGCACCAGACAGCAACAGCCGCAACAACCACAAGCGCTATGGTAAGCCACAGCCATTTCTTGCTGTTTTTGTTAGATTTTTCCATTTCAAAAACTCCTTATGTATCTACGAAACGCGCGAAAATGCGCGCTCCGTTTCATTTCATCAAGCCCCTTTTTGCTTTTTAATTTGCTTGTCTTCTATAATCGGGAAGAAGTTTTGGAGAAGCCGTTTCTGAAGAAATGCCTGCCTCAGCCAATTCCTTTTCAAAATCTTTTACGTGGTCGAGGGTCAATTCTTTCAATTCTACGCTCTTATACTTTTCACCAGCTTGCTGACCTGCGTTTCTACCGAACACGATAATATCGAGCAACGAATTCCCCATCAGACGGTTCGTACCGTGAATACCGCCAACAGCCTCACCTGCAACGTAAAGATTTTCTACGCAAGTCATACCATTTGCGCCGATATCGATACCGCCGTTTTGATAATGCAACGTCGGATAAATCAAAATCGGTTCTTTTCTAATATCAATACCGTATTTTCCAAACATACGAAGCATTGCGGGAATACGTTTTTCAATCGTACCTTCGCCGTTTAAAATATCGATAAGCGGCGTATCCAACCAAACGCCCTCGCCATCCGTCGTTTTAATACCGTTGCCTCTTTGTCTACATTCGCGAATAATGGAAGATGCGGTAACGTCGCGCGTTTCCAACGAATATACGAACGCTTCGCCGTCTTTATTAACGAGCTGCGCACCAAGCGAACGCACTTTTTCCGTAACCAAAGCCCCATAAATTTGCGTAGGCTCTGCCGCGCCCGTGGGATGGTATTGCAACGTTTCGGGATAGAGCAATTTTGCGCCTGCTCTGTATGCCAAAACGAGTCCGTCAGCCGTTGCGCCGTAATGGTTTGACGTGGGGAAACCTTGATAATGCAATCTTCCTGCGCCGCCCGTTGCGATAACAACCGTCTTTGCCCTTGCAATCAAAATTTCTTTCGTTTCCATATTCATAAGCACCGCACCTGCAATTTTGCCGTCCGTGTCTTTAATGAGTTCGATTGCAGCCGTAAAATCCACTACAGTAATACCACGGTTAAACACTTCATCGCGGAGCGTTCTCATTATTTCCGAACCCGAATAGTCGCGACAAGCGTGCATACGCTTTCTAGAAGTACCGCCACCATGCGTCGTTACCATCGTACCATCGGGTTCTTTATCAAACATAACGCCAAGATTGTTAAGCCACAAAATCGCCTCAGGCGCTTCGTTTACGAGCTTGTATAAAAGTTCGGGTTTATTTTTGAAATGTCCGCCACCGAGAGCGTCCAAATAATGGGTTGCAGGGCTATCGTTGGGTTTATCCGCAGCCTGAATACCGCCTTCCGCCATTGCCGTATTAGCATCACCCAAACGGAGTTTGGTTGCAATCATAACGTTTGCGCCGCGTTCATGTGCCTCGATTGCTGCAGACGACCCCGCGCCACCGCCACCGATTACCAAAACGTCCACGTCGTAATCGATTTTGTTAAGGTCGATATCCATATTCAAAATACGCGAATGACCTTGCAACAAATCTGCCAATTCATGCAACACCTTTCCACCTTTATTTTTCCCTACTTTCAATTCTTCATACGCAGTAGTGATATAATCGGGGTGAAATTCTGCTAAAACGGCGTCTTTTTCTTCCGCCGTCATACGTTCGTGTAATTTTTCAATACGGGAGGCACGGCTTGCTTCCACTTTTTTCATATATTCAAGTTGTTCTTCTGTATAATTATACATATCCTGCCTCCTTATTTCTCGATTTCTCTGTGGTTGTACAGATTTTTCTGTTCTTCCAAAGGCGTATTCATTATCGCCTCCAACGCCGCCTTACAATCGCCAGCGTCAATCTCCGCCACTCTGTTAATCAAGTGTTGGGTTTTCGGCGCAAGATATTTCCCCGTAAGTCTACGGGTCAACAACGCTACCTGCGGATGAGAAATGCCAGCGGGACAACGGGAAGAACATACGCCGCACATTACGCAGTCAAAGCTCTCCTCCGCCGCTTTTTCATATTCGCCGCGTTGCGCGTAAGCGATATATTGCATAACGTTGAGTTCTTGCGTGCAGCTCTTTGTGCAAGCATTACAACCGATACACGCGTAGATTTCGGGATACAACTGCATCATAATCTGTTGCGTAGGTTTGATTTCATTGATGTCGTACACCTGTTTTACAAGGGGGAAGAACGGCAATGTCGCAACATACATACCCTCTTCTACCTGCTGTTGACAAGCAAGACAAGTTTTTAATTCTTGTTGACCTTTGATACGATAAATAGTAGCGCAAGCGCCGCAAAATCCGTTTCTGCAACCGCAACCTCTTACCAGTTGATAGCCTGCGTATTCCATCGCTTTCATAATCGTCAAACTTTCCGGCACTTCATAACGTTTACCGAAAAGAAATACATTAACCATTTTTTCCATTTTCTTCTCTCCTTAGTATTCGTCGGGAAGTTCGTCCAATTCCGTCATACGGAATACGGGACCGTCTTTACAAACGAATTTATCGCCAACGTTACATCTGCCGCATTTACCAACGCCGCATTTCATACGAAGTTCTAACGTCGTGTATACGCGAGATTTGTCAAAACCAAGTTCTAATAATCCCGCAAGCGTAAACTTAATCATAATGGGAGGTCCGCAAAGTACCGCCGTCATATTCGGGTCTAAGCCCAATTCTTTGACGTAGGCAGGTACGAATCCAACGTGTCCGTCCCAACCCTCCTGAGGGCGGTCTATGGTAAGGTAAACCTCCATATTTGGCTCGTTTACCCATTCGTTTTGAATTTCGTCGATATCTACAAGGTCGTCTTTACTTCTTGCGCCGTATACGATTACAACTTTGCCGTAATTTTGACGGTAATGACGCACGTAATTGATGACGCTACGCAAAGGCGCAAGCCCGATACCACCTGCAATAAACAACAAATCTTTGCCTTTAAAATCTTCTTCCACGGGGAAATTTTTCCCGTAAGGACCGCGAACGGTGATTTGCGCGCCAACTTCCAACGCGTGAATGACTTCGGTAACGCAACCGCATTTTTTAATGGAAAATTCCATATATTCTTCGTTTGTAGGTGAGGAAGTTATGGAAAACATACATTCGCCAACGCCGGGAATGGACACCATTGCGCATTGACCGGGCATATGTTGAAATAATTTCTTTCCGTCCGTACCTACAACTCGGAACGTTTTTACGTCGGGCGTATCCCTGCGGATATCCGTTACAACGCCAATTTTAGGAATGAGAGTTTCTTCAATCATTTTCTTTACCTCCCAACTCTTTTACTACTTTTACGATATTGAGATGTTGAGGACACTTGTTCACACAACGTCCGCAACCCACGCAAGAATACAAACCGTCGTTCTGTGAGGGATAGTACACCAATTTGTGCATAAATCTTTGACGGAAACGCTGCATTTGCGTCGTACGGCTGTTGCCGTGCGCCATCAACGTAAAATCCGAATACATACACGAATCCCAACAACGGTAACGAACAACGCCCTCGTTCGTCTTAAAATCACGAATATCGAAACATTGACAAGTGGGACATACGAACGTACAAGTACCGCAACCCAAGCACGCCTCACTCATTTCTTCCCACTTAGGCGAATCAAACAATTCGTTCAAATTTTCGGGTTTAAATTTGTCAAGATTCAGATTAGAAAACGGCAATTTGTCAATAATAACAGCCGTAGCCTCTTTTTGCGCAGCTACTTCCGTTTCGCCGCCCTCTTCCAACAATTCTTGAACGAGCTTTGTTAAGGTTTCACCCTTTTCCGTATTGGCTTGCCAATACAAATATTCTTCGTCCAACCAAGTGGTTACGTCGCCTTGCGGCGCAGTAGCGTCAATGCCGAACGCCTTGCAAAAACAACCCTCTTCGGGACGGGAACACGCAAGCGTTACGATGGTCGTCGCTGCGCGTCTGCTTTGATAAAAGCTGTCCACAGGGTCTGCAAGGAACACTTTATCAAGCACCTCGATTGCCTTATAATCACAAGCACGAACGCCGAACAACACGAACGGTCTTTTTTCGTCGCGCAAGTCAATGATTTCAAGGTTTTTGCCTTCCGTTTTAAACTTCATCATATTTTCCGTTTGCGGGAAGAACATATTTTTAGGCGATTTAACCGTTTTCAACGTTTCAATCGAAACTTCTTTGCCCTCTCCCCAAACGTGATAATTGACTTCACCCGCTTTTTTAATGGGAATGAAAAGCCCCATTGTTTCGTTGATTTTTGCATATAAATCATTCAATTTGTTTTTCGCAATTTTCAACATTATTTCGCCTCCCCGTTCAACACGTCGTTGGGTTCTGCGTCCCCTTCCGTATAAGAAGTCAACGGTGTTTTGCCTTCCGCTTCTTCACCAGCTTGGAATTCGCCGTACAATCCGTCTATATCCTTGATAAACTTTCTGTTGAGAAGGTGCAAAGGAATATGCTGAGGACATACGCGCGAACATTCGCCGCAATCAGTACAACGTCCCGCTACGTGGAACGCGCGAATGACGTGGAATAATTTTTCTTCAAACTCGGAATCGTTTGCCTTTGCAGCAACGCCCGACGCAGGATTATCGAATACGCATTTCACGCAAGAACATGCAGGGCATACGTTTCTACAAGCGTTACAACGGATACACTTCGACAATTGTTCTTTCCAAAATGCAAAACGTTCGTCTTCCGTCATTGCCTCCAATTTTTTAACTTCGGCAAAACGGTCCACGTCTCTTTCAGGACGTTCGTGAAGAATGATTTCCTCGTCCTTAACCTGATGTGTTTTTTGACAAGTTTCGCATTTCGTCAACAGGATTTCAGGTTTATAGAGCGTGGTTTCTCCATACAAAGAAGAAACTTTTACGTCTTTATCTTTCACTTCCACGCCCGTAATTTGCGAAACGCCTTTTTCCTTAATCTTTTCAATATCGAATTTTGCCATACATTCAACGGCGATCACGTATACGTTTTCGCGGTTGATACGGTGTTCTTTTACCAACTGATTAAAGCTGTAGGTATCGCAAGGCTTTAAAAACACAGCGGTTTTACCTTCTTTTTTGCTGATTTGAATGAGATATTTGGAAAGGTTTGCGCCGCAGAAATAATCGTAAACGAAATTATCCAATTCTTCTACGGTTTCAAAGGTTGCAGGAGAGGGATCGTAACAAAAATCCCCTTTCTTCCAACCGACCACGCGCGCCACTTCGCCGCTTTCAAGCAGTTGTTTTGCGCGTTCTTTCATCTTCATTTCAACGTCTTTCATCTTATTCGCCCTCCTTTACTCTCAAATCGGTAAGGCGTTTGTTTTCGCCAAGTTCGGTTACGGTTTTCACAAAATCGTTCATAACCGCAGAGAAACGAGCGCCCTCTGCCGCCGAAACCCATTCCACGCGCGTACGTTCCTTTTCAATGCCCATATAATTAAGGAAACTGAACAACAGCGCCATTCTTCTTCTCGTGTAATAATTCCCCGTAACGTAATGACAATCCCCAGGATGACAACCGCAAAGGATTACACCGTCTGCGCCCTGTTGAAACGCCTTCAATACGAACATAGGATTTACGCGGCAAGAACAAGGCACGCGAATAATTTTCACGTTCGCAGGATAGGTCAATCGGCTGGACCCTGCAAGGTCTGCGCCGGCATACGAACACCAATTACAACAAAACGCAACGATATTCGGGGTAAATTCTTTCTTTTCCGTGGTTACTTCTTGCATATCGCTTCCACCTCCGACATAATCTGCTTAGAGCTGAATCCTTTCAAATCCATAGCGCCCGAAGGACAGGTTACCGTACAAGCGCCACAACCCTGACAAACCGCAGGATTTACACACGCTACGCGACGGATTTCCGTCTTACCGCCACCAAGGCGGAATTCTTTATTTTCGTACGTAATCGCACCGTACGCGCAAACGTTGGCGCATTGGCTGCAACCGTTACACATACTCTCGTCAGGGATTGCTACGCAAGGATTTGTCTTTAATTTATCTTTCGCAAGCAAGCCAATTACTTTCGCCGCGCACGCCGACGCCTGCGACACCGTTTCAGGAATGTCTTTCGGACCTTGGCACACGCCTGCAAGGTATACACCAGCCGTAGGGCTTTCTACAGGACGAAGTTTTGCGTGGGATTCCGTCAAGAAATTGTTGGTGTCGATACTTGCAGTCAATAACGTAGCCACTTTTCTAACCGAGGGTTCAGGCTCGATTGCCGCAGCCAAAACGACCAAATCGGATTCAATCGTAATCTGTTCGTTATCGATAAGATTCGATCCTTGCACCATCAACTTGCCATTTTCGTTATATACTTTGCCCACCATACCTTTGATATAATCTACGCCGTATTGCTCCACCGCGCGACGGTAGAACTCGTCATAATTTTTACCAGGCGTACGTACGTCGATATAGAATACGTGTACTTCGGTATCAGGATATTTTTCACGAATAAGCATTGCGTGTTTTGCCGTATACATACAGCAAATCTTTGAACAATAGGGTTTGCCGCAACCGCTGGAATCACGCGAACCTACGCATTGAATAAAGGTGATTACTTTCGGATGTTCTCCGTCGGAAGGACGGAGCAGAACACCGTTCGTAGGTCCAGCCGCGTTCATCAATCTTTCCAATTCCAAAGACGTGATGACGTCCTTGTTATCGTTATATCCGTATTCGTTGAACGCGTCCAAATTGATAGGTTTATACCCCGTCGCAACCACGATTGCGCCGTACTCACGTTCGATAAACGTATCTTTCTGTTCGTAATCAATTGCACCCGCGCCACAGAATTTTTGACAAATTCCGCATTTGCCTGTTTTGAGCTTGATACATTGTTCAGGGTCAATCACGGCAACGTTGGGGATTGCCTGCGCAAACGGGATATGGATTGCAGGACGGGTGTTCAAATCCATATTAAACGAGTTCAAACCCTTTTTAGACGGACATTTTTCCATACAAATTTTACAGCCCGTACATTTGGTTTCGTCTACATATCTTGCTTTACGACGGATTTTTACGCTGAAATTACCCACGAATCCCTTGACTTCTTCCACTTCGGAATACGACAAAATGTCAATCTTTTCGTGTTGCGCGCAATCCACCATTTTCGGCGTTAAAATACAAGCCGAGCAATCAAGCGTAGGGAACGTCTTGTCAAGTTGCGCCATTCTCCCGCCAATCGTCGCGTTCTTTTCTACGATATCCACTTCAAATCCCGCGTCTGCGATATCCAACGCCGCTTGAATCCCTGCGATCCCGCCGCCGATAACCAACGCGCGTTTTACAACGGGGCTTTCCCCTGCCATAAGGGGCGCATTGAGTTTGACTTTTGCGATTGCCGTACGAACGAGAATAATAGCCTTTTCCGTCGCCTCGTCCATATCTTTATGAATCCACGAGCAATGTTCGCGGATATTCGCAATTTCAACCATATACGGGTTTAAACCTGCCGCTTCCGCCGTTTTACGGAACGTCGCTTCGTGCATTCTGGGCGAGCACGAACCAACTACAATTCCCGTAAGGTTATGTTCTTTGATTGCCTGTTTGATGAGCTGTTGACCGTTTTCGGAGCACATATACTGATAATCGGCAGAATACACGACGCCGGGTTCGCTTTTCATAACTTCTGCCACTTTCTGTACGTCTACCGTTGCCGCGATATTACTGCCGCACCAACAAATAAAAACACCTATTCTTTGCATTTTATTTACTCTCTTTTTTTAGATTTTTCTATTTTTTATACGAGCTGAGTTCTCTTGTAAAAACTTACTTGTTATATTTTCTGTACGCGCTTACCAATAATTGTTGAGGAATCAATTCGTCCACGATAGGCGGAATATCCTCAGCCTTAATGCCGTTGTTGCCTTGCATACGAACAACCGTATCGCGCACCGCTTCTATCACCGCCGCAGGCGCAACGCCGCGAGGACAACGTTCGACGCAAGCCATACAGGACAAGCAATTCCAAATAGCCTTGCTTTCCAACAGTTCGTCTATCTTTCCTTTTCCAAGCATGGTTACAAACTGATGCGGTTTGATGTCCATTTCTTTAAATGCAGGGCATCTTCCCGAACATTTTCCGCATTTCATACATTTGCGTACGTCCGTACCGCTCAAACGATTTAAATTTTCAATACGTTCTTCTTTCGTCATGCTTGTACCCCCAACGCTTCTGCAAGAAGTTCGGTAAAGTATTTGACGGGCAGGATACCGCCACCGTTAACCTGCAAATTGTAAAGGCAAAGCGGACAAGCCGTAATCACTTCTTCCGCGCCCTTTTCCTTTGCGCTCGACAACACTTTTTCGCTCTTTTTCTTGGGTAAATCGCTGTTCTTCAGTGATACGTACGCGCCGCAACATTCATTGCGAAAAGGATATACGACGGGCGTTCCGCCGATTGCACGGATAAAATCCTCGATAATCGTAGGATTTTCAGGATTGTCAAACGCCATCACACCACTAGGGCGAAGCAGCAAACAACCGTAATACGCGCCAATTTTTCTATTCAAAGGCTTTACCGTCATTTTCTTGATTTTGTCAAAACCCACTACGTTTTTCAACATTTCAAGATAATGCAAAACTTCGGTTTCTCCTTGATACGGTTCGTCAAGTTTTAAATAATTGTTTGCCCTAAAACGAATATCCTCGTTGGTTTTCATATCCTCGTTTGCGCGTTTGATTACGTTATGACAAGCCGAACAAAGCGTAAGCAGTTTTCCGCCGTTATGCTTGGCATAATCGAGTGCGCGCACCGCCGAAAGTTTGGTTGCAATTTCGTCCGTGCCCATTTTATACACCGCGCCGCAACATTGCCAATTTTCGATTTCTTCCATTTCTACGCCCAAAGCCTTGGCACAAAGACGGGCGGTTACGTCCAAATCTTTGGCTTTCGTCCTAAGCGTACAGCCGGGATAATAACTGATTTTCATTTTTTATACGCTACCTTTGTATTGTATTCTTCGCTTATTTCTGCGGATATGCCATATCCTCAGGACGGAATACTTCGTCGAATTTTTCCGCCGACAGGAATCCAAGCGCCACACACGCTTCTTTGAGCGAGATGTTTTCCTTGTACGCTTTCTTTGCTGTCTTCGCCGCATTTTCATATCCGATATACGGATTGAGCGCCGTTACCAACATCAACGAATTGTACAGGTTGTGTTTCATCTTTTCTTTATTTGCCTTGATGCCCGTTACACAGTTGCTTTCAAAAGACGTAATACCGTCTGCAAGCAAACGTACCGATTGCAAGAAATTGTAAATAATCACGGGCATAAATACGTTCAATTCAAAATTCCCTTGCGACGCGCCCATACCAACCGCAACGTCGTTTGCCATAACCTGTACGGCAACCATCGTCATAGATTCGCATTGCGTAGGATTTACTTTTCCTGGCATAATCGAAGAGCCAGGTTCGTTTTCGGGAATGAAAATTTCCCCAAGTCCGTCGCGAGGACCGCTCGCAAGCCAACGTACGTCGTTTGCAATCTTCATCAAATTGCAAGCAAGAGCCTTCAACGCGCCGTGCGCAAACACGAGTTCGTCTTTTGCCGTCAACGCGTGATATTTGTTTTCTGCCGTAACGAACGTTTTGCCCGTCAACGCGGATACTTGCGCAGCAACTTCTTCCGCAAATCCTTTCGGCGCGTTCAAGCCCGTGCCGACAGCCGTTCCGCCGAGCGCCAATTCTTTCAAACCAGGCAACGCAAGTTCAAGTTGCGCTTTGGTCTTTTCAATCATATTTCTCCAACCGCTGATTTCCTGTGAAAATGCGATAGGAACAGCGTCTTGAAGGTGCGTTCTGCCACTCTTGACAATCCCCTCGTTTTCCGCCTCCAAACGTTTGAGCGTATCCACCAATTTATCCATAGCGGGAAACAACGTATCTTCAATCGCAATCACCGCCGCAATGTGCATTGCCGTAGGGAATGTATCGTTAGAACTTTGACTCTTGTTAATATCGTCGTTGGGGTGCAACAATTTTGCGCCTGCAATTTCGTTTCCACGGTTTGCAATAACTTCGTTTGCATTCATATTCGATTGCGTGCCGCTACCCGTTTGCCATACGACAAGTGGGAAATGACCGTTCAATTCGCCCGAAATTACTTCGTCGCAAGCCGCCGCAATGGCGTTTTTCTTTTCTTCGGAGAGTTTGCCGAGTTTGCAGTTTGCAAGCGCTGCCGCCTTTTTCAAAATCCCGAACGCGTGCGTAATCTCACGAGGCATAATTTCGTTGCCAATACGGAAATTTTGATAACTTCTCTGCGTTTGCGCCGCCCAATATCTATCTGCAGGAACTTGCATTTCTCCCATCGTATCTTTTTCTATACGGTATTCCATAATTTTAATACTCCATTTATTATATTTCGTTAAATTTCAATCTGCGCGATAACGCCTTTCAAAACTTCCGCGCTGTGTTTCATTTTCTCTACTTCTTCGTCGGAAAGTTTAGGCGTTAACGTCGTGATAATCCCCTCGTTACCAATCGCGCAAAGCGTAGAAAGGGCAACGTCGGAAATGCCGTATTCCCCTTCTAAAACCGTAGACACGGGCAAAATCGTATACGCGCTGGAATAAATACAGTTGACGATTTTCGTTACGCAAGCCGCAATGCCGTAGAACGTCGCGCCCTTTCCTGCAATAATTTGACCGCCCGATTTTTTCACGTATTCTTCCACTTCTTCATGCGTGTAAGGTTCTACTTTTAACGTACTCTTATCCGTAAGCGTAGTTTCGTATTCCGCCAAAGGTACGCCAGAAATATCTGCCGTAGACCAAGCAACGAAAGACGAATCACCGTGTTCCCCCAACACGTACGCATGTACTTGTTGTTGATTTACCGAATACAATTCTGACAAACGCGTACGCAGACGAATACTATCCAGCGTCGTACCCGTACCGATAACGCGATTTTTGGGTACGCCTGTAATTTTACAGAACACGTAGGTAAGAATATCCACGGGATTTGCCACGAACAAATACAAAGAATCGGGGCAATATTTCACGATTTGAGGCGCGATACTCTTTAAAATGTTGACGTTGATTTGCGTAAGATCGATACGCGATTGACCGGGTTTTCTACCCACGCCCGACGTAACGATAACGATATCCGACCCAACTGCGTCTTCGTACGTACCAAAGTAAATTTTCGCAGGGGAAAGATAGGGCGTCGCTTGTCTGATATCCAACGCCTCGCCTTTCGCTTTCGCCTCGTTTACGTCAATCAGTACGATTTCTGCAACCGAGCCTGTTGCCACCAACGTATACGCCACCGTAGCGCCTACCGAACCCGCGCCGATAATTGTAACTTTGTTGTTCATAGTTTTATATCTCCGTATTTTGAATTTTTCCTCTTTTACCGTTTTTCTTTACAACAATACGAACGGATTAAACGAGCGAATCGTATATTCGCCCATTCATACATATCAATTATATCACATTTTTTTTTCAATCACAAATACTTAAAACCTATTTCACACAATTTCAAATCGCTAAATCGATAAATTTTTATCTTATTCGATAATTCGATAAAAAAATAACTTCTTCTTTACAATCCATAGCAAAGAAGAAGTTTTCCTATCATTTTATTCTTTTATCAATAATCGTCCATTATCGCATTGGCGAGCAACACGCCCCCTTCCACAATCGTCAAACTACCGCTGAGGATAAACACGATATCAATCGCCTCGCTTTGGTGGAATAAAAACATAATACCGATCACGATAAACAACGCAGGTACAGCGTATTCGCAAATGGTATGAACGAGCGTCGTACAACGAATTCGGTTTTTGATTTTATCGTAAAGCAACAATACGCCTGCAATCAGCAAAACCGCAGCAACGATATACAGCACCGCCTCCACAAGCACCCAACCGCAAAGGATTATCAATCCCCCAACGACAATTTTTATAACCGCAGGCGGAATGAATTTATGAAATATATCCACCACTCCAAGCGCAATCAAAAAGACGCCTGCAATCGTCATCAATATCCCTATAAAATTTCCTTTGAGCGCAATCAACAACACCCCTAGTGCCATCGTTAACACCGCCGATATAATTTTTTCCGATTTTTTCATGGTTCAATCCTCCCTCTTAGTATATGCGAAAACTTACGATTATTTATTCAAAAACCGCGGTTTTTTGCCGCGGTTATCCTTTTTATTCATTTCTTTTCAGTTATGCGCCTTTGCAACGACGTTGTTGCAAAGCGCGGCTAACCGTTTTTTCTTCCGTTTCTTCGCCCTATCGTCATAACACACGTTTCTTAGGCATCTTTTCCGACTCTCCCAAACGTTTCAAAGAGAAACGGGGTGTTCCGTATTCACTTTTTGAAAAGGCGTATAAGGCTTTTTCTTGAATATATTGTATTATATGCAAAAATCAAGAAAAAAGTACACCTACGTTTAAATTTTATTTACGTGTAAATTGTTCAACACTTCGTTATATTTTTCCTTTGTAAACGAAACTTGCCCCGTCGTCATAACCGTCGCTGTTCCTGCCGCTACGCTGCTACGAAGTATATGAGGCAAATCCGCGCCGCTTTCCAAGCCGATTGCGGCAGCAGCCACCATTCCGTCCCCTGCACCGATTGTAGAATTGACGGCTACGTTCAAGCTCTTACAATAATACGTATCCGTACCGTTGGTCATAACTGCGCCTTGTTTTCCAAGCGATAATAAAACCCGTTTCGCGCCTCTATCCAACAATTCGTAACAAGCAGACAGCATATCTTCTTTATCTGCAATGTGTCGTCCGATTGTATTTTCCAATTCCTCTAAATTGGGTTTTACAAGGTCTACCCCTTCGTTGAGAGCGGAAAACAATCGCTCCCCCTCCGTATCCACGATTTTGAGCGAACGAGAATCAACAGCGCGAGCCAATTTTCCATAATACCCCGCATCCATTCCGCGAGGCAATCCGCCTGAAAGCACCGTTACGCCGCTTTTAGCAGATAACATACGCACCATAGAAAGCAATTCTTCCGCTTTTTCCTTACTTACTTCCTCTCCGATATCGTTGACTTCGGTCAGCATAGAACGATTGTCGATAAATTTGTAATTCTCGCGCACTCTGCCTTTGTTCCACACAAACGTAAAAGGCACACCCTCTTTATCCAGAGCGTTTTCAAACATATATCCGTTTTCGTTATACATCATTCCCGTGGTATATGCATCGCGACCCAAACGAGTAACCCCGATGGCTACGTTTAACGCCTTTCCCGTGAAAGAAATCGATCTGCTCTTTACCGTGCTGGCTTTCCCGATATTAAGAGAATCCAATTCTATCGTTACGTCCGTGCAAGGACTCATACATACGGTTAAAATCATTTTTACTCCTGTTTTTAGGCGTGAAAAAACACGTCCCCTTATCCTATTATATAATATATACCCAAATTTTTCTAAACTTAATTACTTTTTCGATATTTTTCTGAAATTTTTTCACTTTTCCCGTCGCATAGTAAAAGTCGCTTTTGAAAAGCGACTTTTTGCATTACATAGAAATCATCTGCAACGTTTCGTACAATTCGAGATTGAATTGTTTTTTCATCGATACCGCCTCGATAATATCCATATCGATAATTTTATTATCGCGAATACCCACCACGCGGTTACCAATCCCGTCGTTCAGCAAACGAACGGCTTTGTTACCAAACTGCGCCGCCAACATTCTATCCGCCATAGAGGGCGAGCCACCGCGTTGCACGTGTCCGATACAGGTAGGACGAACGGAATGCGACGTAACTTCTTGCAACTGTTTCGCAAACTGTTCCGCGCTCATAACCCCTTCTGCAACGACGATAATATTGGAATGTTTCCCACTTGCGCGAGAACGGTTGATTTTCATCACGATATCATTCATATCAAACTTGATTTCAGGTACAACGATAATTTCTGCGCCCGACGCAATACCGCTGTACAACGCAATATCCCCGCAATGTCTGCCCATAACCTCTACGACGGAAATACGTTCGTGCGAGGTCATTGTATCGCGCAACTTATTGATAATGTCAAGACAAGTGTTTACCGCCGTATCAAAACCAAGCGTATAATCGGTGTATTCCAGGTCGTTGTCAATCGTACCGGGAATACCAATCGTAGGCACGCCGTATTCCTCACTAAGCACTTTTGCGCCTCTAAACGAACCGTCGCCGCCAATGACGACCAATCCGTCAATCCCGTTTTTTTCCAACGTTTCAACCGCTTTTTTCTGACCTTCTTTGGTCAACATTTCCATACATCTTGCCGTACGAAGGCGAGTACCGCCACATTGTACGATATTCGATACGCTACGCATTTCCATAGGGATAACGAGATTATTCATCAAACCAGCATAACCGCGTTCGATTCCAAACACTTCCATTCCAAAATACAATCCCGAACGCACAACAGCGCGGATTGCCGCATTCATACCAGGCGCGTCGCCACCACTCGTCAATAAACCTATACGTTTCATTTTTTTCTACCTCTCTGTTCGTTGATTTTACCGATTCGTTTTTTCCTCTCTCAACGATTTTTCTCCCCTATAAAATCACGTACATTATTATTATAGCAAAACTTTTGAAAAAAACAATTATTTTTTTACCTTTTTTTTAAATTTACACAAGTTTTATACAATTTTCCGACAAAAAACTCGAAAGTTCTGCCATCAAGGCTTTGTTTGGCGATACTTTTTGCGAACAAAGCATCTTTTTTCCGTCTTTTACAAACCAAACGGACGTATCCCCCGAATAAAACGACAGCGTTTCCAACAATTCTTCAATATCTTCGTCCTCCAATCCGCTGACGTTCAACCACAATTTCTTTTCCGCGTTCGATTTTTCTCGCGAAACGGGTTGCATAGGACGCGAAGACGCGGAAGCATCTGCATTATCCGCATAGACCGACGAAGAAACGTATCTGTCTTGATAATTTGTATGGGGTTCTTCTTTTATCGGGGTATTATCTTCTTCCAACGTAAATTCTGTCATTTTATCGACGATAATCACGGGAAGTTTTTCTTCTTCTATACTGATTTTCCCCGACAAGGACACCACTTTGTCCGTTTGCAGAAAATTACGGATACGGTCATAAATTTTCGGGAAACACACACATTCCACCGAGCCGTACAAATCCTCCACGGTTACAAACGCCATAAACGAACCCGTACGCGTTTTCAATTTTTTAAACGCGCCTATCATTCCGCCCATCGTTACTTGTTGTCCGTCGGAAATTTCGTTATACGTCTTTTCCCCCGTTTCGTCGTTTTCAACGTAATTGTTTAACATGGAACAATTAAAAGTGCGGTCTTTGAAATACGGCAAAAACTTTTCAAACGGATGTCCGCTGACATATACGCCGAGTACGGATTTTTCTTTGGAGAGTTTTTCCATTGTTTCATATTCGGGAATATCAGGGAAACGCACCTCAATATTCTGTTCTTCCAAAATACTGCCAAATAAAGAAATTTGCGCGCCTGCTTTTTGTTTTTCCATTGCGCTGACACGGGTTAAAACGTCCTCGTAAACCGCCGCCACCTGCGCGCGATTGTACCCAAAACAATCAAACGCGCCTGCGTAAATAAGGCTCTCTACAATCCGTTTGTTTACGTATTTGGAACAACGCATTGCAAAATCGGAAAAATCCTTAAATTCGCCGTGATCGCTGCGTTCTTTTATAACGGCGGCAATCGCGTCCTGACCAACGCCGCGGAGCGCGCCCAAACCGATTCTCAGTCCGTTGCCTTCTACCCAGAAAATATCTTTCGATTTATTGATATCAGGCGGTAAAACGTCGATATTTTTTTCCTTCATATACATAATATATTTGGAAACTTCTTCAATTTTATCAATTCTGTCGTTTAAGATACCCGCCAAAAATTCTTTGGGATAAAAATGCTTTAAATACGCCGTTCTATACGCCACCACCGCGTACGCCGCCGCGTGAGATTTGTTGAAAGCGTAGGAAGCAAAACTCTCCATATCCGAGAAAATTTTCTCCGCAACGTTTGCAGGGATTCCCTTAGACGCGCACCCCGAAATCCCCTCTGACGGCGCGCCGTAGATAAATTTGTCTTTTTGTTCCATCAGCTCTTTCTTTTTCTTCTTTGCCATGGCGCGACGAACAAGGTCGGCTTGACCAAGCGAGTATCCTGCAAGCTGTTGGAAAATTTGCATAACCTGTTCTTGGTACACAATAACCCCGTACGAATTTTTCAAAATCGGCTCTAAATACGGCGTATCGTAAACGATTTTTTCAGGATTATGCTTGTTCTCGATATATTTCGGAATGAAATCCATAGGTCCAGGACGATAAAGGGAAATTCCTGCAATCAAATCTTCCAAACAACTGGGCTGCAGGTCTTTCATAAACTTTTTCATTCCGCCTTGTTCGAGTTGGAACACCGCGTCCGTATCCCCGGACGAGATTAACTGATACGCTTCGGGAACGTCAAGCCCAATTTCATTGAAATCGACGTCAATCCCCTTGCCCTCTTTGATATATTCCAACGTGTTTTGTATATCCGTCAACGTGGTCAACGCAAGGAAGTCCATCTTCAACATTCCCACCGCTTCCACTTCTTTCATATCAAACTGCGTTACAATATCTTCCCCGTTTCTAGCAAGCGGCACGTTATCGGCAAGCACTTTGTTACAAATAACGACGCCTGCCGCGTGTTCGGAGGTGTTTTTAGGCATACCCTCCAATTTCAAGCCCATATCAATTACGCGGCGAAGTTCAGAATTCGTTTCGTACACTTCAATAAATTCGGAATTCTTTTTTTGTTTCTGTTCGTTTAATTTTTTCTGAATTTCCCCTCGTTTTTCTTCGTTTAATTCAGGATCGGCGAGCTGTTTTTCAAGTTTGGGGATTTTCAGCCCCAACAATTCGCCTATCGTGGATTTTCCGTCCATCAATTTTGCAACTTTGTCCGTTTCCGAATACGGCACACCCATAACACGACCTACGTCCTTGATAACGGCGCGCGAGGCAAGCGTTCCGAACGTTACGATTTGCGCTACGTTTTCAGGATGATATTTTTCCCGTACGTATTCAATCGTTTCGTGTCTTCTTTTCGTACAAAAATCCACGTCAAAGTCGGGCATAGAAACTCGATCAGGGTTTAAGAACCGTTCAAAAATCAAATCGTATCTTAAAGGGTCAACGTCGGTGATCCCTATCGAATACGCAACGATACTGCCTACCCCCGAACCACGCCCAGGCCCTACCGGTATCCCATGCACACGCGACCAATTGATATAATCCCATACAATCAAGAAATAGTCAGCAAAACCCATTTTGATAATAATGCCGAGTTCGTATTCCGCGCGTTCTTTAATTTCTTGCGTAATCTCCGCATAGCGTTTGGGCAACCCCTCCCACGTCAATCTCGTAAGATAATCGGGCGAAGTGCTGCCATCCTCGGGTTTGTACAAGGGGATCAACGACGTATCACGAATAGGGTCGCCCTTTGGCGTAAGATCGAATACGGGTTCTTCTATCTTGTCCGCAATTACACGCGTGTTGGAAATCGCCTCGGGGACGTAATTGAAAAGTTCTAACATCTCGTCGCCCGATTTCATATAAAATTCGTGCGTGTCAAATTTCATACGTTTGGGATCGGCGAGTGTTTTTTTCGTCTGAATACACAGCAATACGTCGTGCGCTTCCCAATCCTCTTTTTCGATATAATGCACGTCGTTCGTCGCAACCAACCCGATATTCAATTCTCTTGCGATTTGAATCAATTCGGGAATCACCTGTTTTTCTTCCGCAATCCCATGGTCTTGCAACTCAATATAAAAATCGTCGCCGAAGATTTCTTTCATCTCCGCCGCCCATTTTTTCGCCCCCTCGTAATCGTTCTGCATCAACAGTTGCGGCATACGACCTGCCAAACACGCGGAAAGACAAATTACCCCCTCGTGATGCTGTTTGATATATTCGTAACTGATTCTCGGTTTCCCGTAAAATCCGTCGATATAGGAAAGGGAATCCAGCTTTACAATATTTTTATAGCCCGTCTTGTTTTTTGCAAGCAAAACGATATGCTCCGTCTTCGTGCCAGGGCGTTTGTCAAAATGGTCGTCAGTGGCGTACAGTTCGCAACCGATAATATATTTTATCCCCTTTTTTACACATTCTTCGGCAAAATACAAAGAGGCGTACATATTCCCGTGATCGGTTACCGCGCAAGCGTTGATTCCATTTTTGGAAAGATATTCCACCAAATCGTCCACTTTTGCCGCGCCGTCCAAAAGGCTGTATTCCGTATGCAAATGTAAATGTACAAAATCCGTCATAATTCTTCCGTTTTTCTTTTTTTATTTCGTCAGTTTTTCCGCCGTTTCCATCAGTTTTCTCATTCTATGGTTTAAACAACTCTTGCTTACTTTCAATGCGTCTGCAAGTTCCTGCAAGGACATTGCCGGATTGTCAAGTCGCAAGTTAGCTAAGGCTTTCAATTCGTCGTTTAACCCCTCTATCACGCCGCTTTTTTGCAACGTTTGAATCGCCATTACCTGTTTTACTGCGGCTTTCGCGGCTTTGTCCGCATTGCCTGCCATACAGTTTTGCGTGCGATTGCTTTGATTTGCCCTATCGCGTTTTTCCACAACTTTGGATAATTTTTCTAACGCGTTTTCCGCGCCGATTACCGAAAGGAAATCGGAAATCAATTCCTTACTCTTAATATAAACGACGTACGTTTCCTTTCTTTTTACCAATTTTACAATCAGTTCAAGTTGAGCGAGTTTCACGCAAAAATCTTTCGCAGGTTTTTCTTCTAAAAACACAATTTCAAGGTGATATCCCGTTTTGCCCGTTTCGTGCGGCAACGTACAACTTCCGCCGCCTAAAAACGCGCCTTGCATATAGGCAATTTTACACGCGTCGTCTTTTATCAGCGAAGCGGATATCCCACTTTTAAATTCCAAACTCGTCTTTTTTAACAGCCCCAATTCAATCAATACGTTTTTCGCGTTCGCCGTAGGGCATTGCAACAACAATTTGTCCCTACCGCTCAATCTGTCCATTGTCGCATGCGTTACCGAGAGTTCCACCCCGAACGTTTCATAGAAAATCCGCATAAAAAATTCGGCAACGTTTTCCGTTTCGCTGACGAGAAAAAACGTAGGAATCCCGTCTTTAAAGCCTATCGTGCCGCTGGTACGAATAAAAGCGGACAACGCAGCTTTTTTTTCTGCGTTCCCCTTACCTTTCCACAATTTTCGATTGACGATTTCTTTTTTTATCTCTGAAGTAAAGCTCATGTTTATAAATGTTTTTTAAACTCTGCAAAGCGGAATGTGGGCAACCGCCCGTCTATATTGTCGATTCTATCCATCGGGAAATCAATTCTCGCCAATTGTTCTTCTACGATTTTCGTATCTCCCACTCTTGCCGCTGCGTGCGCGTCCGAATTAACGATAAACCTCGCCGAAGTCTTTTGCGCGATTTCACACAATTCCTCGTCGCTCAAATGCCGTTTTTTTGTATTAAGTTCGATATACGTACCGTAATCCGCAGCGCATTTTGCCACATCCAAGGCATTCGACGGACATAAAAAATTCAAATGGGTAACGGCGTCAACGGGATTGTTTTTTATTGCGTTGATATACGCTTTGGTGTTTCGCTGTATCACCTTTTCAGGCGTATCTTTCAAAAATTGCCTTGACAATACGTTTCCCCAACCGTATTTCCACATATCTTGATTCGTTGAATAGAAAATAAAAATATGGTTTCCGCAAAGATACACGTCGAAATTCTCATAATCGCGTTCCGTTAAATCCGCCTCTCCGTCTTCACCCTTTATATTGGATTCAATTCCCACCAACACGTCTATATTATATTTCTTCGCCGCCGCTTTACATTCCGCCGCGTAAGACGCCACTTGTCTTCTGCGAAGCCCGTACGCAACGTGAGAAAAGCCGTGGTCTGTAATCGCGATTTGTTTCAAACCAAGCTCTTTTGCCCTCGCCACGTTTTCCTCAACGGTATTTTTGCCGTGTGAATACGGCGTATGCGTATGATAATCTGCTGTTAAAATCACCCGTTCTCCTTTTTTTAAGCAAACACCTTGCTTATATCAAATATCGTATTTCTTCCTCTAATTCTATTTTGTATTGCGCGAACACGACGCTTTTAATAATCGAAATCAGCGTTCTGATATCTTGCTGCGTCGCGCCCCTATCGTTTAAGATAAAATTGGCGTGTTGCATTGCCACTACCGCGCCCCCCACGCGCAAACCTTTGAGCCCCGCTTTTTCAATCAATTCGCCTGCAGACGCTCCGTGCTTAGGGTTTTTAAATACGCAACCCATACTTCTGCCTTTGGGCAAATGCGCTCTTCTTTGTAAATACCGTTTTTCGGTTTCTTCAATCGTTTTCTCGTCGCTGTCTTTCAGCCGCAACGTCGCCCCTAAAATAATATCGTCGTTTTGCATAAATACGCTGTGTTTATACGAATACGCGCAGTCCTTTAAAGCCAACGTTTGAATTTTCCCATCGCGC
Organism: Clostridia bacterium; assembly: GCA_017463425.1. Lineage (GTDB taxonomy): Bacteria > Bacillota > Clostridia > Christensenellales > Borkfalkiaceae > Scatosoma. Next base: position 17,405 of record JAFTPE010000035.1, on the reverse strand, counting down.
AACACACGAACTTCTTCCACGATTTCGTCGATATACGTTCCAGCTGCGCCTGCATTCATATACAACGCGCCCCCAAGCGTACAAGGCACTCCCGACAAAAATTCCGCGCCGCTTTTTTTCGCCGATTTACAATGTCGAAGAAGTTGATTGCTTGAAGTCCCTGCGGCAACGTACGTCTTTTCGCCTATTTCTACACCGCATATTTTTTTAATGCAAACAATTGCCTTGTTGATCAATCCGTCGGCTGGCAACACGTTGGTCATATTGCCAACCACGTAAAATTCGATTTTATCGGCTTTTAATTGAGCAATCAACCCAATCAATTCCGATTCGTCGCGCGGATAAAACGCAATTTCGGCATAGCCCCCCACACCGATAGAGCTATGTTTTGCCAAATCAAAAGGATTTTCTTTTGTGAACTTTTCGTATTTTGCAAAACGGTCAAATTCATTCAAAGCGTTCACCTCTATTATAACATATTTTTTCCGTTTTTGAAAGTGTTTACCCCTCTTTTCGTAAACTTTTTACAAAAACAACATATACTCGTATTTTTATAAATATGTTTTTTATATTGGTCTTATGAATGACCAGATAGAACTTGGCTGTAAAAAAGAACCTCGACCAAAACAGTCGAGGCCCTTTTATAAGAGGAAATAATCGATAAGCAAATTTATATACGTTATGCTTGATAAATCGCTTCGCCGTCGCGAATCGTCATCACGACGTCAAACTTTTCGTTCAGTACCGTAAAGTCTGCGCGTTTGCCGACTTTGATACTACCCGTTTCTTGATCGATTTTCAACATTCTCGCAGGATTAATGGTTGCGTAGTCCACCGCTTGCGTCAAAGGTACGCCCACCTTTTCTACCATATTTTGAATGGCGCGATTCATACGCAATACGCTACCTGCCAGCGTACCGTCTTCCAAACGGGCTTCACCGTTTTTCACGTACACCGTTTGTCCGCCAAGTTCGCTGATGCCGTCGGGAATCCCTTTTGCGCGCATAGCGTCCGTAATCAAAGACAATTTATCGTTGGGTTTGTTTTTCACCAACAAACGCATTGCGGGAACGGAAACGTGAATGGTATCTGCGATCAATTCGCAATTCAAGTCGTCCAACAGCATTGCGCTGCCTACCGTACCAATTTCTCTATGATGCAAAGCCGTTTGCGCATTGTACGTATGCGTAACGTTGTTTGCTCCTGCCGAAATCGCTTTCTCTATATCCGCAAATTTTGCGCCCGTATGTCCGATAGAGGCAACCACTCCGTTTTCTTTCAAATGCCGAATAAATTCTTCCGCGCCCTCCACTTCGGGTGCAAGCGTTACGATTTTAATCGCATTGCCGCTTGCGGCGTTGTAGCCGTCAAACACGGCAATATCTGGCTGTTTTACATATTCAAGGGGTTGCGCGCCCTTATGCGCAGCCGCAATAAACGGCCCCTCCAAATGCACGCCCTCTACGCGCGCGCCGTTCTTAGGGTTGTTTTCACGATAGGTTTTCACCGCCGTCAAGGCTTTCGTGATATTTTCGGGGCTTTGCGTCATTGTAGTAACGAGAAAGGTCGTTGTACCCTCTGCCGCAATCGTATTTGCAATCGTGGAAATATCCTCCACCGTGCCGTCCATTCCGTCGCTGCCACCTGCGCCGTGAATATGTTGATCGATAAATCCAGGCAACACAATCGCGCCGTCGGGCAACGTAATTTCTTCCGCTTTCGTCAAACCGCAACGGGAAATTTTTTGAATTTTATCATCAAAATACACCGTACGATTTACCAATCCTTTGCCGTCTACGTAAACGGTTGCATTTTTAAAACATTTCATTTGCAAACCCTCCGCGCCGTCTTAGTTTAAATTTGCAGGCAAACTCGCCGCGGCAATACTCTGTCCTACGCGACGGTTCTTTTCGTCGGGAAGTCCGATATCCAAACCTGCAAATTCGGGATATTCCGCTGCCAACGTTTCTTTGCAAGTGGCAAGAATAATATCGCCGCCTTTTCCGCCCATTACTCGACCTAAAAGCAACATATGTTTGATGTCGTAGAATTTTGCATAGAACGGAATGGTATGCGCCAAATATACGCCGATATCTTCGTAAATCTGTTTTGCAAGCGCGTCGTCTTTGTCCATCATTGCTTGTACCACTTTCAATTTCTGCGCAGGGGTCAAACCGTCCTCAAATTTATATCCGCCGTATTCCGCGAGTTTAATAACCGCATCTTGCGAGAAATATTTACAGCCCACGCCGAAATCTCCGCTCCATTCGTCTTGCATTGCGTTTTCGTTGAAATCCACGGGAGCAAAAGCGAGTTCCGAAAGCCAACCGTTGATACCGCCTTGCGTGTTGATATAGCCGACAGCCTCGCTCGTACCCATTGCGATACCTAAAACGCCGTTATCTTCCAAATCAATTGCCCCTGCAAGGGCGGTTACGTCGCCGTCATTCGCCACTTCCAAAGGAATTTCTTTTCCAAGTTCTTTGCTCATTTCTTTTGCAACGTTGATATACATATTTTTTACGTAATCGCCGTGTTTCGTCTTATCCACTTTCAAGAACAACGACGCAACCATAATCTTGTTGTCTACGTAAACGCCGGCAGACGAAACGCCGATAGCGTCTACGGTAGGCATCTTGCTCGCCGCCGTCTTCATAGCCGTCAAAATTTCGTTATAATGATACGTAGGGTCTTCCGTAACTTTCGGATTCCAAACGACTTCTTCGCTGTAAACCACTTCGCCGTCGATCACCGCGCTCACTTTTCTATCTGAACCGCCCGCGTCAAAGCCGATACGGCAACCTTTCAAATATCCGCCCACACGCATAGACGCATTCTTTTGCGCGGGAATTTCGTCTTTTTCCAACCATTCCACCTCGAACGGTCTTTCGTAAACGCCACTCATAAACTCTACGTCGAACGCGCGAAGCCCGTCCATCGTGTACGCCTTTTTTAAATATTCGTAAATAGATTTGCTGCCCGCAACGGAAATTTTAAATCCGCCAACCACCCAAAGAATGGTTTTTGCCAAACGTTCGGCAACGCGGAAATTCAGCTTATCGTTCACGCCGTCGGCAAACGCGTCGTATTTGTACACGTAATTATAACCGCCACTGCGCTCTGCAACCAAAACAACCTCAACGGATTGTCCACTCTTTTTCACTTGCGCGTCAAAATCGTTGAGCGCTTTAATCATAGGATAAAAATTCTTATCCAAAACGGGTAATTTCATAAAACGTATCTCCTCTTTATTTGTTCATTTCCATTATACTACTTTTTCATGAAAATACAAGAGAAAATCTTTCTTTGTTTTTTGGTATTCTTTCGCAATTAAAACACCTGAAATTTTTCACAAGAAAAAGCAAGGTTTTTACCCTGCTTTTCCGACTTTTTATTTCGTTTTTTCAAGAGCCTCTTTTAGTACGGGATATATCGTTTTCGCCATTCGATAGAACCCCAAATCGTTAGGGTGGCAACCGTCCACCGTACACGAATCGCGATCTTCCGCGCCAAACAACGTTTCGCCGTCGATAAAATACACGTTTTTATCGCCGAATTGTGTTGCCTTTTCCACCGTTGCCTTGACAACGTTTCTACGAGGTGAATTGATTGTTTCTCCTCCATTCTCAAAATCAGGTCTTGAAATACAAACAATCGGCGCGTTTTTATGCTTTTCGCGAATTGCCTTGTACAAAGGATAATGCGTTTCTTCAAGATACTCTGCGGTCGGCGCGTTATGGTCGTAATCCAATACGTATACCGACGCGTCTACTTCGGACAAATATTCTACCATAATCGGTTCTGCCTTGCCGCTACCCGAAAAACCAAGATTGATATAATCGGTATTCAACCAACGTTCAAGATACCCTGCGTAATCGTTACCGGGACGAGATGCGCACCCCCCTTGCGTTATGGACGAGCCGTAAAACAACACGGGCTTTTCATACGCATATTTCGGCGCAGGTTTGATCGTACTGCCTTTTTTAATCCCGATATACAATTCGTATACCGCGTTGTATAAGGGAAAATACAATTCGAGTTCGCGTTCTTTCTTCTCTTGAAAATAACGAATACCGTTGTAGGCAAATCTGCCGTCTTTCACAGCCTTTTTACTTACCTCCGTAGGCGCGTACATATTTTGAAATTTTCCGTCTGTATACAAAGAAAATCCCGACGCCGTTACCACCGTCATATGTTGCCACATTCCAAAATCCGCCACCATACACTTGATTGCAAAATACGGCGAATCGGTAACCAAACGCAATCTCCCACCTGAGGTATTTTTGCTTAATATACTCACACCGTCGCTTGTGGAATTTGCAACCTTTTGCGACATTCGACGGTAGGCTGCCTCTCCCTCTTCTTCCGAATAATACACGCCGTACAAAGCAATGCGCGGGTCGGTTGCGTTGATCCATTCCACGTCCGTTTCCGTAATCTCGGGCAATTTGAAATTTTTATCAATGGCTGTAATATCCATAATTCTTTACTCTTGTTTCGCTTTTTCCAAAAGTTCGTTAACAGACGATTGCAATTCTTCCAATTTTTCTTTTGCCGTCGCTTCGTCTTTTGCCTTTAACGAATAATAAATTTTCAATTTGGGTTCCGTACCCGACGGGCGAACGCAGACGAACGAGCCGCCGCTAAGTTCGTAATACACGCAATTACAAGTGGGCGTATCCATCTCCTCTGTTTTTCCCGTTTCAGGAAACGTTCGTTTCGCCGCGCTGTAATCGCGAATCGCCTCTACTTTCACACCTGCAAAATCGCTCACTTTCAACGTTTTTAATCCGTCCACAACCGCATTCATTTCTTTCATAGCGTTCAAGCCCGAATATTGAATGGATACGTTTTTATCCAATACGTAACCGTATTTCGCATAAATTTCTTGCAATCTTGCATACACGCTCTTGCCAAGATAAGTATAATAACAAACCATTTCCGCGCAGAGCATAGACGCAACGACTGCGTCCTTATCTCGCGCGTGCGTACCGCGAAGATAACCGCAAGATTCCTCAAACCCGAAAATATAGGTATGATTTCCGCCCTTTTCCCATTGTTTGATTTTTTCGCCGATAAATTTAAATCCAACGGGCGTTTCGTATAAAGCGACGCCGTAATCGTCGCAAAGCGCTTTTGCCATACCCGTCGTAACGAATGATTTCACGACGGCGGCGTTTTTCGGCATTTTATTTTCCTTAGACAATCTCGTTAAAATATAATCGAGCAACAAAATCCCGACTTGATTTCCCGAAAGCGTTACAAATTCGCCGTTGTCGTCCTTTAACGCTACCCCAAGTCTATCGGAATCGGGGTCTGTACCAAACACCACGTCGGCGTTGATTTTATTCGCCAAAGCAATCCCCATAGAAAGCGTTTCTTTAAATTCGGGATTCGGTACTTTTACCGTTGAAAATTCGGTATCTTTCGTCGTTTGTTCTTCCACAATCGTAGCATTGATACCCAACTTTTTCAAAATGGTGGTTACGGGAATATATCCGCTGCCGTGTACGGGCGTATAAACGAGTTTTAAATCCGCGCCACATTTTTCCACAGCCTCTTTGGAAAGTGTCAATTTAGACAATTCTTCAATATAATCTTCGTCCAATTTTTCAGGTACGGAAACAATTTTTTGGCTGTTTATATCTGCCGTTACGGACAAATAATCGGTAATCTTTTCCATACACGACACTACTTTCGCCGTATCCTCGGGCGACATTTGAGCACCGTCCTCGCCATACACTTTATAGCCGTTATATTCTTTGGGATTGTGGCTTGCCGTAATCATAACGCCGGCAATCGTTTTCAAATACCGCACGGCATACGAGAGCATAGGTACAGGATGTACTTCGTTAAAAAGATACGCCTTTATTCCGTTTTTCGCTAAAACCCCAGCGGTTACTTTTGCAAATTCTTCCGATTTTCTACGCGTATCATACGAAATGACCACACCGCGTTCCATTGCATCTTTGCCCAACGTTTTAATCCATTCCGCCAAACCTTGTGTTGCTCGCATTACGGTATAAACGTTCATCACGTTTATACCATACCCGATTACGCCACGCATGCCCGCCGTGCCAAATTCCATTTCACCGCCAAAACGGTATTCTTTTTCCTTTTCGTCATTTTGAATACTTTCCAATTCTTTCTTGCCTTCTTCGCATAAATTGGGGTTATTCAGCCATTCTTCAAATTTCTTTTGATATTCCATCGTTATACCCTCCGTTTTTTTACTCATACTCTCGTCTGCTTTGGTTTCCCTATATTCGTTTTCTCCAATATAGTCGAAAAAATGTTCTCTATCTCCATAATCGGGGTTGTCTTGAATCCCGTCGTATGTGATAAAATATTTTCTGCCCTTAAACGTATAATAATTGACGTATTGTTGACACAAGAGCAACATATACGACGTGGGAATAGTAATCAACAACGCGCTACCGAATGTAAACAACGCCGCCATTGCATTTATAATGACAATAATATATATATCCACTACGTACGTAGAGAAATTCTTTAAACGTTGTTTTTGTTCTTTTTCGTCCTTTTGTTTTAACATATCACGGAAAGTAAGCCCGTCTGCTGTCATTGCAGGCATCCATAACCCCGTGTACGTTAATTTTAACGCTTGCATCACGACAATCAACGTCATTGAAAAGAACAAGGCAGGCAACAAAGGCGTAAACGCAAGCAAACAATAGCAACACGCCAACATCAATACGTCGTATAAAAACCCCGCAAACACATAAACAGCGGAATATACGCTCGCTTTCCCAAGATTTGCTACATACGCCGTAAAAAACGAAGTTTCCGCATACGTCGTCATTTTATCATTGAGAATACTTCCAGTCGAAAAATATCCCAACGTATCCACAAAACGTTTCACTAAATACACCAAAAGGCAACCAAGCGCAGTAAATATAATGCCCGTCGTTTGCGAAGATATATACGCAATCGCGCCGTGTAACGTTCCCTCTGCGCCAACGACAGAATTTTTACATTCTGCCAGCAATTCGGTATTAAACGCCAAAAACGCCTTTGTAAATTCGGTAACGTCTTTCCAAAGCGCCTGCACCGCTTCACTTTGTACGATTTCGATAATTTCAGGCAAAACGAAAGCGCAACATAACGCGCTTGCGATTAAAGTGATAGCCAATTTATATAATAACAGTCGATAAATATTTTTAAAATTCTCTATCAACAATCGAATACTGTTTCTAAAACGCATATATTTTCTCCTTTTTTGCGCTGTAACGTCGTATACCTTTCAAAATTTTTATCTATAATACGTTTTCAAATCCGCACGTTCGATATTATCGCGGTCAAAATACGCAACCTGCATTCTTACGCAAAAAACCATCATCAAAACTGCGTAAAACGCAGTAGTTAGCGCCATAAAAACAACGTAGCTGGACGAGAATACGGCGCAAAGACAAATCAACGCCTCTGCGACAAACAAAAACAACAACTGTCCGATAAGAATTCCGCCTTTGATTGGCGACATCAAATGATAGGAATAATGAAACGCCTCCAACGCTTTAAAACCCGTAATCTGCATACACGGCAACCACAAATACACCGCGCCTATTATTGAAATCAACACGATATGCATACCAATAAATACCAAACCGCCCAACACGTACGCAATCGGCACTACGGGAATTTGCATTACGGAAAACAATAGAGCCGACGTAATCAAACACCAAAATTCGTATAACGCCAACAATAAAAACGCATAACTGCACGTCGACACCAAATTGTCGTTGAGTTTGGAAAATACCCCGTTAAACGTACGTTTCCCAAACCGCATATGTTTTTCAAGCAATGCAAGGAGTAATGCCGTGCATACGATTATGACTACGATTCCAATCAATCCGAATACAACCGCTTTCCACGACGCAAAGTTCAAAACGGACACCGCGCGAAAAAGATGCTCGAAATGCAACTCTTTCAATCGTCCTGAAAAGATCGTTTCCATTGCGCAACGTAACGCCTCTTTATCCGTAGCAAGGCTGAAACAAAACGCGGGGATTATTGCAAAAGGAAAGATATATAAAAAATTTTTTAAAATATATTTACTTGATTGTACAGTATACTTCATAATACACCCTCTCCTTAGCATTATATCACAAAAAAAAAGCCGTGTAAAGTGTTTTCCGAAAAAAACAGGTTCGAGAACCCAAAAATCGTCCTCGAACCGTCTTTTGTTTTTTATTTAATTGAGTTTTTTCAGCGTTTCCATTACGTAATCGCCAAATTCGTCGCACGTCGCGCCCGTATCACGACCCGTGATGACGTATTTCTTTTCTTCAAACGAACAAATATCCAACGCATGTTCCAATTTGTCTGCCCTATCTTGCAAACCGATATGCGAAAGCAACATTACGCATGCGCGAAGCATAGAACAAGGATCTGCATATTTGCCTCTTCCCTCCGTTATCATACGGGGCGCGCTGCCGTGAATTGCCTCAAACATAGCGTATTTTTTACCGATATTCGCGCAACCTGCCGTACCTACGCCGCCTTGGAATTCCGCCGCTTCGTCAGAAATAATATCCCCGTAAAGATTGGGCAGCAACAACACTTGGAAATCCCGACGACGTTTGGTATCCACGAGCTTTGCCGTCATAATATCTGCGTACCATTCGTCCGTTACGATATCGGGATACAAATCCCCTACCTTATGGCAATCTTCCAAGAAATTACCGTCCGTCGTTTTAATAACGTTGGCTTTCGTAACCAGCGAAACGCGTTTAAACCCGTTCTTTTGCGCGTAATCGTATGCAAGACGCGCAATTCTGTCCGAACCTTGTTTTGTAGTAACTGTAAAGTCTACCGCGAGGTCTTCTGTAATATTGAACCCCGAAGAACCGATTGCGTAACCGCCTTCCGTGTTTTCACGGAAAATCGTCCAGTTGATTCCTTCTTCGGGTACTTTTACGGGACGAATGTTCGCAAACAAATCCAACGCTTTTCGCATTGCGACGTTCGCAGATTCGATATTGGGCATACCGCTACCCTTTTGAGGCGTAGTCGTCGGCCCTTTCAAAATGATATGACACGCTTTGAGCTCCGCCATAACGTCGTCGGGAATCGCCTTACCTTTTGCAATACGATTTTCAATCGTCAAACCCTCGATATCCTTGAATTCCACTTTGCCTTCTTTAACAAGGTCGGCAAGGATAAATTCAAGCACTCGTCTTGCCTGCGCAGAAATAATCGGACCGATTCCGTCGCCACCGCACACGCCGATTTTGATACAATCAAGAGCCTTATAATCCACAAAATCGCCTTGCGCTTTCATATCCTCCACGCGGGACAACTGCGCCGCCATCAATTTTCTAAACTTTGCGCAAGCCTCGTCAAGCTGCGCCGTATATTGTTCCTTTTCCATTTTTCTATTCTCCGTTATTTTTGATTTTTCGTATAGTTCAAGCAACCGCCTGCAAGCAACATTTCACGCTGTCTTTCCGTAAACGCAAGTTTCAGTTTCGCCGTCTTGCCATTCGTTTTGTTGACGAGGGTCGCCTCCGTCGCATTTGCAACCGCCTTAGCAAAACCTTTGATTTCCAACAAATCTCCCTCGTTGAAATTTTCGTAATCGTCGGGATTTTCCAACGTCATAGGCACAATACCGAAGTTGATTAAATTTGCCACGTGGATACGCGCAAAGCTCTTTGCGACAACCGCTTTAATACCGAGATACAAAGGCACAAGTGCCGCATGTTCACGCGAAGAACCCTGCCCGTAATTCGCTCCGCCCAAGATAACGCCGCCGCCTTTTGCTTTCGCGCGTTCGGGGAATTCCTTATCGCATACCGTGAAACAAAATTCCGACAGTTTCGGCACGTTTGAACGATAGGGCAATACTTTCGTCCCTGCAGGCATAATATGATCGGTGGTGATATCGTCGCCGACCTTTAAAATGAGTTCACATTCCAAATCCTTAGCAGGCGCTTTGCCTACGGGAATGGGTTTGATATTCGGGCCGCGTTCCACCGTTACGCCGTCCATTTCATCAACGCCTACGGGCATTTCAATCAAATTGTCGTTGATTTTGAATTGTGTGGGCATCTCAATCTTAGGCGCAACGCCCCAAGTTGTAGGATCGGTAAACACGCCTGCAACCGCTGAAGCCGCCGCCGTTTCGGGAGAAACGAGGTACACCTGCGCGTCCGCCGTTCCGCTGCGCGCAAGGAAATTACGATTGAACGTACGCAAGCTGACCCCTGCCGATTGAGGAGAAAAGCCCATACCAATACAAGGTCCGCACGCGCATTCCAAAATACGCGCGCCTGCATTGATAAGGTCTGCCAAAGCCCCACACTCCGCCAACATTGTATACACTTGTTTTGAACCAGGGGAAATGGACAAACTTACGTCGGGATGAACGGTTTTGCCTTTGAGCATAGCCGCTACCGTCAACATATCTTGCATAGAAGAATTGGTGCAAGAACCAATGCAAACTTGATTGATTTTCATGCCTGACAGTTCGCTGACGTTCTTCACGTTGTCAGGGCTGTGCGGACAAGCCGCCAAAGGCTTTAACGCGCTGAGGTCAACGGTATATTCCGCGTCGTACGTTGCGTCAGGGTCGGAAGAAAGCTCGATATAATCTTCCTCTCTGTCCTCCGCTTTCAAAAATGCGCGCGTCGTTTCGTCGGAGGGGAAAATGGAAGTAGTCGCGCCAAGTTCCGCGCCCATATTGGTAATGGTGGCGCGTTGCGGTACGGAAAGCGTTTTTACACCCTCGCCGCCGTATTCAACGATTGCGCCAACACCGCCTTTTACGCCCAAGATACGCAACACTTCCAAAATGACGTCTTTCGCGCCTACGTAGTTAGATAATTTCCCAACGAGATTTACTTTAATCATCTTCGGCATCGCTATGTAATACGTGCCGCCGCCCATAGCCACCGCTACGTCCAAACCGCCTGCGCCCATAGCCAGCATACCGATACCGCCTGCCGTCGGCGTGTGGCTGTCCGAACCTATCAAGGTTTTTCCCGGACGCGAAAACCGTTCAAGATGCACCTGATGACAAATCCCGTTGCCTGGTCTGGAAAAGCGAAGACCGTGTTTTTTCGCTACCGTTTGAATATAGCGGTGGTCGTCTGCATTTTCAAAACCTGCCTGCAACGTATTGTGGTCGATATATGCAACGGAAAGTTCGGTTTTTACCCTATCGATACCCATTGCCTCAAATTGCAAATACGCCATCGTTCCCGTCGCGTCCTGCGTCAAGGTTTGGTCGATTTTCAATCCGATTTCTTTCCCCGCCGTCATTTCACCGCAAACGAGATGATTTTTAATAATTTTTTGCGCTATCGTATAACCCATGGTGTTTCTTCTCTCACTCCTGTTTCTCTATTATAAAGAAGACCGATTGATTTTACTGCGTCCTTCTTTGCTGAACGACAAAAAGAGTTCTTCCAATTCCTGTTCGCCCATAACCGTCGTTCTGCCGTCGGCGTACAAACCGTCAATCGCTTCTTTCATTGCTTTTACGATTTCGTCTTGCTTGCCCACCTGTTTTTCAGGCGGCAATTTATAATGCTTGTTAATCCAATACGCAATTCCTGCCAAACCAGAAGTGTTGGAAATGGAAACTTCCGCAGGTCTGTTAAGGATTTTTTCCGTATCGAAAATGTTGTAAATTTCCGCGTCTTTCATCATACCGTCCGCGTGAACGCCTGCGCGCGTTAAGTTGAATGCGCTACCCACAAACGGAGTCATAGGCGGAATAGAATAATTCAATTCCTTTTCAAAATATTGCCCGATTTCCGTAATCGCCGTCGTATCCATACCGTCCAACGTACCGCGCAAAGACGCGTACTGCATTACCATTGCCTCGGTAGGTACGTTGCCCGTTCTTTCCCCGATACCAAGGAGCGAACAGTTGACGCCGCTCGCGCCATACAACCACGCGCTGACTGCGTTTGCCACGCCCAAATAGAAATCGTTATGACCGTGCCATTCCAACATTTCCGACGTAACGTCCGAATAATGGTGCAAACCGTACACAATTCCCGGAACGCTTCGAGGAGGCGCAGCGCCCGTGAATGGAACGCCGTAACCCATTGTATCGCACATACGGATTTTCACGGGGATTTTCGCCTCGTGAGAAAGTTCTATCAATGCGTTTACAAAAGGAACGACAAATCCGTAGAAATCAGCGCGCGTCAAATCTTCCAAATGGCAACGCGGCGCAATTCCTGCGGCGAACGCCTCTTTTACGACGGATAAATAATGGTCGTAGGCTTGTTTTCTCGTCATATTCAGCTTTTTGAAGATGTGATAATCCGAACAGCTGACGAGAATACCCGTTTCTTTAATCCCGATATCGTGTACCAAATCGAAATCTTCTTTCTTCGCGCGAATCCACGTTGTGATTTCAGGGAATTTGTACCCCAAAGCCATACATTCTTCCAATGCCTGTCTATCCTTTTTCGTATATACGAAAAATTCACTTTGACGAATGATACCCTTCGGTCCGCCAAGTCGCGCAATCAATTTATAAATATCTACAATTTGTTTTGCCGTATACGGCGCGCGGGATTGTTGCCCGTCGCGGAACGTCGTGTCCGTAATCCAAATTTCTTTGGGCATATTCATAGGCACGCGGCGGTGGTTAAACGGAATTTTTGGAATCTCGTCGTACGGATAAATATCACGGAATAATTGCGCCTCAGGAACGTCCTGCAACGCATACTCGTACGGGTCCTGTTCTAATAAATTACTCGAAGGATTTAAATCAATCATATTTTTCGCTCCTTTCTATTTCGTTTTTCGATTAAAACTCAATTTTTAATGCATTTAATCGATTATACACAAAAACAATATATTTGTCAAGGATTTCAATGCAAAAAACGAGAATATTTTTCCTTTTTTACCATTTAAAATGCGTCTTTGCTGATTTTGCTCCAACGTTTTGCAATAAAATGCAATCGCCACGAAGTGGGAATCCAACAAGTGAAAACGCGCATTTCCTTATTCCAAAACCCAACGATTTCTTTTCTTTTGTTTTTTTCAACTGCTTTTAAAGAGGCAATCGCCACGTCTTGCGGAGATTTCGCCGCCAATTTTCCCCACAAGCCTTGCCCTTTAATTTGTTCTTTTACGTCCTCGCGCGTGGGCATTGCGCCTGGTAAAATTGCCGTAACGGCAACGTTTTTGCCTTTCATTTCTTCGCGTAAGGATACGGAAAAGGAAGTGAGAGCCCCTTTCGTCGCGCTGTATATTGCAAAATACGGCATAGGATAAATCCCCGAAACGCTGGAAATGTTGATAATTTGCAATTTTTCAGCTTTATTTTCAATCGCAAAACGGCACATTGAAACAGCCGCTTCGAAATTGATTCGACATTGAAACGCTATTTTTTCCTGCGTATAAGCGGTCAAACCTTTTTGAACGTCCGCCCCTGCAACGTTGACAAGCAAAGCAACGTTTTTATTTTCGTCTTGGATTTTTTGCTGCATTGCGCTTCTTTGCGTTTCGTTGGATAAATCCGCTGCGTATGCGTACGTTTTTACGTTTGGAAACTCTTTTTTAAGTTCCGTTTGCAACGTTTGCAATTTTTCCTCGCTTCTGCCCGTCAACAACAAATCGTATCCACGCTGCGCCAAAACGCGGACGAACGCCTTTCCCAAGCCACCCGTCGCACCCGTTATCAACGCATATCCGTATTGCATATTTTCATTTTGCCTTTTCATATCTTTTCCTCTTAACGGTTTTTAAGCCCAAAGTTTATCAAAATTAAACCCAAACGCTTGCACTAGTTCTACGTGGGGCGATAACGCAATATCTTGCGGTTTTACGATTGCTCCGCCGTTGAAATCAAGGTCAATTCCAAATTTTTTATAAGCGTACCAAACGAAATGCGCGCATTGCGAATACCGCAGTCCGTTTTCGTCGTATTTTTTGAAAAATATTCCCGTCGTTAAACGATACGGAATCCCTATCATTTCTTTTTTTGCATAATCGACAATCTGCGCTTTCAAAGGCTCGGCAACTTTTGGACGCAAAATCATAAAATTCGCCAGATAGGAAAAATCGTCCACGCTGTTGATTCTACTCTTCGAGCCAGGCTCAAGCGATTCGATTATCAATCCGTTTGCCCCGTCCACAACCATTGCCGCATGCCCGTAACGCCACCACGAAACGCGCGTTGTTGCCGTTACGATAATATCTCCGTCGCGAAAATAGGCAAATTCCGCAACGCCGTCAATTTCTTCCGCATACGTAAACGGATTAAAATGTATGATTTTTACCTTATGCGGCTGAAATAAAAACTCCTGTATTCGGAAAATTTGCGCCACGCCGTTTTCATCTCTCATATCGTCTACGGCAAGTTTCGTCAACCCCGTTTGTCTATATATCGTATCGTAATCGGCTTCTTCAAGCGTCTGTTTTTCCAAAATCGGGCTAAGATCTATTTTCTCATAATCAGGATACCAATGTTCCCAATTTTTTTCTGTGTACGCCACCCCGATTTGTAAAACGCCGAGCGTAGCCAAAACGAAAACGAGAATCCCGCAAACGATTATTTGCCAAACTTTGATTTTTTTGTTCCATTCTTTTCGTTGCATAGTCGTTTCCTTATGATTGAACGGCATAATTGCGCGCGCCGAATATCGTTGACCCTACCCGAATCACGTTGCTGCCCTCTTCTATGCACAGCCCATAATCGCCACTCATACCCATAGACAAGTATTCCACTTCCTTAGATTGCGTTTTTGCCCAATCGTATAACGCGCGCATTTTTCGTACCAAATTGCGAAGCATAGCCTTGTCGTCTAATTCGGGCAACATAGCCATAAATCCTTTTACGCAAAGCCCTTGCGTTTCGTTTAATCGGTGAAAAACCTCTTTCGCCTCGTCGTAAGAATATCCGCCCTTGCTTGCTTCTTCGCCTACGTTGATTTGAATCAAAACGTTGGATACCAAGCCGTTGTTGATTGATTGCCGCGCGAGTTCTTTTGCAAGTTCTTCTCTATCGCAAGAATGATACAATTCGATTTTTCCTATTAAATATTTAATTTTATTCGTCTGCAAATGCCCGATAAAATGCCTCGGACACGCCAATAACGCTTCGTTTTTATCCCGAAATTCTTGGGGTTTGTTTTCTGCGACGGCGTCTACCCCCGCGCAAATCGCCTCGTTGATAGCCTCAGCCGTCTGCATTTTCGTCGCCGCAACCAACAACACGTTTTCCCCAAAAGCGTTTCCGCTTTTCAAGCGTTCTTTCAGCCTTTTTACGTTTTCCGTAATCCCTCCCGTTTGCATTGCATTGCTCCTTTTTTGTTTCTCTTATACAGTATACTGATTTACGCCCATTTTGTCAATCCCCCTATCGCCGTTTTCCATAAAAACCGTGATTTTTTCACCTTTTTTTCGTTTTCGCCCGTGAATTGCTTGCTTTTTATTGTGTATTGTTCTATAATCATAATAATAGATTTTTTTGATAAGGATAATCGGTTTTTTCAATGAATACAGAAGAACTCAAAACGTTTATATTTCTTTCCAAAGTGAAAAATTTCACTTTGGCGGCAGAACAACTGTTCGTGGCGCAATCCACGGTTACCAATCGTATCAGCGAATTGGAAAAAGAAGTGGGGAAAAAGTTGTTTTCCCGTGGTTCAAAGACGGTTACGTTGACGGAAGAAGGAGAAATTTTCCTGCGATACGCCGAACGTATCTTAGAATTGCAAAACACCTCCATCGAGGAAATGAACGCATTGTCCAGCCATAGAAGAAAATTTGCAATCGGGGCGTATAACGCCGCCTACGAAACCTACGTCAAATCCTTAGTGGACGAATGTTTAAAAAACAATTCGATTACCGCGGTAAACATCATGTACGGTCATTCGCTGGATTTAATTCAGCAATTACAGGACAATATGTTGGACGCGGTGTTCTCCTCTATTCCCTTAAAGCGTTTGGGATATAATTGCGACGTATACGATATCGACCGTATGGCTCTCGTTTGTAAAAAAGGCTCAAACGATTACCCTGACGGAATCACGCGTGAACAGCTTGCGAAAACCCCCTATCTTATGTGCGATTTCGCGTTGAGCGAGGCAGGTGTGTTTATCCGTTCGCTGTTCCCTAAAAACCATATTTTCCGTTTGGAAGTGGACAATTCGTCCAAACTGTTCCATTACCTTGAAAACGGTTTGGGCTGTTCGTTCCTGCCCTATAAAATGGTAAAATCAAAGTTGGAAGACGGGTTGTTGGAAGAAATCAAATTAAACGATTTCACCGCGCCCAACGTTACTACATACCTTATTTATCGGCAAAATTACGATATTGGGCGGTTTTTGGAAAATCGTTTCGACGACGAATAAACGAAGTTCGGCACGACGAGAACTAAATGTCATTGCGCGCGTAACGTAGTGTAACTAAGCGCCATTGCGAGGAGGGCAACGCCCGACGTGGCAATCTTTTTTAGATTACTTCGCTATTCGCTCGTAATGACAGAAAAACCTCATTCCTCGCAATAACAAGGAAAAATATTCACTCCTAATGAAAATACACGCCGCGCTGTCATTCAGAGGCGCAACGCGCCGTAGGAATCCCGCGGCGTATTCATAAGAAGATACGCTCCACGCGGTTGCTACGCAACCTTGGTCGGTATGACAGAGTGAGGTTGATACGACGAGAAACGGCTCCCTCTTTGAGGACGCTGTTGAGTGTTAGCGAATCTGAGGGAGTCAACTCCTTCCACCACTTCGTGGTCCCCCTCCCTCTAAGATGGAGGCAGTAAAAACAGACTGACAGTTTAACCCAAAAAGAGCTTTGACGCATTGTCAAAGCTCTTTTTGGGTTTATTAAGTTACTGTTGGGGTACTTGCAAGTTTTGATATCCGATAAAGACGTTAATACCACCGTAATACAATGAAAGATATTCAGCCGTTGCCGACTTGGTTGCCATTTCCGCTGCTGCCGCCGAAGCCTCTTCTTCAGGGTTCTGCCCAGGAGCCAAAGGATTTCTAATCGCAGTGCCGTCGAAATAATAAACGGAATTGCCAACACCAAAAATGGGAGGTTGCTCTGTGCCTGCGTTCGATTGAATTACTTTAACGATATTTGCCGTGCTTGCAGGAAGTTGCCCTGTCGCAATCTTTTCCAACGTAACGCCTTCATCCGACATTTTATCAAGGGTTACTCCTTTATAACTTACGCTACCCCTTACAGAAAGCGATCCCAACGCCTCATCTGCATTTTTTGCATCACGCATCAAAAGAGCGATAATATTCATTTTTTCATTTGGACCGCCAAAAATCGTTTTGCCCATGGGTTGGAAAATCGCATCCAATCCTTTAAATTGTTCCATAACAGTCGTAGCGCCAACAGACTTAAACCAAATTTCCGTCCCTGCAAGATACGCCTCCATTTCACATTCTTCG
>JAFTPE010000034.1 GCA_017463425.1 Clostridia bacterium | reverse complement strand
TTTTTCCACCGCAATATCGCAATCCGCCTCAATCAAAAAGCGATAATCGCCAGGTATATTTTTCACGGGACGGCTTTCGATTTTCGTCATATTCACGCCGTATTTTGCGATAATTTGCAACAGCTCTACCAAGCTACCTGGGCGGTGCTTACAAACCGTGGAAAAGAAAATTCTTTGGCTGTGCTTTGGCAACGACTGTTCTCCTTTTTTCACAAGCAGGAAATGCGTAAAGTTGTTTTTCTCGTCGGCAACGCTTTCTTCGCTCATCACAAATCCGCCGCGCAAATTGTCCATATGCGCGCCGACGATTGCCGCGCTCTTTCCCGAATCGTCCTCCATTGCGCGCGATAAACCAAACGTCGTGGATTCCGTTTCACGCAAAGCGGCAAACGGCATTTCTTTCGCCAAAAATTCCGCGCATTGATCCAACGCTTGGCGATGGGAATACACTCGTCCGATTTCGGATAATTTTACGCCTTTTTTCGTTACCAATCTATGATCAATACGAACAATCACTTCTTTTACCGCATACAAATCGGAGGACGCTTGCAACAAATCAAGGTTTTGCAAAATACCGCCCTGCAAACTGTTTTCAATAGGCACAGCCGCCGCATCCACTCTCCCACAGGAAACCGCATTCAACACCTCTGGAAAATTGCGAAAAGGAATACATTCGTCCCAATCGTTTGCAATTTTTCCGCCCGTTGCCTCCGTCTTTAAAAATTCTTTCGCCGCCAAGTGCGAATAACTGCCCTCAGGCCCTAAAAATGCTATTTTCATAACCGTAAATTCTCCTATCGTAAACCCGTCGTTCGTTTATACCTGTTCCGCCAAATCCAACAGCAATTTTTCCGTGTCTTCCCAACCAAGGCAAGGGTCGGTAATCGATTTCCCGAAAATTTCGTCGTGCTTTTGACTGCCCTCTACTAAAAAGCTCTCTATCATAAACCCTTTTACGATTTTTTTGAAGTTGGAATCGAAACGACGATTTTGCATCACTTCTTCCGCAATACGAATTTGCTGTTTAAATTGCTTTGCAGAATTGGAATGGTTGCAATCAATCACGATTGCGGGATTTTCCAACCCTTGATACATTTCTGCAAGTTGCATCACCGTTTCATAATGGAAATTGGGCACATCCCTGCCTGCGCCGTCCACACCTCCACGCAAAATTGCGTGCGCGTAAGGGTTTCCGCCCGAACTCACTTGATAATTTCGGTATTTAAACACTTGGGGACTTTGCGCCGCAAAAATGGAATTGACGAGCGCGATAATATTTCCACTCATTGGGTTTTTCAAGCCTACGGGGGTGTCAATACCGCTCGCCACCTGTCTATGCAGTTGGTCTTCCACACTCCGCGCGCCCACCGCGTGATAGGACAATAAATCTTCTACGTACGCCGTGTTTTCAGGATAAAGCATCTCGTCTGCCGCCGTCAAACCAGATTCGTTCATAGCAGCCAAATGCAACGAACGAATACTTCTAATTCCCCTTGCGATATCCGCCGCTCCCTCGGGGTCGGGTTGTAAAAACATTCCTTTATACCCAACGCCCTTGGTACGGGGTTTATTGGTGTAAATACGCGGTACAATCACCAATTTTTCTTTCACTCTTTCATTCAGTTTTCCCAAACGAGAAATGTATTCGAGCGTAGGGGCTGGTTCGTGCGCGGAACACGGTCCAATGATGACCAACATTTTTTCACTACGCCCTGCAATTACGTCGCGAATTTCTTCGTCGCGCGATTTTTTAATTTCTTTCAACGTCGTTGTCATTGGCGTTTCTGCAATAAATTCCTCGGGTTCGGGAATGAAATATTGTTTTTCCAACATATTCGTAAAACTCCTTTTATATTCTTTCGTTTATTTTTTCAATATACTCTTTCACTTGCTTGGATACGTATTCGTCAATCGGCGTAGAAAATTGCAAACTGTTTCTAACCATAGACGAACTGACGTGTAACAATTCCTGCCGACAAGGCAAATACACCATAATCAAATCGGGGTCAAGTTTTTTGCTTGCGTAAAAATTGGCGTTTTCATAATCCAAATCTACGCCGTTCCTAATTCCCCGCACGTAAATTTTGGTGTTTTCTTTTTTTAACAATTCAGCCACCGTGCCTTGAAATTCTATGATGCGCAACCTTATTTCGTTTTTAAAGGACAATTTTAACATTTCTTTTCGTTGTTGCAAAGAAAAATACGGTTGTTTTTTCGGGTTGACCATAATCGCCACTACCACTTCGTCAAACAGTTTCAAACAATCCTCTATCATTGCCTGATGCCCTAAGGTGGGTGGGTCGAACGTGCCTGCAAATACGCATTTCTTCTT
This sequence comes from Clostridia bacterium, assembly GCA_017463425.1. GTDB lineage: Bacteria > Bacillota > Clostridia > Christensenellales > Borkfalkiaceae > Scatosoma. The sequence goes on along the minus strand of JAFTPE010000034.1, from coordinate 6,474 downwards.
GTTTTCTATCGCCATACCGCTTACTCCTTTCGCCTAAAAAATGTGAGATACGCCTTTCCGTATTTTCTTTCGTCGTATTTTTCCAAGCCGTCTACCTCGCCCGAATACGGACAATCCCTTTCATACACGGCAATTCCGTTTTCCGTCAGCAAACGTTTTTTTGAAATAATTTCAAGTGCTTTTTTTCCGTAATCCAGCCGATAGGGCGGGTCGATAAAAATCAAATCAAACGGTTGATGCAAGGTTTCCAAACATACCGCATAATCGTAATTGCTTATCTTTGCCTCGTCGCCGTTGATTTGTATTTTCAAAGCGGTCAAATTTTTCTTTATTATCGCCACGCTCTCTTTCGCGCAGTCGTTGAAAACAACTTCTTTCGCCCCTCTTGATAAACTCTCCAAGCCAAGCGAACCGCTACCTGAAAATAAATCCAAAACTCTTGCGCCGTACGTTTTCATTGCCAAAATATTAAACAACGCCTCTTTCGCCCTATCCGAAGTGGGACGAACGTCGTTGCCTGCAAATTCGGCCAACACTCTGCTTCTGTATTTTCCACCGACAATCCTCATTCGTTCGCTCCTTATAAGGTATTTTGCAATCACACCTCAACGTTCAACGCGTACCTGCCCCTATCATTTGCGTTTTTTCGGTTTTGTTCCGGGCAAGCCGCCGTAATTGATTTTTTTCACTTTTGCAGCCTCTGCCGCCGCAGCCCTATCCGCCATTTCCTGTTGGCGAATCGCTTTATTTCTACGCGCGTACGCCCCTGCGATATAAAACGCGCCCGTAACAGCAATGGGAATCAATGCAAACAGACAAGTGAGAAAATAGTTCACGGCAATTCCGTTCATATTCATATAATAGAAAGGCAATAACGACCAACCCGTTATAAACAAAAATACCAGCGTAAAAATCGCCAATCCCGTACTCATTGTATCCCCACCGATTGCCGCGCCGTCAATCGCGCCTTGATTACAGCCGAAAAATATACCACCAACGAGAGTAAACAACGCCGACCACGCGCCCATTGCAAAGCCTTTCCATTCGCGATATTCTTTCGCCTCTTTATGAGAAGAAATTTTATACCCTTCGCCATAAGACGCGGAAACGCGCTTGATGTTCCCCGAAGCCAACATTTCGTAATGGCTGCCACCCATTGCCCAAGAAACGAGCGCGTTATACGCCGCCGCGGCAACGATACAAACAATCGTCCACATCAACGCCTTGTTATCCCAAGGAATAATTTTCGTCGTTTCGTTGGGTTTCATTGTCAACATCAACAAAATCGACCCTGCCATCACGTACATAATCGTCGCAGGAAACGAGCCTTTGAACAATTCCCAGACGTATCTGCCAAATTTCTTCAATTTCTTTTTTATTTTTGCCATATTTGTACTTCTCCGAATTTTATTTTTTCAGTTGTATATCTTTTTAACGGTCAACCTGTATAATCCGCTTGTCCGTTACGATTAAATCCACTTTTTCGTCCCAAGGTTCTGTGGGTACTTCTTTTACAATTTGAAAATCGTAACAATACGCCACGCGCGTTGCGTCTTGGTAGCGTTGCAAAAACCTATCGTAATAACCACCGCCATACCCCAAACGATTGCCACGCTCGTCCACAGCCAATAACGGCATTATGATAACGTCGATTTCGCCCTCGTAAGTATCGCCTACGGGTTCGCGTATGCCAAAAGGGGAAAGCGCAAAATCCTCTCCGTGCAAAACAGCCGCCATTTCTTTCCCCTCGATACGAGGACAATACACGGCGTTGCCACTCGATTTTAACGATGCAATCAGCTCGTCCGTCGGCGCTTCCGACGAAAACGACAGATAGACGAAAAAATTTCGCCCCGCACCTGCCCCCGTCGTTTTTAACAACAGAGCCGTTTCAAAGTTATCAATCAGCAAACGTTCTTTCATATCTCTGTTGTCATTTTGACTGCGCTTTTCTTTCATATATCGACGCAAATTTTTCTTTTTGTCTTGTAAGGATTGTTCTTCGCAATCCATTTCCACAAAACGCAATTTATTCTGTATCATACACAAACTCCGCGCGACGAGTTGCCGCGCATAACACTTCGTACGAAATCGTACCCGTTACTTTCGCCGTTTCGTCCGCGTCAAGCAATACGGGCAACCATTGTCCTTTTCTTTCCTTTCGGGTCAAACAGACGTCCATACAAAGATTGTTGAGATGTCTTTCCCACCCGAAAGCTCCGTTTTTACGTTGTCGTAAAAAACCGTCCGCATAACCGTAGCGCACAACGGAAAGACGTTGTATCGCCTCTATTTCTTTGTTTAAACAAGGTCTTCCGTACCCAACGCCACCGAACGAAACTTTTCGTTCCGTTTCCACGCGCGCGTATACAGACATACCTTTTTCCAAACAGAGCATTTCTTTAAAGCGTTGAGGCGTGGACGTTGGCAAATATCCATACAAACCTATCCCTACGCGCAACATATCACCCCCCGCCTCGTTACCCAAAAATGCCGCATACGTGCCACCCAGGTGCGCGACAATTGAAGAAAAATACCTCTTTGCTATCCTTTGAAATTGCAAAAACAATCGTTCTTGTTTTCTCGCGGTTTCCATAGAACAATCGTATAAATGCGTGTATATTCCCTCCACGGAAACAAACGGGTCGTTTTGCAGAAATTTGCACACCTTCCCAAGCATACTGCCATTCATACCGTAACGATTCATACCCGTATTCACTTTTACATGTACTTTGATAAACGTACCGTACTTTTTGCAAACCGCAGACAACAACTTAGCCGTCCGAAGATCGCCAACCGTAGCGATAAAACCATTGCTTGCAAGGACGAAGCACTCTTCTTCCGTCATTGGCGGCGTAAATACGAGAATATCTTTCCCGCAAGTTACACCGCGAATTTCAAGACCTTCCTCTATCAACGCCACAGCAAAACAGTCCACCACGCTTTCCAATGCATTAACAACCGCTATTGCGCCGTGTCCGTAAGCGTTCGCTTTTACCACCGCGCATATCTTTTTACCCGTCAACGCGCGAAATTTTTCCGCGTTGCGCCGTATATTTCCCAAATGAATCTTCGCTTTTACTTTCTGCACCTTTTATCGTATGCAACAGCCTTCAAAAAAGTGCCTTTATCCCTCTACTTTATTCGCTGAAAATAATCCTATGGCAGTTGTCGCACTCAATCGAGCCTCCACCCGTCAATTTATTCCGCGCGGCAAGAGGCGGCTCCATACTGCAAAACGGGCATCTGTTGCCCACCATTGCACCCACGATAGGGAAAATTTTCTCCTTTCGTTTGGTTTTATACACCTCCAAAAATTCGGCAGGGGCAGCCTTTGCCGCTTTTTCAAGTTCTGCCTCAATCGCCTTTTTCTCCGTTTCCCTCGACGCTTTTACAGCCTTGTATTTTTCAGAAACTTCAGCGTATTGTTTCTGTGCCGCGATTACCTGTTTTTTTAATTTTTGATATTCTGTATCCGCCGCCTTTACGTTCTCTGTCAACGCGTTCATATCCGCGCGAATCTTTTTAAGCTGCTCGGCAATCGTCTGCGCTTTTTTCTTATAAAACGCAATGTCTGCGCCCTCCATTACCAACTCGTCTAAATGTTCAAATTCGCTAAGCGTTTCTTCTACCTGCAAATATTTTTTCGACAATTCACTCACTTCGGCTTTTAACGAAATTGCTTTCACTTCTAATGTGTCGAGCTTCTCAGGCGCAGTTTCTAAAAACTTTTTCACCTTAACGTATTCTTTTCTCTCGTCGCAACCGGCAAGTTCGCGCTCTAATTTATAGAGCTTTGTGTCGATTTCCTGATAGGTTAAAATTGCTTGTAATTGTGCCATAACTTTATCTCCCTCCCGTCAAAACAGATCGTCCGTATGATATTCACACGGAATTGCCAACTGTTGACGGATTTTTTCATAATATTTTTTCATTCCGTACGCTTCAGACGCGTAATGCGTCAAAGCGAATACCGCTAATCCCGACTCCACCGCCGTCGTCAACACGTGGTGCTTGAAATCGGATGAAACGATTGCTTGCGCGCCCTGCTCTTTTGCAAACAAAACGGCTGCCTCGTCCGCCCCCGCACCGCAAAAACTCGCGATACGGCTTATTTTTTGTTCTTCGTTGCCATAAACTAGCAAACGCCTGGTTTTAAAAATCGTCTGCAAGCCCTTAGACAAATCTTTCACGGTACTTTCTTTTACGTCGTACGCGCGTCCGTAACCGCCCGTTCGTATCGAATGCATAATCGCCAAATTTTTCAGCGATTGGTTTTTGCTCCCCGTCGCCTCGCAAACACCTTGCGCCAAACTCTCGTCCACGCCACCCATGGCAACGTCTAAATTTAAGTGCATCGAAATAACGGAAATTCCGTTTTTTAAACATTGCACCAACTTTTGCTCCACCAAATCCGTCCCATTGTAACGCGCGTGATTGAGTTTTTCATACATAGCCGGGTGATGGGTAATTATCAAATTCGCGCCAATTTTCTTCGCCTTTTCAATCGCCGCAAAGGACAAATCCAACGAACATAAAACACCTTGGATTTCTTCGCCCGTATCGATTAAAATGCCGCTGTTATCATACGCCTCAAACTCTGCGCAATATTCGTCGCTGAGCGTTTTTGGCGCAAGGCCGTCGGCTATTTTATAAATCTCACTTAACTTCACCGCTTAACACTCCTTGCAAACGTCTTTTACGTTTTTCTAAGGTTTCCCTGCTCTCTTGTTGCAAATTGGAATTTTTTAAATACTTGTCAATATTAACCAGATGTTTTTTCGTCCTCTTGACAAAATCCGTCGGCATTTTTTCAAGATTTTCTCTGCCAAATTCGTACTCTGCCTCTGAATAATCTCGTACCTGCCCCCCACCTTTTGCTTTTTTACCGCAAATAACGTCATAAAATTTTCCGTCTGCAAACGTAAAATCCCGTTCGATTTCTCCGCCGTTTTCAAGAATATACCGCCGTAATTTTTCCGCGTCGTGCATAGGTTGAAAAACAAAGCGATTGGGCATAAACCCATACGTCTTATCGGAAAGAATCGATACGATTTCACTGCCACCCATGCCCGCAATCAACACTTCCCCCACGTCTTTTGGTACGCCGTAAAACCCGTCGCCAAGTACGGACACCGCCCTGCCGTCTTGGATATATTCCGCCAACAATTCTTCGGCTTTGGCAAGGCTACCTTTGCTGATATCGGACAAAATTGCCTTTTCACACAATCCGTTTTTCAGCATATATTCCGAACAATAGCCGTGGTCGCACCCCACGTCTGCAAACACCTCAGTTTTTATCAACAGAGAACAGAGCGTTTCAATGCGTTTGCTGTATCCCATTATTCCAAAAAATCCTTCAATTTTTTACTGCGCGAAGGATGACGGAGCTTTCTCAACGCTTTCGCCTCGATTTGACGGATTCGTTCACGAGTAACGTTAAATTCTCGTCCTACTTCCTCCAACGTTCTAGGTTTGCCGTCGTCGATACCGTAACGCAAGCGCAACACTTTTTCTTCGCGCGGCGTCAGCGTATCCAAAACCCCTAAAAGTTGTTCTTTCAACATTGTAAACGCCACCGAATCGCTGGGCGTGGTCGTCTTTTCGTCCTCGATAAAATCGCCCAAATGGCTGTCTTCTTCCTCGCCTATCGGGGTTTCCAACGAAACGGGGTCTTGCGCTATTTTTTGAATTTCACGCACACGTTCTACCGTTACCCCCATTTTTTCTGCAATCTCGTCGGGCGTAGGCTCTCTCCCCAATTCCTGCAACAACATACGTTGCACTCGCGTCAGTTTATTAATCGTTTCCACCATATGCACGGGGATACGAATGGTGCGCGCTTGATCGGCTATCGCGCGCGTAATCGATTGACGAATCCACCACGTTGCGTACGTGGAAAATTTGAAACCTTTTTCGTAATCGAATTTTTCCACGGCTTTCATCAAGCCCAAATTGCCCTCTTGAATCAAATCCAAAAAGAGCATACCGCGGCCAACGTAACGTTTTGCTATGGAAACGACCAAACGAAGATTCGCCTCAGAAAGACGTTTTTTTGCCGCTTCGTCGTCCTCTTGCATACGTCTTGCAAGGTCAACTTCTTCGTCGGCAGACAATAACGGCACGCGCCCGATATCTTTCAAATACATCTTTACGGGGTCGTCCAGCCCGATATCGGAAAGCGCCTGTTCAAATAGTTCTTTATCCCTTTGCGTTTCGTCTACGATTTGAATCCCTGCCTCTGCCAAGGATTTGTAAACATAGTCGATTTGTTCGGGATTGGTGTCGTGCTTTTCCATGATATCGCAAAGCGCGTTGGTGGAAATGCTGCCCTTCTTGCCGTAATTGCTGATGATCCCGGCGAGAATTTCATTGAGTTTTTGCTCGGATATATTCATCTTTTATCCTCCGTTTATACCGAAACAGTTGTCTGTTTTTTACCTTTTTGATTTTTCTTTTCGTATCTCATCAAAT
>JAFTPE010000008.1 GCA_017463425.1 Clostridia bacterium | reverse complement strand
AGCCCGACGATTGCTTATGCGAATACATTCGCCCAATGCAATCTTAGAACTGTTTTTCTTGCCTTGCAAGCAAGCCCTGAAAACCTTTTATGGGTATTCATTATAATAAGATTTATCTGCCGCAGGGGGGAAGTCTTGTTGGTAACAACGAGGCTTTCTTTTTTTATTCTTTTTAGGCGCAAAAGCAGCGGCAAGTTTTTTCTATTTGGACGGAACGTTTAAATACAACGTAAAAAGTTTTTTTCGTGAAAAATACGCTGTGAGAAAAACAGCCTAACGATTGTTTATGCAAAAATCATAAAAAATGCATTGAAATTTTAGGTCAGAATGATTGACAACTTTGAAGAAAAGGTCTATAATAAACGACGGTGTTTACAACACCGTTTGATTGTAGGTAGGTATGAAGAATGAAAAATTTAAACAACAAATGGGTGCATGCGGCAATTCCAGCGCTTTTATTGCATTGTAGTATTGGTACTGTTTACTGTTGGTCGTATCTTGAAGACGCGATTAAACAAATTTTTTTAAACCAACATATGAACGTAAGCGCGCTTGGCTGGGCGTTTTCGCTTGCAATCTTCTTTTTGGGTATGAGCGCGGCTTTTCTTGGAAATTTTGTTGAAAAAGATATACATAAGGCAAGTCTTATTGCCAGCGTTTGTTTCGCTGTAGGTGTAGCAGGGACAGGCTTGGCTGTAAGATTGCACAGTATGGTATTGGTTCTCGTTTGTTACGGCGTCATTATGGGGGTTGGATTGGGGCTTGGATATCTTTCACCCGTTAAAACCCTGATGCTTTGGTTTAAAGATAATAAAGGCTTGGCGACGGGACTTGCTGTGGCGGGATTTGGTGCGGCAAAAATGATTTTCGCGCCGATTATTACGGCAATTATAGACGCCGTTGGCGTAGAATTAACCTTGTACATTCTTGCAGGCGTTTGGTTTATTATGATGTTTGTCGGACATTTGCTCTTAAAAAAGCCCGAAGGTTGGGTGGAACATCATGAAAAATTTGAAATGAAAGCATTTTTTCGACGTTTTAAAATTTTCACCGATTTAAAATTTATCGGGATTTGGTTGGTTTTCTATATCAACATTACGTGTGGATTGGCGTTGATTTCCCACGAAAAGGAAATTTATATGGCAATCGGGCTTGGCGGAATAGCGGCTCTTTTGGGTACGATAACGGGATTTTTCAATGCGGCAGGTCGATTGGGCTATTCCACGATTGGCGACCATTTGAAAGACAGAAACAGCGTGTATAAAATTATTTTAATCAGCGAATTGGCGATTACAGCCCTTGCGTTGATTACGGGCGCAATCTCCAAAGAATTGGTTGTGATTTGCGTAGCTTTATTGATTCTCGTCAATCTTGGTTACGGAGGAGGGTTTAGCAATCTTCCTACTCTGCTTTCCGACGTGTACGGTATGGGAAAAATTTCCTCGTTGCACGGTATTGCATTGTCTGCGTGGGCGTTTGCGGGCTTGACGGGGAATCAGATTGCAAATTTGATTGTTGAGAAGACGGGTAGTTTCCAAAATATCCTCATTTTTACAGCGATTATGTACGTCATAGCGTTGATTGTGGATATATGTTTGGTGCATCCGCAACATACGGTAAACGCTGAAAATATACATCATTAAAAATAAAGATAATTCAGTTTTTCAAAGAGATTTTTGAAAAGCTGAATTTTATTTTACAAAGATATTGCAATTTTTTTCAGAGTGTGTTATACTAAGACGAGAGGTGAAACGTATGTTGGATTGTATTATCGTTGGCAGTGGGCTGGCTGGGATTTCAGCCGCGCTCACGTTGCAATCGAATCGGAAGGAGTTTTTGTTGTTTGGCTCGCCGTCGCTGAGCGAAAAGATAGAAAAGGCGGAAAAAATTCACAACTATCCCGGGCTTTCCGACGTGTCGGGAAAGGAGTTTTGCGCGGCGTTAAAAGCGCAATTGGACGAGGCGAAAATTGAGATAAAAAATGAAAAGGTGGCAGGCGTGTACGCGTTGAAAGAGAAATTTTCTATTTTAACGCAAGAGGGGAACACGTACGAAAGCCGTACGATTATTCTTGCCTGTGGGGTGGAATCCATTCGCTTGATTGACGGGGAAACGGAATTTTTAGGACGCGGGGTCAGTTATTGCGCTACTTGCGACGGATTTTTATATAAAGGAAAGACGATTGCCGTCGTATGCACAACGAAACGATTGGAACATGAAATTGGATATCTTGCCGATTTTGCGGAAAAGGTGTATTTAATTCCTATGTATAAGGACGTGGAAATTGACAGGGATAACGTAACGATTATCAAAAAAATGCCACAAAAAATTCAAGGGAAATTGCGCGTGGAATCGTTGGCGTTTGCCGCGCCGCCGTCGGAAGATATACCGAAAGATTTGTCTGTAAACGGCGTGTTTATGCTGCGGGAAAGCGTAGCTCCGTCGGTATTGGTTGGGGGATTGGAAACGAAGGATGGACACGTAGTGGTGCAACGGGATATGTCCACGAATTTACCTGGTTGTTTTGCTGCAGGCGATTGCACGGGCAGGCCGTATCAATACACGAAAGCGGCAGGCGAGGGCAATATCGCCGCGCACAGCGTCAGCGAATATTTAAAATAAGTTGATATAAAAACAGGAGGCGAAAATGCAACGCGAACGGGTTATTTTACATTCGGATTTGAATAACTTTTTTGCCTCCGTCGAAATTGCGCTTTCGCCCGAATTGAAAGGCAAACCGTTGGTGGTATGCGGCGACCCGAAAGAAAGGCACGGCATTGTTTTGGCGAAAAGCGAGGAGGCGAAAAAATACGGGATAAAAACGGCGGAAACGGTGTATTCCGCGTTGAGAAAATGCCCCGAATTGTTGTTGGTAAAATCGCATTATCACGAATACAAACGGTATTCGGAAAAGGTCAGGGCGATTTACGAGCGTTTCACCGATTGCATAGAAGAATGTAGCATTGACGAATGTTCGTTGGATATGACGGCAAGCGTTTTTCTGTTTGGGAAAGGCGAAGAAATCGCAGAAAAAATTCGTCTTGCAGTGAAAGAGGAATTGGGGCTTACCGTGTCGATTGGGGTGAGTTTTAACAAGGTGTTTGCAAAGCTGGCGTCGGAATTAAAAAAACCAGACGCGGTAACGTCGATTACAAGGGAAAATTATCAAAAAATCGTGTTTCCGTTGCCTGTGTCGCAGTTGTTGTTCGTCGGGAAAAAGACGGAAGAAACGTTGCGAAAAATTGGTGTGAGGACGATTGGGGATTTGGCGAATACGGACGAAACCGTTTTAGGAAAACTGCTTGGAAAACGGGGTAGACAGCTGCGCATTTACGCGCGGGGCGAAGATGAAGAACCCGTAAAGGGAGATAAGGATAAAGAGAATTTAAAATCTATCGGCAATTCGACGACGTTGCCAAACGATATCACGGATAGAGAAGAAGTGAAACGTTGGTTGTACGCTTTATCAGAGAGCGTCGTTTCACGCTTGCGCGCGGCGGACGTGGGACGAGCGAATACGGTGCATATCGTCGTACGAAATGAAAATTTTCAAGATTTTACGTGGCAGACGAAAGTTTCGCCTACGGCGCTTTGTAGCGATGTTGCGAAAACGGCGTACGCGTTGTTTTGTCAAAATGCGCCCGTAGGGATAAAAATTCGTATGCTTGGGGTCAGCGTTTCGGGGTTTGATTATCACGTGGAGCAACTGACTTTTGATGCAGCGATAGAGGGAAACGGAGGTACGTACGAAAAAAAAGAACGCGCAGAAAGCGCGATCGCAAAAATTAGGGAAAAGTACGGATATAAGACGGTACAGCGCGGAGTCGTATTGGAGGACGACGCGTTAAACGGTTTGGATATTAGAGGAAAAAAAGAGGAAATAAATCCCAACGAGAAAAATCATTAAAAAGAAGAATAAACCGTAAAAAAACGCCGATACTATTTCTATCGGCGAATGAAGTACGGCATACCGAAACGGAAATTCGCTTTTGATATAAAGAGGGAGTATGGAAAACGTTTGTTTTCGATACTCCCTTGTGTTTTTTACGTTGTCAAGCCATATCCACCCGTAATCGGGTCTTGAAATAACGGCAAATATGGCGGATAATAGGTAAACGCCACGAACACCGCCGCAATGGTGAGCAGGATTGCTAATGCAATCCAATCCAAATCGAGTTTTGAGGGACGACGAAACAAGAAACCTTGTAGCAAATACGCGCCGCCTGACGATATAAAGAAGAACAACACGTTCAGCCAATCGGGCGTTTTTCCAAAAGCGCCGTTATACGTATAAAATAAAACGGGTACGCTGATGACACCGACGAAAATCCCCGTCAGTTGAATCCACCAAAAATTGGGATAGTCGTTGCGGAAAAATACGCTTTGGAAAAATGCGAAAATCAGCATAGGGAAGAAAAGGATTTTCATATGCTCCCAAGTGGATTCATTGACGGCGGAGATGGGGGTGAATATGCTTAAATCCGTCCAATCGTATAAAAAGTGCAACAGCGTACCGAGCGCTGTTGCAAAGGCAAAACCAGCCAACTGCCAAAGCCAAACGTCTTTCTTCATATATACACCTATGATTTTATATGTATAATAGGTATAAGATATTCTTGACAAATAGTAGAAAAGGTATGTCGAAGACAATAGGTGGTTATCTCACCGTCACCAAACAAGTTTTTAAAAAGTTTATCTCGTTTTCGGTCAGGATAATTAAATACCAAAGGTTTATTCCAATCGATAAATTCTTCAGCTTGTTTGGGAATGGGAATTTTTTTATACTCAATTTTACCGTTTTTTCGTTTGCGGTTTCGAGCGATAAGAAAATCATTTTCTCTATGTGTTTCTTCATCTACTTCACAAGGACGAAGCCCAAAAAAGTAAAGTAAATAAGCTCCTTGCCTATTCAAGAGCACGAAAGAATATTCTTTTTTACACGAGGATTGAAAGCACAGGTTTTGATAAACAATACGCCTCCAAAGTTTTTGGCTTGGAGGCGTAAATATTTTTAATGTTTATCGGCTGACGCTCACGCCCAAAACGCCGATAATTACTTCGTTTGCAATCGCTTGAATTTTTACGCAAGACAGCTGTTTATTGGGGTTTAAGGCTATTTTTTGTACGGTTGCGTGGTTGTAATCGTTGAAATAAAAAATTTCGTTTTCCGTTTGCAAGGCAGGTACTAACCAATCGTCAATATGGACGGGATAAACCAACTTTTTCTCCGTCTTTTCGCCGTCCTCGTATTCGACGGTGATGCGTGCGTTCTCCACTCCCGTTTGCATAGAGTTGGTGGTGGAGATAAACAAAACCGCCAATTCATTGCCTGTACCAACGAGGGGAATGGAAAGTTCCGTAGGGAAATTATCCCAAACGGAAGCGCACGCAACGTTTTCTTTTTTCGTCGGGGTGATAAAGGGGATACCCGATTGAGTACGTATTAAACCACCGCTGTTTCTAAGAAACGTATCGTCCACGTACAGTTGGTTATGTCCGCGGTGGTTCCATTCCCAAGCGTAACGCCCGTTGGGGAATACACCGATAGAATAGCCCTTAGGGCGGGGATTCATATATTGTTGTGTATGAATATCGCCCATATTGCAGTTGAAAAATTGCGATATATCAATGGGTTGGTACGAAGTGTTTAAAACGGGTTGTTCTTCCGTATCTCTTTCCGCAATTTCGTAATCGGCGGCAAGATATCCGTCGTAATCGTTCTTTGTTACGCGAAGAAACAGGGTGTGTTTCCCTACGACGTTTTTAGCGGTTGCGTATAATTTTCCGTTTATGATTTTTACGTTTTCCAAAGCGTCGGATACGTCTTTGTATTCTGTCAATTCACCGCCGACAACCTCGAAAACAACCTGATTTCCACCAAAGGTCAGTTGGGTATATTTAAGGGTGGGGATCAATCCGTCGCCATGCATTACGCGCAGTTCAAATCGTCCGATTTTATCCGTTTCCACCGTCAAATAACTGTTGTTTGGCGCAGGAGTTATCGTATACGAAATAGGTTCGCCGTTCAATAAAACGGTTTCAATCGAATTGGACTGCATAGGCAATTTTATTTGTTTTTTCTCCGATTTTTCACAATAAATATCGAAAATTTCTTCTCGTCCGTGCTGGTTGTAATGTAAGGCGAGGTCTTTTAAAGCCAAATCGGCGTGTGTCCAATCGTTGGGGAAGTTGGGCGCAATCGTAATTTGGTTGTCAAGGGCGTTGATTCTGACCCCGAACAAACCCTCTACCATCAGGCGAAGATAGGTGCTGGACACGTCCGTGAAATCCAAATCGGCGAGGTCTGCCGTGCCGCGTGAGGATTGTACGTGCGCCGCCATACCAGGGTTTCTACCCGTGAAATAACAATCGACCAGTCCGTTTACGATTTTATTGCCCTCGTCTTTTAAACCGAGCTTGAAATATGCCAACGCAAGGTGTGCGTTTTCCGCTGGGAATATCCCGTACGTGGAATATTTTTTCGGCAACCAATTGGAGCAATAAGACAATCTGCCTCGGCGTTCGGGCGTTTCAACGCTCTTGATATAATTTTCTGTATATTTCAATATCGTATACGCCTGAAAATCGTTTACTACGTCGCAATCGATTGCAAGATACGCCGTAGAAAGTTCGGGCGAGGGGTGAATGAGACAATTTCCGACGGTGTCAAGAGATTCTGCAATGATGCCAAGATTGGCAAGCCATAATTTTTCATTGACGGCTGTTTTGATTTTTTTTGCGCGGTTGACAAACTTTTCGTTTGTCAACCCCAATTTTTTTGCGATTTTCGCCATTACGAAATTCGCGCGGTAATTGTACGCGCTTGCTTGCGCACAACCTGCGCCGTTGTAAGCGTGTCCGTCTGAGATCCAGGTGTTTAAAAAGTTTTGATACAAGCCGTCGTTGTCGGGGTCGAAAATGCGTTCTTCCCAATCGAGCATAGCGCAAAATTCGTCGAAATACCGTTTTGCCAAATCCAAATTTCCCGTCCATTCGATATGGTGTAGCATCATATCCAAAGCGCATTCTTGCATATTGTAATACGCCATGGTTTCGCCCAAGAGATAGGGCAGATATCCCGTACTGTTTTCTATGCTGTGGTATTGGGACGGGCCGTCGCCTTCTCGGGGATTGCCACCGTCAAACCAAACCCGTTCTGTTCCGTTTGCCGTTTTGATAATTTGCCCCAAATGCGCCGCCATCGTAGTTTCCACTCGCTCGTTCCAACCCAAAACGGTGGGGGCGTACCAATTTCTCCAACCCAAGAACGGCGAATGATATCCAAATGCGCCGTGGTGGAACGAATTTTTATGATAGGACGAATCCAACGCAATTACCGTCGGCGCAATCGTCAAATCGAGCGAATGGTCGGGGGTTTGGAGGTTGATACAAGCGTATTTTTGATGAATTTGTTGTTTGACGTAGCGTATCGGATCGTCCATAGCCAACCATTTATTTAACGTTTGTTCATCAGAATTATGCAATACGATAATATATCCGTCGAGTTCTTTCCCTGGATTTATCACTGCCGAAATTTTTACGGCGTTATCGTCGAAATTTTGAGGCACGCTGCCTAAAAACGTGCTAGGATAAGGCGTTTCAAGGGCGTTTGCCGAACCGATTTCAAACGTTGCGTCAAAGCTCGTCGCGACGCGCATACAACAGCCGTTTTCGTTTTCAACGGCGGCGCGGTTTTTTCCTAAGACAATTTTGTTGTTTTGACAATCGCTTGCGTGGAAGTACCGCTTTTTTTCGTCTTTGTATTCAAAGCGACCTATATAATCGGTCAAGCCGCCAAACCCTGCCACGAAAAATACGCGTTGGTCGGTGCTGATTTTATAGCGCACCAAAAAACCGTCGTCAGGGAGCAACGGATACGTTTCAATTTGTACGTTGACGTCGGGAAACCACGGCGACATTTGCGAAAGCGCGTACGTCATATATCCGTTTTTAAATTCGGCGGCTACGTCTTCGGAATTGTGAAACCAACGGGAGCTAATGTCCATATCGTCCGAATAGAAAAAACCGATTCTTTGATTGGGGGTTAAAGCAAGTCCGCTGATAAGCGTACCGCACTTGGCGTAAAAACTGACCAAATTCTTTTCCCAATCGGTGGTTGCGCCCATAAATTGCGGCGCGTCGCCTGCAAACGTAAAAAAACGCGCGCTCTTATCGTCGTTTTTATGTGAACCGTAAAGGGTACGGTTGAAAAGTTCGCTGCTGCCGTTGATGAAAAATCCGTTTTCGGTGGGTGTATAACGCGCTTTTGACATAGTTATCTACGCTCCTGAAAGTATCTTGATTTGAATTGTTTCAAGTATAGCATAAAAAATAAAAAAGAACAAGTTTTTTTAAAGAAAAGTTGAAAAAATACAGGCAAACGTTTATGTACTAAACGTAGTTTTCTTTTTTTTGGGAAGCAAGTTTTTCTGCTTTCATATTTTTGAATACAAAACGTAAATCGTTTGCGGTGATAACGGACAGTCTTGAAATAGTAGGGACGGACATCACGGAAGTCGTGATGAGCGGTACGGAATTTGTTGTAGAGGACGGCGTTTGCTGATATAGGCGCAGGATAAAATCTGCGCCTTAATTTTATGAATATATATTACGTGGGAAGTTAGGGTATACAAACGTATATACGCTACTTTTTTTCAGTACTTTTGTGTAAATTACATAAAATATGGAAAAAATATCTTAAAAGCACTTGACGAGAAAGAAAATAAAGGGTAAAATAGTAGTGTAGAATTTTAGGAGAATAAAATTATGAAAAAGATTTTGAAAAAAGCATTGTGTGGCGTTTTGGCTATCGCAGCGACGGTTTCTTCCCTCGGCGTGTTTACTTCGTGTACTACCGACAATCCCGAAGTGGAAATTAAAATTTCGTTCGACGACGAAACGTACACTTTGAATTATAAATTGTATAGAAAATTAGCTCCGTCCACCGTCAAACATTTCTTGGCTTTGGCGGAAAATAACTACTATGACGGGCTGTGTGTGCACGATTTTGACAAGGGCGATAAAATGTATACGGGCGGTTACGATTTCGTTGCAGGCGGCGACGATGGCGGTTTGGTATATAAAAATTATTACGACGTTGTGAAAACGTACAAAGAATTCCCCCACACCGTTTGGACGGACGAGAGTAAATCCGACCCCACGTATACGTTGTACGGCGAATTTTCCGACAACGGGCGGGTGATTGAAAGTGGCGCGTTGAAACAGAGCTTTGGCGCGTTGACAATGTTCTACACGGAAAAGAACACGGAAGAACGGGTTGCAATTTTGCGCGGGGACGGCAACGGCGTTTCGTATAAAGACTACAAATACAACAGCGCAACGTCGCTTTTTTCCATTTCGTTGGCGTCGGAAGAAAAAACGAGCAAGGCTTACTGTACGTTTGCTACCCTTGAAAACGCAGACGAATTGAAAGATTTGTTGGCGGCGATTGAGGAATATTCCGATTTCGTTTCTGCATACAGCGTGGAGATTAACAGCGACGATAGATACGTTGGCGACCACGGGGTAGAAGTGTCTTATAACGTGCCGACGGAGGCGATTATTATCAAATCGGTTAAAGTTACAAAGTATTGATTAAAAACGAATATTTAGAAAAAATTATAGAAAAAGACGCGGTGAAAAAACCGCGTCTTTTTCTCTGTTCTATTTACGATTATTCGTGGGCTTTGAGCCAAGCGTTTTTCTTTTCGGCGCTCATTCTTGTGATGTCTTCTTTGGTATATTTTGATTCTGCGCCGCCGTTCGTATACAGAAAGAAATTGCCGCTTTCCGTTACGTAAAGGCTTTCTTCAAACCCGTCGGGAGAACCAAAATTCCCGAACGTAAATTTTTTAATCAGCGTAGCCGTTTCCGTATCGTAAACTTTTTTACAAATGGTTTTTTGCATAGTCTGCCTCCTTTTTCAATTCTTACAACGGTATTTTACAATAAAGCGAGGGGATATGTCAACTACGCAAAGGGGAGTTTTGAAAAATAATCCTGTCTTTTTCTTGGTAATTTTAGCCTTTTACGTCGATTATTTTTTCATTTTCAATTTCTACGGAAAAATACGCCACTTCGTACAACCGTTAGGCTTTCTTTTTAACGAGTCCGCAAGTTTTGTAATCCTCCGTTAAAATTACCGAAACAAACTCGCCTAAAAATGCGCGTAAATTATCTTGCTTTTCTTTCAAATCCTCAGATAAAAATTCGCTAAAATCCGCGCCGATTAAAACGCTCTCGAAAAAAACGTAGGGCAGCAATTCTTTTCGGATTTGCGTGGGCGTTTTGTCGTTGCTCGGTTGTTTGATAACAAACGATTCCCTTTGTAAGTTTTCGCCGTAAAAATTCCACGAACATTCCGCAACGCGAGAAAGGGCGTCCGATAGGGGCAGGGTTGCGTTGAAACCGTTTTCGCGTAGGGTGAAAGCGGTAACGCGTTCTAAAAATAGCCGTTTTCCGTTCGTCGCGTACACGGTCAGTTCGTTTGGACTCTTGATAAAGATAAAATTGTCTTGAAAAGTGATTTCACAATCGCAAAACGAATGGGGCAGGGTCGAGATGAAAAAGTTTTCTTTCGTTTCAATCGACACTTGCGTTGCGCCTTGGGAAAATACCGTTACAAGACAATCTTTCTCGCGCGCTTGCGCGTGTACTTTTAAAGAGAAATCCGCAGGCTGAAAATCACGCGCGTAAACGGCAATTCCGTCTTTTAAAAGATAAATTTCACACCCCTCGGGCGGAGAAAAGGGCAATTCTTCCGTGATAAAAAAGCCGATAGGCAAAGCGCCTTGAGGGGTAAACCGCGCAAAAATACGGTCGCGTAAATTGATTTCTGCAAAGCGTTCAAAACAATCGGTGATACCAAAATATAGGTCGTTTAAAGTGAGCGCGCAAGACTGTGAGGATAAAAAATAGATTTTCATAATTTACTATATTCTTTTTTTCAAAGAAAAAGTATAAAATGCAAAAAATAGGGTAATAATTTGCGCGTAAACTAAAAAAATTATTCAACGTGGAGGTAAAGTATGAATAAAATCAACGGTTATACGGAAGAAGAAGCGAAGGGATTGGTGGAATACATCAAAGAAGGGAAACAAAAGGGAAAAACGCTTACTTATTTGTTTGAAACGTACGGTTTAAAGCACGGCAGAGCAAAGGGGAGCGTACGAAATTATTATTATGCGCTTATGAAAAACGAAAAACAGGACGAACGTATCGTTCGGCTGTTGGACGGGTCGCGTTTGTCGGTGGAAAAAGTTCGTGAATTTACAGAAGAAGAAACGGACGAGGCGCTTAGAAGTATTTTGGCTGAAAAGAGCAAAGGATTGTCCGTTCGACGCGCCATTTTTAACCTTTCGGGCGGCGACGATAAATTGATGTTGCGATTGCAAAATAAATATCGCAATACCCTGAAAAAAGAGCCTGCGCGTATTGCGGAAATCGCAAAGAAAATGGGGCTTGCAGACGAAGTGGGGGCGTTATCTCGTCGAGAAGAAAAAACGGGCGACGAAAAGCCCAGGCTTCCAGATCGTGATTTTTTACGTCGGCGGTTGGAAAACGAAATCAATTCGTTATACGACCGCTTAACGCAGGCGTTAAAAGCGGAAAACGAACGTTTGCGTGCGGAAAACGCCTTTTTAAAAGCGGAAAACGAACGCTTGAAATCGGTATAAATACAAAAAACGATATTGCGTTTTTTATAAAATTATTTTTCTGATTAAAAAACACACTGCGGTTTGATTGAAGCGAAACGCAGTGTGTTATATTGTATGACAAAAAATACAACACAAAGTAATGTAAGGCTATACGTTTTGCACAAAGTGATGTATAATATTTTAAAGAGTGTTATTAAGTAAAACACAATTACCAAAATAGAAAATTACGGTAATTGTGCTTATCCGTTATTCGGTTGCTAAACCCGTTTTCTTAACACCGCCCGTTCTACGCGTTGTGGGGCGGGTTTTCTTTTCCACTTTTTTGGCGACTTCGTTCACCTTTTCCTTGACGGTTTCGGTTGCGTCCTCTGCCCGTTCTTTTACGGTTTCTTTTATTTTCTCCGCGCCTTTTTCCATTTCTTTAATTTTATCGTCCATCAATTCGTCCAATTTATTTTGAACTTCTTCTTGACCTTTTTTGACCAAAGTACGCATTTTATAATTGTTGGCGGTCAACAGAGCGCCTGCAACGCCGCCGATAATCAATCCAATTGCAAATTTTTCCATAATTTTTCTCCTTACGCTCAGTATGTGAAAGAATATAATCGAATATACATAAAAAGGCAAGGTTTTTCGTTATGCCATAAAAAAAGTTTGTGAAAAACGATAGACAGTCGGGCGGTTTTGTGCTATAATATGCGTATGATTGAAAAGCGAGCAATAGCCTTTGATATAGGCAACAAACGAATTGGCGTAGCGATATCCGACCCGTTTAACGAATACGCAATGCCCTGTGAAACGTACGTCCGCACTCGAAATTTTGATTTGGACGTTACGGCGATTGCGAATTTGGCGAAAGAGCGCGGCGTGGGCGTAATCGTGTGCGGTTTGCCGTTTAATTTTGACGGGTCAGAGAGTATTCAAACTTTGAAAACCCGTGAATTTGTCGAGGCGCTCCGTCAAAAAACCGATTTGCCGATTGAATGGGAGGACGAACGTTTTACCACGATGCAGGCGCGTGAAACGCAGATTATGGGCGGAATCAAACGCGAGGATAGGAAAAAGACGATTGATTCGATTGCGGCGTCGTATATTTTGGAGAGTTATCTTGCGCGCAGAAAAAATCAGAAAAGAAAGGAGGTTGAGGTTATGAGCAACGAAAAGATGGAAGAATACGAATACGACGAAGAACGTATTATTGAATTGGAGGCAGACGACGGTACGGTGGAAAAATTGTATCATATCGCAACGATTGAATACAAAGGCGGTATGTATTGTTGTTTCCAAAAGGCTGAACCCGAATCAGAGGAAGAAGAGGACGAAGTGGTGATTTTTGCATTGCAAGGCGAGGGCGACGACGCGGTGTTGATGCCTTTGGAAGACGAGCAGTTGTTGGACGAAGTGTTTGCTGAATTTTGCCATCAATACGAAGATTTTGAAGATTCCGACGAGGCAATGGAATTGGACGGCGGAAATGACTAAATATATAAAAGGACATAGGCAGGTACGCGTTGAATGCTAAAAAACGCCTTTGTCGCATACGAAAGCCATACAACCCGTTTGAAGAATAAATCAAGCGGGTGTCATTTTTTATTGGTACAGTTTAAGAAAGAAAAACGAGAGGATTTGCAAGGTTTCTTTACGCTTTTTGATTGGGAAATGCAATGCATTGAAAATTTTGGCGTACTTTGACGTAAAAATTATATTTGCGCCTTTTAATTTGATTGCAAAGATAAAAAAAGCGTGCTATAATATAAAAAATTTTGTAAGAGGAATAAAAAACAATGCCGTATTTGTATTTGGTAGGCGCGGTGCTTACTATGTCGTCTATGAATTTGCTTAGCGGTTTTTTTAATCGTAAAAATAACGAGAAGAAAGACCCTGTCGCGCTGTATAATTTAATATACATATTGATTGTGTTTGCAGCGTGGACGATCAAATTTTTGCTTAAACCCGACTTTGACGCGGGTGTGCTTTGGTATTCGATGGCGTTTGGTATCAGTTTTGCCCTCGCCACGATAGGGATGACGATGGGAATGAAACTCGGTTCGGTTACGTTGACGTCGCTTATGATTCAGCTCTCTACGATTATGGCGACCATTTGGGGCTTTTTCTTCTGGAATGCAAAATTTACGTTATTGGTTGCGTTGGGCTTGGCGCTTGTCGTCGTTTCTATGTGGCTTTGTTTGTATAAAGGAAAAGAGGCTGACAAGGGCGTACCCATCACTTGGAAATGGTTTATCTTTGCTATGATGGGATTTTTGGGCAACGCAGGTTGTACGATAATCCAACGTTCGCAACAAATTGCTTACAGCGGGAAATACGGGGATATGCTGATGATGTTTGCCATGACCGTTGCCGTTGCGATTTTTGTGTTTCAATACGTTCGCAGCGATAAAACAGATACGTCGACGATGCTGAAAACTTCCTCTTGGATACCAGCCCTTTCGGGGCTTTCAAACGTAGCGATGAACGTGTTCGTTATGTTGTTGGCGACTGCGCCCATTTCTTCAAGTATCGTTTATCCCGTCATTGCGGTAGGCGGTTTGGCAACGGTGTCGCTGTTTTCTCTGTTCGTCTTTAAAGAAAAGCTGTTTTGGTGGCAATGGCTTGGGATTGTCGTGGGCGCGGTAGCCGTTGCGCTGTTGTCATTGTAATAAAAAATTGAATTTTGGTAAAACGTCGCAAAGAATATCGAGCGCGGCGTTTTTCTTATTTTTTTCTTGATTTAAAAAAATTCTATAAAAATAATGAAAAAATTGCAAAAAAATCCCTTTTTTTGCTGTAAAATGAGTTGCGTTTCCCTTGCCTTTGTGCTAAAATAGAAAGGCTGAAAATTCACACTCGCTCATTGTGCGCAATCCGTGTTCGTAAAATCTTTTAATGCGAACGTTGTTGCGAGCCAACGCAATGCGAGGAGGTAAAACGGAGGTTTGAATTATGGCAGTTATCACTATGAAGCAGCTCTTAGAAGCAGGCGTTCACTTTGGTCATCAGACGAGAAAGTGGAATCCCAAAATGAAGAAGTACATCTTCGCGGCAAGAAACGATATTCACATTATCGACTTGCAATTGACGGCGCAACTCGTAGAAGAAGCGTACACGTTCGTTTGCGAAAGCGTTAAGGAAGGCAAAAGTGTCCTTTTCGTTGGTACGAAAAAGCAAGCGCAAGACGCAATCAAAGAAGAAGCGTAACGTTGCGGTCAATATTACGTAAACAGCCGTTGGCTTGGCGGTTGCTT
>JAFTPE010000033.1 GCA_017463425.1 Clostridia bacterium | reverse complement strand
TCACGCAATCGAAGATGCCCCGTCATTTTTAATTCGAAAACGAACAAATACGAATTGATTAGCAATGATTTGTTGTTGCGAGATGATATATGCGTAATCCTTGCTCCAATCAATGCCGATTATTATCAGCCTTTTGACTCCGATGTAAATAGCAACACTTATAAAAATTTAACGGCGTGGGCGGGTATAGCAAAAAAATTATTGCTTTGGACGTATATGGAGACGTTTGACAATTATATGGTGCCTTACGATAATTTTAATTCGATAAAAACAAATACTCGATTGGCGAAAGAAAATAATGTAATTTGGCTTTATAACCAAAGCCAATACGACAACAGCAATTCGACGGCATTCGGGCATATCAAGGCGTATATAAGTGCGCGGTTGCAATGGAACGTTGATTATGACGTTTTCGTATTGATCGAAGAATATTGTAATGCGTGTTATAAAGATGCAGCCCCGATAATGTTACAAATACTCGACGAATATAAAACGTGGCGTTCTTATACCTATTACGAAGTTGGACAAGACGGAAATTGTCATACGGATCCAAATGAAACGCATTGGAATTACGCGATGTTAAAAAATTGGGACGGACTGTACGAAAAAGCGTTTGCCGAAATCGAAAAATATAAAGAAACCAACGTAACGCTTTATAATCGCGTGTACGACGCGCTGTGTTTGGAACGATTGTCTTGTCGATATTTGTTAATTGATTTCTTTGACGAATATTATACGGAAGAAAAAATTACGGAAATGAAAAACCAATTTCGACAGGACGCGGCACGTTTAAAAGTTGTTAATTTCAGCGAAAAGGTAGCGCTTGCCGATTCGTTGTATAAAAATTGGGGCTTAACTGCATAAGGAGGGTGTGATGAAAAGCAGTTTGACAAAAAAAAGATACGTTTTCAAATTTTCAATGCTCGTAATACTTTGCTTGTGGTGCGTTGTTGTGTTATTCGGTTGCGAAAAACAAGAACGGGAAAAACTGCAATTAAAAAATACGGAAATTACGATAGCGTTAAACGCGGAATCCGATTTGGAACTTGAAACGAATTTGGATGAAATTTTCTTTTCCAGTTCGGATGCGAATATCGTTACGGTAAACGAAAAAGGCGCAATAAAAGGCGTAGGCGAGGGCGTTGCCACGATTACTGTAACGGGTGGAACACTCACGGCGACATTTCAAGTAACGGTAGTGGAAATTGTAGGCGATAGGGCGGCTGTGATTATGTTAAACGTAATGAAAGTCGATTTGTTCGTCGGCGATAAATTTACGGTAGAGCCAACTTTAAAACTTGGCGCGGATACGATAAAGAATCCAAAGTATACTTGGAAAAGTGAAGATGAAACCGTTGCGAAAATCGACAACGGTGTGATAACGGCAATTTCGGCAGGTCAAACTTCGATAATCGTGTCTTCTGTAAAATATGACAATACGGATAAAGAAATAATCGTATCG
The DNA here is from genome assembly GCA_017463425.1 of Clostridia bacterium. GTDB lineage: Bacteria > Bacillota > Clostridia > Christensenellales > Borkfalkiaceae > Scatosoma. Next base: position 1,133 of record JAFTPE010000033.1, on the reverse strand, counting down.
GTTCGAAACGATTATACATTGGACGTGTCCGCAAACGAAATCGAATTGGCGAAGGTGGAAAAATTCGGTTTTAAAACCAGCTCTACGATTACGTGCGTGGCAAAAATGAACGGCGTACAAGTGGAAAATTTACATATTATCTGTTCGATGGAAAATCCGCAAATTGCAAACTTTGAAAAACAAGGCGACGCGATAATAGTTTCGGCGAAAGACTATGGTTCGACAAAACTCAAATTATTATGGACATACGGGAATGAAGAAATATATACCTATATCAATTTATCGGTTGTAAAGCCGACGGTTTTGGCTGAATCTTACGATTATTCCGTATCGACGCAATCGTTCGATTTATCGTACGTGAAAGGGAAGGATATCCCCGACGATTTATCAACGGATAACATCGTGGGGGTAAAAGACGAAACGAATACGCAACTGATTTTGCAAAAGATCGACGACGAGGCGTTTATCTTGTCGGGGACGGAATTGTACGCAACTTCGGGCAGCGAACATGTATTGTCCGTGGACTTTACGGATTACGTTATAGAAATTCCCCTAAAATGTTATACGTTGGCAATTCGCACAGTTGACGATTTTCAGAGTTTGCCTACGTATTTCAATGAAACGGAAAAACGCGTTACGGGTTATTTCGTGTTGTCGGAAGATATCTGGTTTTCGGATACGGACGAAGAATTTGCCACCTATTGCGGATACTTGGCGTGCGGAAAAGCATTGACGTCTTACGGTTGGTGCGCTACGTTCGACGGACAGGGGCATACCGTTGAAAATTTGACGTTAAAAGCAGGAAGTTTAACAGGAATTTTCGGTATTATCGGGCAACAAGGCGTTGTGAAAAACGTAGCGTTTGCCAACGGTACGAATAAAGGACACGGCGGTTATTTTGCGGGCATCACCTACGGAACGATTCAAAACGTATTTATCAGCGCGTATCAATCGGCAGGATACAATGCAAGCAATGCGGGCGCGTTGCTTCCGCAGGAAATGGATAAAGAATATTCCGTAATCGAAAACGTAACCGTCGTAGCGTTGACGAAAGATATGAATGGGTACAATTATACTCTTGCGCAAAGTTTTGCAAATAAAGCGGCAATCGACGGCAGGGTTGTCAGCATAGG
>JAFTPE010000007.1 GCA_017463425.1 Clostridia bacterium | reverse complement strand
CGAAATTAACTGTTTTTTTCCTAAGTTTTAAATTAAAACAACTCAGTTTTTTTCAGTAAAATTGGCGTGATTTTTACACCACGCCAATATGTAAGTTTTTCCTTTATTTATAAGGGATTTCGCCTCCTTTTGGATATAGATGTTCGTTGTTAAAATTCACAGGAAAACTTACTATATCCCTATTATACCAATGTCGGGCGCCATTGCTGCGCCCATATTGTTTACGTCCGTTATTCCAAAATCCACCACTTTTCCAAACGTCGCCGAAGTGATAGCAACGGTGGAATTTGCTCCCTCTGCGCTCGTAATAAACGCTCCGCCCGCGCCCGTAACCGTCCATTGCGCTTGTGGCGGACGGGTGTTGCCAAGCTCCAAAGGATATCGGTATTGTCGTTCTGCAGACGAAAAATGACTGCCCGTCGCAGCAACGATTTTTTTTGCGTATCCGCCGTCGATAAACGTCGCCGCCAAACCGTACGCCTCTGCGAGCGTCGAACACGCCCCGTACACCCCTAAAAACGAAAAATCAAAGTCGCGCGCAGCAAACGAAGCCGAGATGATTTGGTTTAATAAATCCCCCGAAATCAACATATCTACGCTTTCTTCTTTCTCCCCTGCGTTTTCTATCGCGCGAGAAATTGCGTAAGAGAGCATTTTACATTCCGCTTTTTCATACGTGCTTTCGCCAAACGTATCGTCTGTCAACGCCTTATCGACGTATTTCCCCACGATACCTGCGCACTCTTTCGGTCCTGCAATCGTGCCTGTAGCCACAATGCGAGGTTGATTTTTAAAAAAGATTGTTTGCATTTCAACGCGTACCTGCCCCTGTCATTTTATAAAAACAAATAAATTATCCCTACGATTGTACCAGCCAACACCCCAAATACGATAATCGGCCCTGCGACGATAAACATTTTCGCCGCCATACCGTACACCAAGCCTTCCGTTTTAAACTCAATCGCAGGCGAGGCTACGCTGTTGGCAAAACCCGTAATCGGCACAATCGAGCCAGCCCCCGCGTTTCTGCCAATTCGGTCGTATACGCCAAATCCCGTTAAAAGAGTGCCTAAAAAAATCAAAATAACGCTGACTGCACCAGCCAATTCGTCGCCGCTAAGTCCAACGGCTTTTTCCAAAATCTCCCGTAAAAACTGCCCGATACAACAAATCAAACCTCCCATCATAAACGCGCGAAAACAGTTTTTAAAATGTTTTGTCGGTGGGTCAAACGAATGTACGTATTCGATATAATTTTTATTATAATTTTGCCTATTTTTCCCCGTCATCAAACACCTGCCCCCTTCCCTTCCGTTTTCGGAGCGTTTTTCGGAAAACAGGTTTCCCTCTCCTCACGCGTTTTTCCGTCGCCGTCATACACCGTTATTTTTTGCAACCTGTTCCGCCTCCTTGAAAAACTTCTTACCGATAATTTGAGAAAACTGACAAATTTTTATACGCGCGCTTTCTATTAAATTTTTTGCTTTTCCCTTTGTTCCTATTGACTTTTCTTTATAATAATGTTATACTATTGAAGATTTTTAATCTCAACCACTATGGAGGCACTATGTTTAAATCGAAATCGCGTTTTATCGCATTCATTTGCAATATCATTATTTCCGCGCTCTGCGTAACGTCCATAGGCTCGTATTTCGTTCTTCCTTTTTGGAAAGTAGAGGCGTCCTATCGTATCGACAAAGCAACTTTGCGTTCGTTGTTGGAAGACACGCTGCAAAACGCCGAAGACGACGGCACGAAAATCGAAATCAGCGAAGCTGACCTTAACGAACTTGGCGAACCTATCATTCCCTTATCCATTTCATTAAAAACCACGGACGTTTTGTCCTCTCTTAGCGGCAACGCAGAAGAAACGGTAAATCAAATCCTTAACGTCAACGTTGACAGCGCCGTAAACGGAGTGATGCCCGAATTACAAAAAATAACCAAAAGCGTAGTTAAGATTACGTCCAAATCCACAATCAAAGAAACGGTGAAAGAGACGGTGAAAGACGCCATTCTTAACAAAGAGGGCGAAAAGAGCGACGAAGAATTAAACAATCGCGTAACCGAGGTTCTGGATAGCGCCGGCGTTACAGACGAATACATAATCGATAAAACAGACGAGTTGGTCGACTTGATTTATTCGGCAAACGCCACCGTAGACAACGTAGCTGAAAAAGCGGCGCAAACCGTTGACGAAGTGTTTAACAAGCTGAAAAACAGCGAAGATGACGTACTGCAAGATCTTAATTTTTCCGAAGAAGATAAAGAAGAATTGAAAGATACAATGAAAGACGTTCTTTCCAATATTGCAAACGAAGACGGCACAATCGACGTAAATCAATTTATTTCAGGCACGCTTAGTTCTTTATTAAAAGGCAACGGCGAGAACAACGAAGGCAACCGCGCAGAAACGGGCGTTATATTGACAAACAGCAGTATATCCGCGGGAAACGATTCGGCTGACCAAGCGAAAACCGAAGATTCGACGGAAGAATTAAAAGCGGCTCTTAGAGAAAAAATCGAGGAAATGATCCCCGAAAATGCCGTAGAACAAATTTGCAATATTTTAAAATACGTCAGCTACGTCCTTTTGTTTACGTTCTTTACGTGGGGATATTTAATTTTAAAAATCCTCGTGAAATTGACGGCAAAAAACAACGCCATTAAATTAGGTTTGCCTATTTGGTTGGGTTGGTTGCCTTATTTGGTGCTTTGTTTAATCCCCAACGGAGTGATTGCTCTTTTGAAAAATCCCCCTGCCTTCGTTGCGAATACGTTGGGCGCGGATACAATGGCAACATTAGCAAAAACCTTCTCTTCTCTGACCATTCAATTCAGTTCGGGCGCGTGGATATCCTTTGTCGTTGCAATCGCATTTTTATTGTTCGCTCTCTTCTTTTACAGACCGTTACGAAAGAAATTGAAAAAGATTGCAAAAGGTGAATTGGCGGAAGTAAAAAGTTTAGACGAAATCAACGCGGAAATTGCCGCGGCAACAAAGACGGACGAAGAAGAAAGCAAAACGGAAGCATAAAACAAATTGCCAAATGATAAAAAACAACGAAAGTTTCGTTACAGTTCTCATAGAAATTTAATTAAACACTTTGAAAACTCGACCTTTGACAAGTCGAGTTTTCTTTTACCCCCACAAAAGGCTTGATAAAATTTTTTATAAGTGTTATAATAATTATGCTCAACAAAATCGAATATTTAGGATTGCGGTATTTTTTTTCTTTAGGGATAATTATACTCTTTTTTAACCATAACTATTTTTGAATTTGGTAAAATGCAAATTTCACCAATAGTTATGGTCAGGTCTCGTAATTCTATGTTGGTTTTGTTGAGCGACAATCGGAGTTTGCGTTTTCAGTGCGTTGGCTTCGGTTGACGCACTTTTTTTATAAATTTTGGAGAAAAAATTATGGCTATTATCAACTGTCCTGAATGTGGAAAAGAAATATCGGACAAATGCAAAATCTGTGTTCATTGCGGATATCCTTTTGAGGAAAATGAAAATTCGGAGGGAAAATTGATTATTAAATCCCAAACTCATTTAGCTGATTTCACCTATCGTCAATTGACGTTTGACATTGTTACCATTGACAATAAAAAAATATGCACAATACAGCCTGGCAGAGTTTTATCCTTTCCCGTTGATAAAGAAATGACAATCTTTGCCACGTCTACCTACAGACGAAAAAAACGAAAAGGAAGAACAAATTTGATAAAAATTTTACCCAACAAAACCACGCGAGTACAATTATCTTTTGTTCGGGTTTTCTTCGGTTTTGCCGTAACGCCTGTTCTTAATGAAATCGATATTATTAACAGCATACCTTAAAAAAGAGCAACGAAACGTTTTCGTTGCTCTTTTTTATCGTCTAAAATTTTCTTAAAGGATTTCACATTTTATTCCGTTCAACAAACGCGCGAGAAAGGGTAACTTCGTCCGTGTATTCAATTTCCGACCCGATAGGAATCCCGTGCGCAAGACGAGTAACCGTGATATCAAACGGCTTTATCAGTTTTGCAATATACATTGCGGTTGCGTCGCCTGAAACGTCGGGATTGGTCGCCACAATCACCTCTTTCACGTCCCCTTCCTGAATTCGCGCCAGCAATTCTTTGATACGGATATCATTCGGACCGACCCCCGAAAGTGGGTCGATTACGCCGTGCAGAACGTGATACACGCCTTTGAATTCGTGCAACTTTTCAATCGCCGCAACGTCTTTTGGCTCTTTCACCACACAAATAGTAGTACGTTCACGCGCGCGACAAATCGCGCAGGTGTCCTCTTCCGTAAAATTTCCGCAAACACGGCAATACCGAACTTTTCTTTTCACACCCAAAATCGCGTCGGCAAACGCCCGAGCCTCTGCCTCGGGCATATCAATAATTTTATAGGCGTATCTTTGCGCCGTTTTTTTGCCAACCCCGGGAAGTTTTGAAAATTCGTTAATCAACTTCCCTATCGGCTCGATAAAAATTTCCATGGATTAAATCATTCCTCCCAGCGAACCCATATCGCCGTATTTGCCCATTTTTTCTTCGTATACCTTATCGGCTTTTGCATACCCGTCGTTGATTGCCGCCATAATCAAATCTTCCAACATCTCCACGTCCGTAGGGTCAACAATTTCCTCGTCCAATTCAATGCCATTGATAATTTTTTTCGCATTCATATACACCACGACAGCCTCGTTTGCCGCCGTCCCCACGACTTCCCAATCCTCTAAAAGTTCCGCCGTTTTTTGCATTTCTTCCTGCATTTTCTGCGCTTGACGCATCAAATTTTGCATATTGTTGTTGCCACCTTTAAATCCTGCCATAATTTTTTCCTCCGAATATATCTGTGTTTTTTTATTTTATCTTTATTTTATTTCGATTTTCACGCCGCCGAACGTTTCTTTGATTTCGTTTACGCTCTTATTCAAATCGTCCGATTGCTTTCCACGCAAACGCACTTCAAAGCCACCGCCCGTTATCCCGATTTCCTCAAACGCCTGCGTAATCAGTTGCATATGTTTTTCCTGTGTAAGCGAACGGTAAATGGTGTCGCTTGACGTATATAAAACGAAAGTATCCCCGTCGTATTCGCTGTCTAAGTCCATACAAAGCGTAATCAAAACACCGCTTTTTGCAATTTTTCTAATGCACCGTAAAAACGTTCCAAACGTTGCTTTCGCGTCGCCTTTTACCACAGGTTTTACAACACGCAACGTAGGTTTTTCTTCCACCTGTTTCGTTTCCGTCTTCGGCGGTTCTTTTCCTCTAAACCCGTCGTCAAAATATACGTTTCCACCCGTTTCGCCCTCATCAGGCGGAACGTCCATTTCAGGCGGTATATCCATATCTACGGGCGCATATTCTTCTTCCTCTACGGCTGTTGTTTTAGGCAAATCCGTATTCAACGCGCACCTGCCCCCCTCATTTTGTACGAATACCGCTTTTTCTATTTGTTGCTCTAATGCTGCAATTCGCGCAATCAGCGATTCGATATCGTAATCGGATTCGGGCATGCTTGCCTTTAATACTGCCGTTTCAAACAAAATCCGAGGCGACGTAGAATATTTTAATTCCGTTTCTACTTTGGCAAAAATCTCGCTAAGTCTCAACAGCCTATGCCCGTCCGTTGCAGTTGCAACCGCCGCCACTTTTTGATAAGTTTCGTCGGGCAATGCCAAAATTTGTTTTCCGTCGCGACAGGTTTTTGCCACCGCGCAAGCGTTTAAAAAATTCATAACGTCTTTCAGCAACATTCCTACGCTTTTTCCTGCCGCCAAAAACTTCTCCGTCTTTTCAAAAGCTACGCCTGATTCCCCTGCCGACATAGCCGCGCAAAGCGCCGCCACCTCTTCAAAATCGGCGTTGCCAAGTACGGCATTCACGTCAGCGTACGTCAATTTCCCGCTGGTATACGACGCGCAAGTATCTGCAATGGACAGCATATCTCGAACGCTCCCTGCGCCCGCGCGCGCAATAGCTGAAATCGCCTCCGCCTCGTACGTTTTTCCTATCGTGTCGAAAACGTATCTCAGCCTCGCCTCCAAATCCTCTTGCGGAATCAATTTAAAATCAAACCGCATACACCTCGACAAAATGGTAGCGGGAATTTTCTGAGCCTCCGTCGTCGCCAAAATAAACACGGCGTGTCTGGGCGGTTCTTCCAACGTTTTTAAAAGAGCGTTAAACGCCCCCGGCGAAAGCATATGCACTTCGTCGATAATATACACTTTGTATTTCCCTGCAACGGGCGGATATTGCACTTTTTCGCGCAAATCACGCATTTCGTCCACGCCGTTATTTGACGCCGCATCAATTTCGGTGATATCAAGATTAGACGGGTCTTTCAGAGCTTTACACGCAGGACATTCGCCACAAGGCGATCCGTCCACAGGCGAATTGCAGTTGATGGCTGCGGCAAAAATTTTCGCGATACTTGTTTTGCCCGTACCGCGCGGTCCGCAAAAGAGATACGCGTGTCCGATTCTATCCGTGCTTATTTGATTTTTCAATACGGTAACGATATGTTCTTGTCGTACTACGTCGTTTAACGTAGACGGTCGAAACATACGATATAAAGCCAAATATGCCATTGTTCTCCTCCTACTTTCTTCCCCTCGTTATAACACCTGTTGCAATTTTCGTTTACTGCGCTGAAGAGCGTTGTCCACGCTTTTCGCCGTCTTTCCCGTCGCCTCGCATATTTCCGCGCACGTCATTCCGTCCATATACATTGTGGTAATTTTAAATTCAAAATCAGACAAAACACGGCTCATCTTTTGTTTAAATTCCCGTCTGTCGTCGTTTAAAATCAACATATCCTCAGGGTCAAGCCCCGACGCCAACCACTCCGCATCCAGCGCAGAAATATAAAAATTCAGCGGTTCGTTTTTCTTCCTTGCCGAAGTTTTTACTGCGTCGATAATCCGCCGCGTAATACAAAGATAGGCAAAATTTTTAAAGCTGCAGCCTCCGTCCGCCGCCTTTTTATAATCCCCGATTGCGTGATACAGGCCAATCATACCCTCTTGAATCAAATCTTCCGTTTCCCCGCCTATCAAGAAAAATCGGCGTGCGCAACCGCGAACAAGCCCCGAATGGCGCAACAAAACTTCTTCCGTTGCATGCTTGTCCCCCTTACGCGAAAGCTCTACCAGCTCCTCGTCCGTTTTTTTCTTGATTTGCTCGTTCATCTTCTTTTCATTCTCACTTTAAACGGTTTCTGACCACTTCGTATGCCGCAATCCCCAACGCAACCGAGGCGTTGAGTGAATTTACCTGTCCTTGCAACGGAATGGATAACACCTTATCACATTTTTCTTTCGTCAAACGCTTTACGCCGCTGTCCTCGCCACCGACAACCAACGCGACGTTTCCCGAAAAATCTTCCGCGTAAATATCTTCGCCGCCTGCCTCTAACGCATATACCCAATACCCGTTTTTCTGCAACGTTTCCACCGCTTGATTCAAGTTGGGCACTTTGGCAACTTTCATATGTTCCGCCGCGCCTGCGGAAATGCGAATCACACTCTCCGTAACCGACGCGCAACCCGATTTTGTTATCACCACGCCGTCCGCGCCTGCACATTCTGCCACACGAATAATACTGCCCAAATTATGCACGTCCTCAATTCCGTCGCAAAGCACGACAAAACCGCCCTTTTCATTCTTTTTCGCATTGATAATCTCGTCAAGGTCGTAATATTCGTAATCGGTAGTAAACGCGATTACGCCTTGATGCCGACGGGTTTCGCTCTCTTTATCCAAAACCTGCTTATCTACAAATTGCACGCGGATATTTTTCTTTCTCGCCTCTGCAAAAATAACGGAAATCGAGCCCTGCGCGCCCTTTTCCAACAAAATTTTATCTATATTTTTACCCGTTTTCAGCAATTCGATTACTGCGTTTCTTCCTTCCGTTTTCACCTTCGTTTCCTCTTTTCCTTTTATCGTATCGGCTTGAAAGGCCGAATTTCTTCTTCAATCAAAAATTCCGTTTCGTCGCTTTGGTCAAGCAATTCTTTTATCCTTTTTTCCTCGCCCGTCAAATATAAAAAACCTAAAACTGCCTCAAAACCCGTCGAACGATCATATTCCAAACCTGACGCGCTCTTACTTTTTGCGCCTTTTTTCGCATTTTTCGCGCGTCGAAATATATCCGATTCTTCTTCCGTCAACAAAGGAAATACTTTCTCCAAAAATACGCTCTGACCACGCGCAGACACGATTTTCGCCGCCACTTTTTGCAGTTGCGCCACTTTTGCCTTGCTTGTTGTGGACAATCGTTCCCGAACGTACAACGAATAAACGGCGTCCCCAACGAACGCCAACGTTACGGGGTTGATTTGCGCAGCTTCGGTTTTCGTCAACGTTTTCCTTTGCGTAAACACTCTTTCGCCTCCGATATCATTCGCTTGATATTACTTCCTTATATTATAGCACACCAAAGCAAAAATGACAAGCGATTACGCGCGATTTTCTTTCCTTATTCGCTCACGAAACCGAATCAGACAAGTATTCTATCACCCCTGCCGCTATGGCGGAGACGAGCCGTTTTTGCCCAATTTCGCTCGTCAACAATTTTTCGTCCGATTCGTTGGATAAAAATCCGCATTCGACGATTATGGACGGCGCAGACGAACAGTCTAGCATAAAATATTCTCCCACCATTGCATTACGGGGTTTCGCATTCTCCGTTTGATAAAATTCATTCAATCGTTCCTGTGTTTTTAACGCCAACCTTTTCCCTCTTTCGTCCAAACGGTTATAAAACACCTGTGCGCCGCGAGAAGAACGGGAGGGATAAAAATTTTGATGAATGGATAAAACCAGAGTAGGATCAGCTTTTTGAATAATCTCTTTTCGCTTTTCCATATCCCGACGTTTAAACCCTTTCGTCGCCGCGCCGTACAACCCCGCCGAAGTTTTTCTCGTCAACGTTACCTCAAAGCCCATGTCTTCCAACGTATCTTTCAACGCCATCGTAATAGAAAGATTGAGGTCGCTTTCCTTTACCCCCGTCGTTTTTCCCGTAACGCCGCCGTCAATTCCGCCATGGCCCGCATCCAAGACGATTTTCATTCCGCCGTCATAAAAACTCGCCACCGTTTGCGGCGAATTTAACGCCTGCGCGCATAAAGCAACCGCCGTCATAAACCCTATCGCTACCGCCAAATATAAAGATAAAATCAACTTTTTCATATTTTATTGTATGATTTTTACCCCCGAAATATGACCGCCTTTTTTCCTTTCAACTCGTACCTGCCCCCTATCCTTTAAAAACAGAGCAAACCCACCTTACAATGAAGGTGGGCGCAAAACGTCTCTATTTCGTATTATAAAAATTTTAAATCCGACCCCTCCAACGTAGTTTTATTACAGCACGACGAGGCTTGTTGCTGTTCATTTAGACGGTTTTGCTCTGCCGAACTTGTCAAAGAGGATATATTTTCTATCTTTGACGGCGGTAACGCTTGTTGCGTCTTCTTTTCAGGGTCTTCCTCTACGGAAACGGGCGGTTTCGGCGCAGGAACAGTAACGGTAATAGGCGGTGAAAACTTGATTTTTTCCGCTTCTTGCATCCATTCGGAATAGACGTCCCATACTTTGCCAGTTACGATTCGTCCCATACCTACCCCCGACATTTTCTTAAAATCGGCTGTTTCATCTACACCGCAAATTTCCAATTTACAACCGTTCAGCATATCAAACCGCAATTTTTCACAACCCTCAAAATAAGGAACGCAAAAATATTGTATTCCGATTTCTCCCGCTATTCGAGCAAGCCTTGAAAGCGTAGGCGTGGGAAATAAATCGTCCACCATAATTTTGAAAGTGCGTTTCCCCGCCAAACGTCGAAGCTGACGCAATTCTTTTCGGATTTCCCCATATTTTGACGTACGGATATCCGACGGCGCAACGCAAACCGTCAATTCTTTTGCTCCCGAACGCATTGCCAAACGCATTTCATACGCTTTTACTTGGGTCAACGTTTCCCCGTTTCCACCAATGACGCAATCGATTTTGACCTTGCTCTTTTTTAGATAGATTTTTGCTTGCGATAATTTTGTAATCGGCACTTTTACCGCCTGTTGTTTCAATCGAACCGCGCGTTCGCATACGCGTTGGATTTCCTCGCCATTTAACAGCGAACCACCCGACTTTGAAATTGCCGCAAGAATTTCTTCCACTTTTTTCTGTCGTTTAAACGCGCGATATTCTTCCGCGTCTTGCGTTGAAAACAATACGCCTTTTTTCACCTCCGTCGCGGTTGCACCTTCGACGTTGCCGTTTGCTAATTGCTCTGCATTGGTAAGTAATTCTTTTTGTTCCGTTTGATTTTCCATACGTTGAGTATGCGACAAACGTAGCAAGTTTATTCCAATTTTCTCCATTTTATGACGATAAAAATATCGTATACTTTCCTTATGAACACTTTTTTTCTTATTTTTACAAAAAACGCGTTGCTTGCCTCCTCCGCGTGGGGAATAGTTTGGCTGACGTTTTTATTCCTTTTATGTTTTTTAGGCGTACATATCGCGAGGCTTGCCCGACTTGGTTGGAGCTATCAAAAAAAGCCGAAAAAGAAAGCGCCGAATTCCCCCTCCTCGCCCCAAAAACAAAACGAACCAAAAAAAGAAGCCCTTGCGCAATCCCCGCAAGAGCCTGTTTATTATATTGTAGAACGCAAACAAAGGCGCGCAAAGCCCAACTATTCCACGCCCAAAGAAATCCGTTTCAAAAAAGACGGAAACGAATAATGTTTTTTATTCAACGCGCACCTGGTATATACGTTTTATTATTTTTCCGATACAGTCAACTCAAATTCGCCCGTTTCCTCGTTGAATTTTTCCAAGTTGCCACCGTCCGCCCAAAGCCGTTCAAGATGGTAAAAAAGCCGTGTTTCGTCGTTAAAAATATGCACGATCACGTCGCCGTAATCCACAACAGCCCAACGTCCGTCGCGCACACCTTCCGTACGGGACGGCACTAACCCCAAATCCCGTTCAACGAGTTCTTCCACTCGTTCGCCCATTGCGCGAATTTGCGGCGCATTGCTACCGCTTGCCAATACGAAATAATCGCAAAGGTCCGTTTTTTCACGCACGTACATTGCAACGATATCTTTCCCTCTCTTATCCGCCAGCGCTTTACACACGGCAAGTGCCAATTCCTTACTTGTTACTTCCGCCATATTTCTTCTCCTTTTTAACATTTATTTTTATAGTAATCATACGCCGCTTGGGTCAGGGGATAAATATCCCCGCCTTTTTCTTTTAAAAACAACAACGTTTGCCTAAGCGATTCCGTCAAACATACGTCTAAACCGTTCTTATCCCAAAACAGCGTTCTCAATTCGTCTACGCCTTCATAACTGCGTTCCGATTCCAACATATCCGATAAAAAAATGAGTTTTTCAAGTTCGCTCATATTAGGTCTTGCGCTGGTGTGAAATCGAATCGCATTCAAAACGTCGGCATCTTTCACACCTAAAAACGTTTCTGCAACGTATGCGCCTGCAAATTGATGTACCACAGACACAGGCACTTTTCCCCATTTTGAAGGTGCGCAAAATTCTTTTAAATACGGCGAATCCGCCTCTAAATTTTTTGCGCAATCGTGAAAGAGCGCCGCCTCAATCGCCTGTTTTTCATTCATTCGCAAGGACACGGCGCGCGCCGCCGCCAAATTTGCCACACGAATACTGTGCGCCTTTCTATGCGGCTTTTCCAAATTCAACGCCCTATCGGCATTGGGAATATAATACAAGCCTTTTTCTTGGATATATTTTTCCACGTTTGATTCAACAAATGGCGTTAAAGGCATACCTGCCCCTGCCAAAACACGAATTTCCGTAGACGAAACGTCTGCGCCGTTGTAGGAAACGAAAGCAAATTCTTTTTGAAACCGAGCGTAAAAATCCGCCCGTTCTTTCTCCAACCAATTTTCCTTTTCCGTCCTACCGCAAACCGCCAAGGTTACGCAATCCAAAATCTCACTCGTGTTTTTCCAAGTAGGAAAATCACGCAACATATCCGTTCCTACCAACCAAAAAATATCGGCATTTGGATATTTTTCACGAAAATATTGACAAGTAAGATAGGTATAACTCGTTCCGCCGCGCGTCATCTCATAATCGCTAATTTCCACGTTCGGTTGTTCCGAAAACGCCAAACGACACATTTCCAAACGATTGAAATCAGGCGACAGAATTTTCCCTGGTTTATGAGGCGGCATATGCGCAGGCATAACGACCAGCTTGTCCAAGCGCAATTCCTCAATCGCCGCCGCGGCTATGCGCGTATGTTCTATATGCACAGGGTCGAACGACCCGCCAAATACCGCTATTCGCAACCTTCCACCTCGTTTTTCTTAAACATTTCTTTTCTGTCATTTATTATAATATATTTTTTTGAATTTATCAAGTTTAAAAAGCAAAAAATCCGTCAAAAATTTTGATATGAAAAAATCAGCGTTTATTTCCGATTTATTTTTTGCATTTTTCACACTTTTTATTTTTACGTTATGCCTATTTCGTTATCTTAGAATGGATTTATGGCTCGCCTTTATTCTGTCCGTGATTTGCGGATTGTTGACAAGCGGCGCAGTCGGCGCGTTTTTACAAAGCAAACGAAAACATTTTTTCTTAAAAAAATCTGACGAGGCGCAAAAACAAAAGTTGTTTTTACATTTAGCGCTACTTTCCGACGAGGAAAAGACAAAATATTTTCAAAACGCGCTTTCTTCACGCTTGGAAACACCTGTTTTTCGATTCGCAAAACTGAAATTATATTCAAAAACCAATTTCTATTTTCTAAAATTTACCATTCAGCCTGTAACAGCAGACGAAATTGCGGCTTTTTCACGATTGAAAACGAGCAAACAAAAAACGTTGTATTGTTTGGAGATTGACGAATCCGCAAACACATTATGCGAGCGTCTAAACGTGGAGGTGAAAACAGGCGCGGACGTCTATGCTCTCGTGAAAGACGCGTGCGCAATCCCCGACGTATTTCTCGGCGACCAAAACGGACAAAAAAAACCAAAGCACCGTTTGAAATTGTGGTTTTCCAAACAAAACGGAAAACGTTTTTTAACCAGCGGCGCGTTGATTTTGCTCGCCTCCCTTTTGACTCCGTTTGCTTATTATTATCTATTATTTGGGGGCATATTACTCGTTCTCGCCGCCGTCGTTCGCATTTTTGGATACGAATAAAAACGCTTTTCCCAAATGCGAGATACAATCCGTCGCCGTAAGGGAATATTCGCCAAGTTCCCCCGCCGCGATTTCCGCGGCTTTTCCCGTAATATACGCAGCAACTTTCGCACCGTCAAAAGCGGAAAGTCCTGAGGCGCACAACCCTGCAATCACCCCAGAAAGCACGTCGCCGCTGCCACCTTTGGCTTGTCCTGACGTACCCGTAACGCTGATTGCAATCCTTTCTCCGTCGGAAAGAATCGAAACGGCGTTTTTCAACAAAACGTTTACGCCGTATTCCTTCGCAAACGTTTGCGTTTTTTGAATCGGGTCGTTTAAAATTTCTTGTACGGCTTTTCCCGACAATCTTGAAAATTCTTTAACGTGCGGCGTCAAAAGGACGTCGCATTTTTTATTTTGAAACAGCTTTGGCAAGTTTTCTTTCTCATATACAGCCAAACTGTTTAACGCGTCCGCGTCCAATACAAGCCTACCAGTAAACTGTTCTAGCAAATATTTTACACCTAACGCCACCGCCATAGAAACGCCCATACCCATTCCAAAGGCAATACTGTCGTAAACAAGCAATCCCCTCATAATTTCTTCATTAAACTCGTACCTGTCCCCCTCGTTTGAAGAAAATAACAACACTTCTGGCAATTTTAAAACGTAGTATGGTAAAATGTCTTGAGGCACGTATAACGAGGTATACCCCACCCCCGAACGCAAACACGCCGCCGCCGACAAATACGCCGCGCCCGTGTATTGCGCGCTGCCTGCAACGATAGCCGCCCTGCCATAAACGCCTTTATGCGAATTGCGTTTCCGTTCAGGCAACGTGCGATAAATACTCTCCTTATTCAACAATTCCGCATAAGTATTTTTCGGTAAACGTATCCCAATATCCGCACAAGCAATTTCTCCGCTGTAATCGATTCCGTCGTTTAAAATCGCGCCCAATTTTCTCTCCCCGATGCATAAGGTTACGTCGGCCTGCACAGCCACCGTTTCCACTCTCCCGTTGTCGCCGTTTACCCCCGACGGAATATCGGCAGATAAAATTTTCATTCCGCGTTTTTTTTCGTCGTTCAATTCTTGCGCAATTTGCGCGTACTTTCCGTTCAACCCACCGTGAAACCCCGTCCCAAACAAACAATCAACCGCCAAAGCATAAACGTTTTTTATAAAGTCGTCGCAGACCTGCCCCCCATCTTCTATCCACCTACTATAATTAGTAAAACAATCCTCAGACGTTTTTTCAGAAAAAAACAATACGTCTACTTCCCGTCCGCGACGCGACAAAATCCGCGCGCATACAAACCCGTCGCCGCCGTTGTTTCCACCTCCACACACGCAAACGATTTTCCCTTTAGGCGCAAGTTTTTCCGCCTCGTTTGCAAGCGCCTCGCCTGCTCGTTCCATAAGAACAAGCGATTGCATATTGCAATCGCGAATGGTATATTTATCCGCCTCTCGCATTTGTCCGTTCGTTAAAATATACATACCGTCTTTCCTCACCTACTTATTAAATCCGTACGCTGATTTCCGCCGCCGAAAACAGCCGTTCCCCCTCGTCCGTTTCCACACGCAATTTCCCGTCATTTTCCACACAAACAAGTCTACCACGTACGCGTTTATCTCCAATAAGCAAATTCGCCTCACGTCCCATATACCCAATATATGACAAATACGTTTCTTCCTTATGATCTTTATCCAACTCCTCAATCAATTTTTCGCAAACTTCGTCTACGTTCTGAACGATTCCCGTTTCTAAAAACATAGAAGTCGCGATGGATTCCAATTCTTGGGGTAAAGCGTTGGAAACGTTGAGTCCTATCCCAACCAAAGACGAAGAAACGTTCGTCCCTGAAAAAGTGTTTTCTATTAAAATGCCGCATATTTTTTTATTGGAAACGTATACGTCGTTCGGCCATTTAATCAAAGGTTTCAAGCCAAAAAAAACCAACGTTTCACACACCGCCACGGCTGCATTTTGCATAATCTTAAACGCCTCTTTCGCGACAAAATCTTCGTAAAAAGTGAGCTTTGTCAAGTACACCCCGCCTTTTTCGGAAGAAAACGACCTACCTTTCGTGCCTTTCCCACCCGTTTGTCGCGTTGCCGTAACGATTAAATTTTTCTTTTCCAACCGTCGCTCTTTGGCGTACTCGTTCGTAGAAGAAATACAATCAAAATGCTTTCTTTCCCACGTTATTTTTTTATTCATCTCGTACCTGCCCTATCCCTTTCAATCTTCCTCGCAATCGCCGTATGCCTTTAACGCGCTCTTGATAATTTCATAATCAAAGCCTTTTCCCATCAAATAACGAAACGCCTTTTGCAACGTTTCTGTATCCGACGTTTTCCCTCGCATATATTTTTGCAATATCTCTCTCGCCGTTTGAATTTCTCTCTCCTCATCCAAACCACCCAAAGCGTTGTCTATTTTCTCGTCGGACACCCCTTTTTTCCTAAGTTCCATACGAATCAACCGCCCGCCTTTACGCTTTGCCGCGCTCTCGACGTAACTTTCTGCATATTCGCCGTCATTTAAAAAATTATACGAATGCAATTTTTCAATCACGTACTCGACCACAGCGGAAAGGTAGCCTTTTTTTTGCAAAAAATCCCGCATTTGCTTTTCTGTTTTTTGCGTAGCAGACATATGCGTAAGCGCCTTATCAAACGCCGTATTGCGCTCGCTTTCCAACTGAATTTCAGACAACCTTTCAGGGTCGATAATCTGTCCTACTTTCAAGCGATTTTTCACCGTCGCCTCCAACGTCAACCCACAATAAAACCGCCCGTCCACGTAAATATTACAACGCCTCTTATCCTTTACTTGCGGCGTAATTTCTGTAATCTCGTTCACGCGCTCCCCCTTTATCTTACCAACTTTATTTCAACAAATATTTTACCATAACCGCAAAAAAAAGTCAACAATCGTTTGCCTATGCGCTTACATTTACAATTAAAAACAAAAAAATAAAAAATTACCCTTGAAACGTTTACATTTTTTAAAAAATGTGTTACAATAGAAACGGTGATTCGATCGACGAATCAAAAAAGGAGAACGACAAATGAAATACCATACCATTCATATCGACGGATTTGAAGCGCAACTGCCCATTCTCACCCTGCCTAACGGCGTTGGGATTGCCTTTTTCAATCTTCACGGCGACAGCGAATTAACCGAACGTTGCGCAAAATCGTTGGCAAAAAAATTGAGCGATTGCGAAGTGTTAATCACAGCAGAGTCCAAAGGATTACAGCTCACCCATTGCGTAGCGAGAGAATTGGGACAAAGATATTACGCCGTAGCGAGAAAGAGCAAAAAATTGTATATGCAAGACGGTATTGAAATCGTTATTCAATCCTCTATCACGACGGGAAAAGAACAAAAATTATATCTTTCCAAACACGACGCTGATTTGTTAAAAGGCAAAAAAGTGGGCATTGTAGACGACGTTGTTTCCACGGGCGCGTCCTTGCAAGGTTTGGAAGAATTGGTGAAAAAAGCAGGCGGCATTTTACATAAAAAAGCATTCGTTTTGGCTGAAGGCGAAGCCGCAGACCGCGACGACGTTATTTTCCTTGATACAATCCCTCTTTATTAACCCCGATTTTACAATGGAAGCCCTTTCCAAAAATACCAAAAACAAACGGCAACTTTTTTACGTTGTCGTTTATTTTTTCCGCGTTTTCTCTTTGAAACGCTTGATTTTTTCCCTTTTATAGTATATAATGTAAAGTACGAAAAGTAAAATTCCCGAAAAGCGACCTTTTGCGGATATACTCGATAAAAAAAATCGAAACGATATCGCAAGAGTGTAACGCTTTTGTATTGATAATGACGGAGGTAAACAATCGATATGAATGATTTTGATATCGAATTAGACAGAGAATTAAACGAACACCACTCTCCCGATCCTCTCGAACAACGTTCGCGTGGTTTTATCGGCAAAGTCGTGGCTCTTTTATTGGGTATTATTCTCGGTTTTGTCGGCGCGTTCGGCGGTGTGGCAGCCCTTGGATATTGGGGCGTTACGCAACCTTTAAATTCCGTCGTGGACACGGTAAACGGTTTGGCTGGCACAAAGTTGGTTTTAACGGAATATTTGACGGATACATACGCAAAAGGCACCTTGCAAGATTTGATTGGAGGCATAGCGGATTCCATTAACGAAATTGCAGCAGGAAGAGGCTCGCTGAAAACGTTGAACGACATTTCTCCAAAAGTCAAAGATACCGTGGACGACCTCGTTGAATTCGGTAAAGAATACGCGCTCGTATTAGACACCGAAGAAATGATGGGCAAGCCGTTTAAAAAGCCTGACGGCTCTGACACGGAAACCCTTGGCGAATACGTCGTTCGGAAATTGGACGATATTTACGTGGTTGACCTTTTGGCTTCTTTAAACGTAACCGTAGACAATTTGACGGACAGCGCGTTACATAAAGAAGACGGCAGCAAACTGACGATTGGCGAAATTAAAGAACTTGGATTTGAAAACATTGCAGGTACTCTCCCCCTTAGTATTATTATGCCTGTGGACCTTGATTCCACGGACGAAAGCTCGCGATTGGTACGCGAACTTTGTTACGGTCCTTCTTCTCGTTGGTATATCGATGGCGAAGGTGAAAACCGCACGATTAAAATGGCGCAAAGATATTACACCTTAGTAGACGGAGAATTGCACGACGACAGACAACACGTATTGGAATATGACGAGTTGGTTGCAGTGGAAAACGGCGGCTATAAATTGACGATTACCGAAGTAAATTCGCACGGTGAAGAAAAAACGGTATCTCATTATATCTACACCAAAACAAATGCTGACAATCAAACGATTACAACCGCGGACGGACACCCCATTTATTACGGGTATGAAGACCAAGAAAAAACCACGCCTTGTTTATATCAAGAAACAACGATTGGCATCTTACGGCTTAGCCCCTCTGCGGCTTTGAATAATATCGAATTGGGCGAAACAATGGGTTTAACCCCTGACGACAACCCCTTGCTCCTAACCCTTGCTTACGGTGTGAAAGGCAAAGATTACGTAATCGTAAAAGACGAACACGGAAACGATATTATCGAACCTCTTACCCCGCCGAAAACCATTTCCGATTTGATGAACGGAAATTCGATGGGAGAAATTATTGAAACGTTGACGTTGGACGATTTGCTTGAAAACGTAGACCCTGCCAATCGTATGATTTGCGCGCTTGCGTACGGGTCCGACCGATACGACGTTATCACAAATTCCGACGGCACGAAATCTTGTCAAATGAAACAAGTCCGTTATTATTTTGACGGAACAAAAGTATTGGATAACCACGGCGCTGAGGTTTCTTGCACAAAAGGCTCAAGCAACGGTGTTACGACGTTGACTTTTACTGAAACGAATACAGACGGCAACCCTTCTACGCGCGTAGAATACGTTTTTAACGAAACCAAAGACGGCGTTACGGCGTACTACGCATACGAAGACGCGGCAAAAACGACGCCTGTTCTGTATCAAAAGACGACGGTTGGAGCGTTGCAAAGCGGCGCAGACAAGCTGATTAAAGGCATTTATATTGCGGACGCATTGGACGTAAAACCCTCCTCGCACCGCGTTATGATTGCGCTTGCATACGGCACGGAATACGTCGATTACGACATTGTAGGTACGGGCGAAAACGCGAAAATCGTTTGCAAACCTGGGAAATTCCCCCGCACGATTGAAAAAATGCAAGGCGACAACAGCGGCAATTTAATCAACAGTTTGTCTTTGGGCGACGCGTTGAACGTTACCGCAACCTCAAAACCTCTCCTTAAAGCCCTTGCATACGGTAAGGAAGGCGTAGATTACGAAATTGTAGGAACGGGAGCGAACGCAAAAATCAAACCTTTGGGCAACGTTAAAACCTTGAATGATTTTTCTGCCGATCCTTCTGCGCTGTTTGACGAAATTTATCTTTCTGATTTGCTTGAAAACGCAGATACGAGCGATTCGATTACTATGTATATCCTCTACGGTAAAAAAGGCGTACATTACAATTTGACCGGTTCAACCGTAACGCCGTTAAACAGACGCGTTTGCGTTGCAAACAACAAAGCGTATAACGAATACGGAGAAGTATTAAACGGAACGCTCAGCGGCACGACTTCGTATACGGAGGACGGAAAAACGTATACGTTGGTTTCGACTTCGCTTGGTACGATTGATACCGTTGACGGAACGCAAGCTACCATTTATTATTTGAAAGATTCAAACGGAAACGAAGTTAAATACGAACCGAACACGGTAAGCGCGTTGACGGGCAATAATTCGTTGATTTCCAAAATAAAAGACCGCCTTACCTTGGTGGATATTTTAGGCGAAAGCGCCGTAAGCGGAAACAAATTCTTCAAGCACGTACAAAACGAAAAAATCAGCAATATCCCCTCTGCCGTTGAAAATTTGACATTCCAACAAGTGTTTGCTGATGAAATTTACGTAGACTCTACGGCGCAAACCAAAGTATTAAAAGGCACGTGGAAATATCTGTTGACGGACAAAGATTCAGATACAGGCGCTGAAAAAGAATATAAATTGACGGAAATGAACGCTCTCGTTGAAAATATGAAAGCGAATATGATGAAAGCAACCTTAAACGACCTTTCCAACGACGGAATGATTACAGGACTTAGCAATGAAACGTTAAACAGAAAAGTGTTGACGACAATTAAAATCTACGGAAACGATATTCCACTTCCTTTTACAGATGCACACTCAAATATTCAAACACGCATTACATCAGCTCAAGGCGGAGATTTAAAGGTAGGCGACCTTACCGTTGTGGAAATGATGGAATATTTGGACGTAATCTTCTGCTTATTTGACAATCTTGCTGGTGCGTAAAATCAAACAACTTAAAACGCAACTTTGAAAAGGCGGAAAACGATTGTTTTCCCCTTTTCCGTTTTTCGACAAAATAAATTGCAATTCTTGGAAAAAAGCGTAAAAAATGATTGACTATTTTTAACAAATAGGATATAATCATTGTATACGGCTGTAAATCAGCCGATTTTAACCTTGCACGTTGAAAAAACGTGCCGAATAAGACCAGGAGGTGAAAAAAGTATGGCTAAATACGAAATGCTCTACTTGCTCAACAACGACTTGACCGAAGAAGCAAAAGAAGCCAAAATCGCGAAGTTTGAAAATATCGTAACTTCGATGGGTGGCGCAGTTGCAGGTTCGGACAAATGGGGTACGAAGAAAACCGCATATCCCATCAAGTTTAAGAACGAAGCGTACTTCGTCCTTATGACGTTTGAAGCAGACGGCAAGGTAGTTGAAGAGCTGAAACGTATTGCGGGTATTGACGCAGACGTTGTAAGACGCTTGATTACAAAGTTAAACTAAATTGGTGATTCTATGAACAAAGTATTTTTAATCGGAAACTTAACGCGCGACCCTGAACTGACCGAAACCGCCTCTGGCGTTGCGGTTTGTCATTTTGCTATTGCAGTCAACAGAAATTATGCTTCTCAAGACAGCGAACGTCAAACGGACTTCTTTAATTGTACCGCTTGGCGCGCGACGGCTGAAACGATTGCGCGTTACACCAAAAAAGGCAATAAGGTTGCCGTAGGCGGCAGTATTCAACTGCGTAACTACGAGGATAACCAAGGCGTAAAACGTACCGCTGTGGACATTATCGTTCAAGATATCGAATTCTTGACCCCGAAAAATGCAGGCGATTCGTTTGACGACGTTGCCGACGCGCCTCGCGTTGCCGCTCCTAAAAAGAAGCCCACGCTTCAAGCAATGGACGACGACAGCGACATTCCTTTCTGATTTACAGAAAGACCAAATAATTAAAGGAGTAACGAATTATGGAAGAAAAAGCACCCGTAAAAAAGGTATATAAGAAAGCGCCTCGTAAAAAGGTTTGTATGTTCTGCCAAGAAAAATTGGACGCGATTGATTACAAAGATATCAACCGTTTGAAGAAATTTATCACGGAAGGCGGAAAAATCATCCCTCGTAGAATGAGCGGTACGTGCGCTGCGCACCAAAGATTGCTTGCAAAAGCGATTAAGCGCGCAAGAATTACCTCCCTTCTCCCTTTCAAAGGTGAATAATTGAAAATTACGTAAAACAAAAACCCCGAAGTGTAAAGACTTCGGGATTTTTTTTCGTTTAGGTTTCAAGAAATCCTGCCGCACGGAGCGATGCAAGAAGTTCATTGATTTTTTCAGCGTTTGACGTTGGCGTTGCATCTGTTGCCACGGCATCTGCCACCGCTGCCGCAGGAGTAATTACCCCCGGTTCTCCCTGAGGCCCTTGAGGGCCAGCAGGACCGACTTCGCCTTGAGGGCCGGCAGGACCAACCTCGCCTTGAGGGCCAGCAGGACCGACTTCGCCTTGAGGGCCGGCAGGACCGACTTCACCTTGAGGGCCGGCAGGACCGACTTCACCTTGAGGGCCAGC
Source organism: Clostridia bacterium (assembly GCA_017463425.1). Classification (GTDB taxonomy): domain Bacteria; phylum Bacillota; class Clostridia; order Christensenellales; family Borkfalkiaceae; genus Scatosoma. Next base: position 4,159 of record JAFTPE010000007.1, on the reverse strand, counting down.
AGGACCAACTTCGCCTTGAGGGCCAGCAGGACCGACTTCGCCTTGAGGGCCGGCAGGACCGACCTCACCTTGAGGGCCAGCAGGACCAACTTCGCCTTGAGGGCCAGCAGGACCGACTTCACCTTGAGGGCCGGCAGGACCGACCTCGCCTTGAGGCCCAACAGGACCAATTGGACCTACCGGTCCTTGTCTGCCTGGTATACCTTGTGGACCGCGAGGTCCTACAAGACAACATCCACACGACGAGCATACGTTGTTGCAACCACAGGTTGCGCCACAACGATTGCATCTCCATTCAGTATCGTTTCCGTTTCCTGAATAACCATTAGCATAATTATTAAAACACATAGCTTATTCTCCTATGTTTTATTTGTTCCACTATATATTGTATTCTCAACGAATAAAAAAGGTGTTTTTACATAGAAAAAACCTCGACAAAACCGTTTTCGGTTTGTCGAGGTTTTAAATTCAATTCATACCTGCCCCGCACGTAGCAATTTCATCTCGCACCTGGTAGGCAGCTTGATAAACTTTATACACCCGAATAGGAGGAAAAACCACCGTCAATAGGCAATACGACGCCCGTAATAAACCCAGCCGCTTTGTCATTGATTAAGAACAACAAACCGCCCTCTAATTCTTCCGTTTCGCCAAATCTACCCATAGGCGTAGCCGCCAAAATTTTACCCGTTCTTGCCGTAGGCGTACCGTCGTCATTCCACAATAATTTTGCATTCTGCTTGGTCGAGAAGAATCCAGGAGCAATCGCATTCACACGAATACCCACTTTAGAAAAATGTACGGCAAGCCATTGCGTGAAATTAGAAATTGCGGCTTTCGCGCCCGAATAAGCGGGAATCTTCGTCAACGGCGTATATGCGTTCATAGACGAAATATTCAAAATATTACAGCCTTCACGCCCTACCATTTGACGAGCAAACGCTTGCGTGGGAATCAACGTCCCCAAGAAATTGAGGTTAAACACAAAGCCTACGCCACTTGCGTCAAGGTCAAAAAAGCTCTTGGTATCTGCGTCAATGTCGCCAAGTTCAAAATATTCTTTATCCGTGGTCGCCTTGGGATTGTTTCCGCCTGCCCCATTAATTAAAACGTCGCATTTACCCAAATCCTTTTCTACCTGTTCCGCAACTGCGTAGCAAATATCTTTATCTAAAACGTTGCAAGCATACGCTTTTGCCACGCCCCCCTCCGCTACGATTTCTTCCGCAAACGCTTTTGCAGCCTCTTCGTTAAGATCCAACAATGCAACTTTTGCACCTGCGCGAGCAAGCACTTTTGCAAAATAGCTGCAAAGCACGCCACCCGCGCCCGTAACAACCGCAACTTTTCCCGTTAAATCGGTATTCAATACATTCGTTTTCATATTTTATCTCCTTTTATCCATCAAACTGATTTTTATTTTTTCGCCGCGCGTTCCAACGTATCCCAAACGCCAAGCATATACATAATCCCAAGCGCTCTGTCATACAAACCGTATCCAGGACGTACCGTACCCGGGCCTTCATTCCAAAGATGCCTTCCATGGTCGGGACGAATATAGCCTTTAAAACCACAATCGTGGTATGCGCGCAATATTTCCAAAATGCCCGTATCGCCGTCGCAATCACGGTGGCTTGCCTCGGAAAAATCGCCGTTTTCAAAATGTTTTACGTTACGAATATGCGCAAACGCAATTCTATCGCAATGCTTACGTACGATTGCCGCAACGTCGTTGTTGGGATTTGCATTCAAACTGCCTGAACAAAGCGTCAAGCAGTTGTACGGATCATCCACCATTTTCAAAAATCTATCAATACTCGGTTCGTCAACCAAAAGGCGAGGCAACCCGAAAATATCCCAAGGAGGATCGTCCATATGGATAGCCATTTTAATATCACATTCGCGACAGGTGGGCATAATCGCTTCGAGGAAATACTGCAAATTTGCCCATAATTTTTCCTTGGTTACCCCCTCGTACGCCTTGAACAATTCGTCCAATTTCGCCATACGCTCAGGCTCCCAACCAGGGAACGTCATATTGTATTTTTCCGTGAAATCAAGGATATACTTTGCCATTGCATTGTAATCGTCTTGAATCATATTCTTTTGATAGAACAATGCCGTCGAACCGTCGCCCACAGGGTGGAATAAATCGCTTCTTGTCCAGTCGAAAATGGGCATAAAGTTGTAACAAATTACTTTCACGCCAAATTTGGAAAGATTTTTAATCGTCTGTTTATAATTTTCAATATATGTATCTCTCGTAGGCAAACCGATTTTAATATCGTCGTGCACGTTCACCGATTCCACAACGTCAATATTAAAGCCGTATTCGTCGCATTGCGCTTTTACCTTCGCAATTTCGCTTTCTTCCCAAATTTCACCAGGCATTTTATCGTGCAGAGCCCAAACAATTCCGTCTACGCCGGGAATTTGTTTTATATCCGACAATTTAATACGGTCATTTCCTTCGCCGTACCACCGAAACGTCATTTGCATAGTTTCTATCTCCTTTTTTTACTCTTTTTAAGCGTTTGATGTTCCTATTTTACAATCAAAACAAAAAAACAAACGTCTGTTTCTTTACGTATAATTATACCGCATAAATCATTTTCTGTCAAGGACTCAAACGGAAATAATGTAATAATTTGATTATAAAAAATCTTTTTCTTTGCATTTAAAACATTTTCTTTTGGTTCTATAATAAATGTTGAGAAAAATATCTCAACATTTATTATAGCGCCTTATCTCACTTATGCTGACAGGCATAAATTTCATTGAAAAGAGCTGTGATTTTGATACAAAATCACAGCTCTTTCCTGGTGCAACCAAAGGGACTCGAACCCTATTAACGAAACGCCGAAAGCCTTTATTTTAAAGGCTTTCAGCGTTTACTGTCCCAATTCTGTCCCAAAATGAATTTGTTTTTAAAAGATATTTTTGAAGCAATGATAGCGTCCTAAAAAATTCTATTTAACCAATTTTAGGAGATTATTCCTCTTCATAATAATACGAATAGTCGATACCCTTCATAAAAATTTCTCTATCATTAATCTTGTCCGTCAACGCATTTTGCAAAAGCTCAAAAATCCAATTTGTATCCGCCACGCTTTTTCGCATAGCATCCAAATAATCTTTCTTATCAATTTGACTCCAATCTACGCATTTCGACACGTTCTTTTTTAAAATTAAATCAAGCCAAATTCTTGTTGTTCTCCCATTACCCTCTCGAAAAGGATGAGCGATATTCATTTCGACATACTTTTTCACTATTTGCTCAAATGTTTTTTCGGGCATTTCTTCAATCATTTGTAATGTTTCATCCAAATACAGAGCATTTGCAAACATGAAGCCGCCCTTGCTAATATTGACCGTCCGTATTTGCCCCGCAAAATCATACAGTCCGCCAAAAATATAAGCGTGAATTTGTCGCAATCCCTTGATTGTTCCAACCTCAATGTCGTTAATCACTCCGTCTTCAAATAGTGAATACGCCTTTTGTTTGCTTTGTTCATCAATGGACGTACCCATCGTTTGCATCCACTTGAGAAAAATTGATGCCTTCTTACTATGAATCACGGCTAATGCCATATTTACCCCACTATCATCGATCACGTCAGTAAGGTAGGTTTTACCATCTCGAGCAGATAATTTCAGTTGTCTACAAATTGTGGACAACTGCGACTTTCTATTCTTTAAAGCATTCCAATATTTTCTTGGCACCCTACTTCCTGTTAATGCTTCTACAATATCCACAGCACAAAACCACCATTTGGAAGTTTCTTCATCCCAAACTGCACGAACAGGAATATCGTCAAAAAATCTAATAGACGTTTTTATCATAAGCTAACTCTTTCATCTCCTTATTACCTATAATTATACACTATACGTTTTTATGTGTCAAGCGCCAGCAAAAAAAGAATCTTTAAAAATATGATTCTGTTTGCGCATTATTTCCCCTAAAACTCCCTTCTTTGTTGACTGCGTAGTAAAATCAAAACCACCAGTTGAACTGGTGGTATGCACTGGCCCTTCAAGGGCATAATACTGGCTGAGCCTAAAGGCTCATTGAAAGATTTACCAACCGCAAACAATCTCAGGCAGCCGCTAAAGCGGCTGTCTTTTTATGCCTTGTTATTCTTGCTACCCGTAAACGGGT
>JAFTPE010000002.1 GCA_017463425.1 Clostridia bacterium | reverse complement strand
GCTTGGAAGAAAAGGCGTTGAAAACGGGCGCGTCAAAATTGTACGTGGAAGATTTGACGGACGAATTCGTGGACGATTTCATCATTCCCACTATGCAAGCAGGCGCAAAATACGAAGAATATTTGTTGGGTACGTCGTTTGCGCGTCCTGTGATTGCAAAGCGTATCGTGGAAATAGCCAAGAAAGAGGGCGCGGACGCAATCTGCCACGGCTGTACGGGTAAAGGGAACGACCAAGTTCGTTTTGAATTGACGATTAAGGCGTTTGCGCCCGATATGCACATTATCGCCCCTTGGCGCGAATGGTCGATTAAATCCCGTGAGGAAGAAATCGAGTATGCAGAGGCGCACAACGTGCCTTTGAAAATCAATCGTGAAACCAACTATTCCAAGGATAAAAACCTTTGGCATTTGAGCCACGAAGGCTTGGATTTGGAAGACGCAGGTAACGAACCTTTGTATGAAAAGAAAGGCTTTTTGGAAATGGGCGTTTCGCCTTTGCAAGCGCCCGACAAACCCACGTACGTAGAGCTCGATTTTGAAAAGGGTAAACCCGTTGCGCTCGACGGAAAGAAAATGAGCGCGAAAGATATCATTTTGCAATTAAACAAATTGGGCGGAGAAAACGGTATAGGACTTTTGGATATCGTAGAAAACCGTTTGGTTGGTATGAAATGTCGCGGCGTATACGAAACACCGGGCGGTGAAATTTTGTACGCAGCGCACAGCTATTTGGAAACTCTGTGTTTGGATAAATATACGGCGCATAAAAAACAGGAATTGTCGGTATGCTTTGCAGAGCTTGTGTACAACGGACAATGGTTTACGCCACTTCGCGAGGCGTTGACGGCGTTTGTGGATAAGACGCAAGAAAACGTAACGGGTAAAGTGCGTTTGAAGTTGTATAAGGGCAATATCATCAAAGCGGGCGCGTGGAGCGATTATTCGCTGTATTCGGAAGAAATTGCGACGTTTGGCGAAGATCACGTTTATAACCAAGCGGACGCGAAAGGCTTTATCGAATTGTTCGGGTTGCCTATCAAGGTGCAAGCGCAAGTAAATCAAAAAAACAACAAGTAAATTATAAACGATAAAGGAATGTTTGCCTATCGCAACTTGCGGTAGGCAAAGCGTGTTTTTAAAAGTATGGAAAAAATGTGGGCAGGGCGGTTTGAAAAAGCCCTTGATAAAAAAGCGGACGATTTCAATTCGTCCATACGCTTTGATTGCAGAATGTACGCGCAGGATATACGCGGTTCGATGGCGCACGCAATGATGCTGGAAAAACAGGGGATTGTGGCGAAAGAGGACGTGGAAAAAATTCTGGACGGGTTAGAGAGCATTTTAAACGATTTAAATAATGGGGCTTTGACGTTTGACGAAAATGCGGAAGATATCCATATGTTCGTGGAGGCGGAACTGACCAAGCGTATCGGCGACGCAGGGAAAAAATTGCACACCGCGCGTAGCAGAAACGACCAGGTTGCGCTGGACATTCGGTTGTACTTACGAGATAAGGCGGCGGAGATTGTTTCGCTTGTCAAACGCCTCGTTCAAGTGATAACGGACAAAGCGGAAGAAAACGCCAAGGTGATTGCGCCAGGGTATACTCATTTACAACGCGCGCAGCCCATTGCGTTTGGGCATCATTTGTTGGCGTATTCTATGATGTTACTTCGGGATATGGGGCGTATTGAGGACGCGGTAAAGCGTATGAACTATTCGCCTTTGGGCAGTTGTGCCTTAGCGGGAACGACGTACCCCACCGACCGCGCGTTCGTTGCGGAAAAATTGGGCTTTGACGGGGTTACGCAAAACAGTATCGACGGCGTTTCCGACAGGGATTTCTGTTTGGAATTGATGAGCGCATTTGCTATTTTAATGACTCACCTTTCCAGATTTTCCGAAGAAATTATTTTGTGGTCGAGTTGGGAATTTAAATTTATCGAATTGGACGATTCGTACACTACGGGTTCGTCGATTATGCCTCAAAAGAAAAACCCCGATATGGCAGAACTTGTTCGAGGCAAAACGGGGCGTGTATACGGCAATTTGATGGCGCTGCTCACGACGTTAAAAGGTTTGCCTTTGGCGTATAACAAAGATATGCAAGAGGACAAAGAGGCAATTTTTGATTCGATTGATACGGTGGTGATGTGTTTGGAAGTGTTTACGCCTATGATAGCCACGATGAAAGTGAACGCAGACGTTACCTATAAAGCGGCGCAAAAGGGCTTTATCAACGCCACCGACCTTGCCGATTATTTGACCAAAAAGGGTATGCCGTTCCGCGCGGCGTATAAAATTGTCGGCACGATCGTTGCGGAATGTATCAAAAAGGATTGTGTTTTGGATACCTATCCTTTGGACGAATATAAAAAATACAGCGATTTGTTTGAAAACGATTTATATGAAGAAATTTCCCTGGAAACGTGCGTAGGAAAACGCAACTCGGCAGGCGGAGCTTCGCCCAAATCGGTGTTGGCGCAAGTAAAATGGGTGAGAGAGGAATTGGAAAAGCAATGAAAACGGTGTTTATTGACGGCAGCGCAGGCACGACGGGGCTTCGGATTTACGAACGTTTGTCCGCGCGCGAAGATATAAAAATTTTAACGCTTGGAGAAGAAAAGCGAAAAGACACAGCGGCGAGAAAGGAAATGTTAAACAGCGTGGATATTGCGTTTTTATGTTTGCCTGACGACGCGGCGCGCGAGGCGGTTGCAATGGTGGAAAATCCTGCTGTTACGGTGATTGACGCATCTACCGCGCATAGAACGTTGCCCGATTGGGCGTATGGATTTCCTGAATTGTCCCCTTTGCACGAACAAAAATTGTTGGAATCGAAACGGATAGCCGTTCCCGGTTGCCACGCAAGCGGATTTATCGCATTGACGTATCCGTTGGTTGAGGCAGGGCTTTTAAAACCCGACGCTTTGCTCACGTGTCATTCGATTACGGGCTATTCAGGCGGCGGAAAGAAAATGATAGCGCAATACGAAGAGGAAAACCGCAGTCCGCTTTTGGACGCGCCTCGGCAGTACGCTTTGGGACAACAGCACAAGCATTTAAAAGAAATGAAAGCGATTACGGGCTTGAACAACGCGCCGATTTTCTGTCCGATTGTGTCTAATTTTTACAGCGGTATGACGGTTACCGTGCCTGTGTTTGCGAATATGTTACAAGGTGGTAATATTCACGATATCAAGGCTTTGTATGCGGAAAAATATACGGGCAAAATCGTAAAATATACCGAAACGTTGGACGACGAGGGATTTATATCGGGCGCGGCGTTGTCGGGAAAAGACAGTATGCGTATCAGCGTTTTGGGAAATGACGAACGGATTTTGCTGATTGCAGGGTACGACAACCTCGGCAAAGGCGCATCAGGCGCGGCTGTGGAATGTATGAATATGGTAATGGGCGTAGAGAAAACGACGGGATTAGAACTTTGAAAACAGTTTAAAAAAGGAAAAAGATATGTTAAAACAGATTAAAGGCGGCGTTTGCGCCGCAAAAGGTTTTACCGCAAACGGCGTACATTGCGGTATTCGCAAAAACAAAACCAAACGTGATTTGGCGCTTATTTACAGCGAAAAGATTGCCAGCGCGGCGGCTACGTATACGACAAACCTCGTCAAAGGCGCGCCGTTGACCGTTACGAAAAATAACATAGCGGACGGCAAAGCGCAAGCGGTGATTTGCAACAGCGGCAACGCCAACACTTGCAATGCAAACGGCATTGAAATTGCAGAAAAGACCTGTGAATTGTTGGCAAATGCGCTCAAAATCGATAAAAAAGACGTCGTGGTTGCCTCCACGGGCGTTATCGGTCAGCCTTTGGATATTACACCCATTCAAAAGGGGATTCCCGAATTGGTTGCAGGCTTGGGCGATTACAGCCATTTGGCTTGCGAGGGGATTATGACCACGGACGTAAAACCCAAAGAAATTGCGTTTGAATTTTTTATCGGCGGTAAAACCTGCCGTATCGGCGGTATTGCCAAAGGCAGCGGTATGATTCATCCCAATATGGCAACGATGCTCGTATTCGTAACGACGGACTGCGCGATTTCGTCGGCAATGTTGCAAAAAGCGTTGTCGGCAGATATCCAAGACTCGTTTAATATGATTAGTGTAGACGGCGATACGTCGACCAACGATATGGTGTCGGTGCTTGCCAACGGTATGGCGGAAAATGCTGAAATTACAACGGAGGGCGCGGATTACGACGCTTTTTGCGAGGCGCTTAACGCGGTTACGACCTATCTTTGCCGCGGAATTGCAGGCGACGGCGAGGGAGCTACCAAATTGCTGGAATGTAAAGTTTGTGGCGCAAAAGATACGGCGGCGGCAAAAACGGTGGCAAAATCCGTCGTTTGTTCGTCGCTCTTAAAGGCGGCTATGTTCGGCGCAGACGCAAATTGGGGACGGGTGCTGTGCGCTATTGGATATTCGGGCGCAGACGTGGACGTCAACAAAGTGGGCGTTGCGTTCCGTTCTAACAAAGGCGTAATCGTCGTATGTGAAAACGGAGCAGGCATAGACTTCTCTGAGGAAAAAGCCAAAGAAGTGTTGATGGAAAGCGAGATTGAAATTTTAATCACGCTTGGCGACGGCGACGGCAAAGCGACGGCTTGGGGCTGCGATTTGACGTATGAGTATGTGAAAATCAACGGCGATTACCGCACTTAAAACAAAGAATATGCGTCGATATGCTTTGTTAGGTTTGCTAAAAAAGCCTGCCTCTTAGAGGAAGGGGGACCACAAAGTGGTGGAAGGAGTTAAACCCCTCAGTCGGCATAGCCGACAGCTCGTTCAAAGAGAAACCAAGAACACTTTTTTAAAAGGAAAATAATATGGAAGAAATGATTAAAACGACGACGGCGCAACGCGCGGAAATTTTAACGCAAGCGTTGCCGTATATTCAAAAATATTACAATAAAATTATCGTCGTTAAATACGGCGGAAACGCAATGATTAACGAGGAACTGAAAGAGGCGGTGATGGGTGATATCGTCCTTTTGTCCTTGATTGGTATTAAGGTCGTGTTGGTACACGGCGGCGGTCCTGAAATTACCGAAATGTTGGGTAAAATTGGAAAAAAATCAGAATTTTTAGACGGGCTTAGGGTAACCGACCAAGAAACGGTGGATATCGTGCAAATGGTTTTGGCGGGCAAAGTAAATAAAAATCTCGTCAACCAACTGCAATGCAAAGGCGGCAAAGCCATTGGGCTTTGCGGTATGGACGGGCATATGATTCGCGCGAAAAAAGTGGACGAACGCTTGGGTTTTGTCGGAGAGATTACCGACGTCAACGTTTCGCCCATTTTGGACGTATTGGAAAAGGGGTATATCCCCGTCATTTCCACGGTAGGCTACGATTTGGACGGCAACACCTACAACATCAACGCGGACACCGTAGCTGCGCGTATCGCAGGGGAATTGAAAGCGGAATGTTTGATTTCTATGACGGATATCGTCGGATTGTTGCGCGATAAAGACGACCCCGCCACGCTCATTCCCAAAGTGTACGTTTCCGACGCGCCCAAACTCATTCGCGACGGCGTTATCAGCGGCGGTATGATTCCAAAAATCAACTGCTGTATCGAGGCAATCCGTCGTGGCGTGGAAAAAGTGTTCATTTTGGACGGACGCGTACCGCACGCCATTTTGATCGAAATCCTCACCGACGAGGGCTTGGGTACAATGTTTACGTCGGGGCAAAAGATAAAATAAAAGAGAAAGAATTATGAACGTTATCGAACTTGACAAACAATATATCGCAAATACGTACGCGCGGTTTCCCGTGCAACTCGTGGGGGGAAAAGGCTCGCTCGTATGCGACGAAACGGGTAAGGAATATATCGACCTCGGCACGGGCATTGCCGTCAATTCCTTTGGAATAGCTGACGACGAATGGAAAGCGGCGGTCGTTGCACAGCTTGATAAAATTCAGCATACGTCCAACTTGTATTACAGCGAACCTTGCGCGCTGTTGGCGCAAACGCTGTGCGAAAAGACGGGTATGAAAAAAGTCTTTTTTTCCAATTCGGGCGCGGAGGCGAACGAGTGCGCTATTAAAGCTGCAAGAAAGTACGGCGAATTGAAAAAAGGCAAGGATTGTTACACCGTCATCACTTTAAAAAACAGTTTTCACGGCAGAACGATTACCACCCTTTCCGCAACGGGACAGGACGTGTTCCACGAACATTTTACGCCTATGACCGAGGGGTTTGTTTACGCAACGGCGAACGATTTGGACGAAGTAAAAACGCTTGCCAAAACCCATAACTGTTGCGCGGTGATGATAGAGCTGGTTCAAGGCGAGGGTGGCGTTATGGCGTTAGACCCCGATTACGTAACCGCTCTTGCAGAATTCACAAAAACGGAAGATATGCTGTTGATTGTGGACGAAGTACAGACGGGCAACGGGCGGACGGGTTCGCTGTACGCGTATATGCAATATGGAATCGTTCCCGACGTGGTAACGACGGCGAAGGGGTTGGGCGGCGGTTTGCCTATCGGCGCAACGCTGCTTGGCGCGCGCGCGCAGGATTTGTTTACGGCAGGATTGAACGGTTCGACGTTTGGCGGCAATCCCGTGGCTTGCGCAGGGGCGCTTAGCATTATCAACCGTTTGGACGAAACGCTGTTGAAAGGCGTTCGGGAAAAGAGCGAATATATTTTTAACGAACTTAGCGGAGCAAAAGGGGTTGTCAGCATTTCAGGCAAAGGGCTGATGATTGGTATCGAGTGTGAAAAAGACGCATCGGAAATCATTGCAAAATGTATGGAACGGGGCGTGTTGGTCATCAAGGCGAAAAATAAAGTTCGGTTGTTGCCCGCGCTCAATATTCCCTTACGGCAGTTGAAAAAAGCAATACAAATTTTGAAGGAAGTGATAGCAGAATGAAACATTTATTGAAATTGATGGATTTATCCAAAAAGGAAATCAGCGAAATTTTAAACCTTGCCGATCAGTTGAAATTCGAGAAAAAGAACGGCATTAAACATCATCATTTGGAAGGCAAAACGTTAGGTTTGATTTTTTCAAAATCTTCTACCCGTACCCGCGTTTCTTTTGAAGTGGGTATGTACGATTTGGGCGGCAGCGCGTTATTTTTAAGCGCGCGCGATTTACAAATCGGCAGAGGCGAACCCGTTGAGGATACGGCGCGCGTGCTTTCTCGATATTTGGACGGGATAATGATTCGTACTTTTGCCCAAAAAGAAGTGGAAGACCTTGCAAAATACGGTTCAATTCCCATCATCAACGGTTTGACAGATTATTGCCATCCTTGCCAAGTGCTTGCCGATCTTATGACCATTCGCGAATATAAAGGCGCAATCAGCGGCAACAAACTTTGTTATATCGGCGACGGAAACAATATGACCAATTCGTTAATCGTCGGAGGTATCAAAATGGGTATGGAAGTGTCGGTGGCTTGTCCCAAAGGATACGAACCCGACGCGGAAATTATGGCTTGGGCGACAAAGAACGGCAAATTCACCTGCACCGACGACGTTTTCAAAGCGGCAGAGGGCGCGGACGTGCTGTACACCGACGTTTGGGCGTCTATGGGTCAAGAGGCAGAGGCAGAGGAGAGAAAGCGTATCTTCAAGGGTTATCAAATCAACGCAGACGTGATGAAAGTAGCGAACGATAAAGCAATGGTGTTGCATTGTTTGCCCGCGCATAGAGAAGAAGAAATCACCGCCGAAGTGTTTGAGGCGCACGCAAACGAAATTTTTGACGAGGCGGAAAACAGATTGCACGCGCAAAAAGCCGTTCTCGTAAAATGTTTGGGCGGGAAGTAAAAAAAACTATAATAAAAGAAAGACTTTCGATTCAGAAAGTCTTTCTTTTACAATTATGAAAATCTTTAAATACTCTTAATCACGCCTGAAAATAAAGGCACGTTGTACGAATCGGTGAGGATAAAACCAAACGCTTTATCGACGACGAAATCCACGTACACGTCGGTATATTCGTCAGGTCCTGGCGCGCCTGCGCCTTGCATCACGGTAACGGCCGCGCCCTCAATACCCTTGCGATTGACCGTCAGTTTGGTTGCGTGTAACAATTTACCGCAATAGGCAGGGGTAGACGGGGTAAGAGGTGAAAAATCACATTCGTCCACATCAAACAACTTATTCACGCCGAATTTGTTTTTTATAATTTGGCGTACGTCGCCGTAATACGACGCCGAATATTCGGGGAACAAACAACGGGTGTGATATCGTAAAAGGTTTTCTTCGTCCTCTGCGTCGTAATCGGTTACGGCGTTGATTTCCGCCAAATTTTCCTCGCTGAAAATATCCTCTACCGTATACCCGTCTTTGGGTAAAAGAAATTTTATTTTATAACCGTGAAAGGTACGTGTATAATACGAAACACAAGTTTCCGTTTCATAAGCGCGTCCCGTAATATATCTGCCTTGCAAAAAACGAGTGGATTTTGTCGAACCGTCGGCGTTTGCAAATTCGTATTTGTCTTTCGTGCGGTCGATTTCGTCGCCGTTATACGTCCATACGTCTTTGAGATACAGCGTGTTGATAATAGAAAACAGCGTATCCGTATCCAAATGGAATTTGCGGTCAATCAAACCGTTCGTCTTTTTATCTACGTAGCGTTGCACGGCAAGATTGGCTTGGGCATTGTCTTTTTCAAAATCTGCGGAAAACACGTCGCAAAAATAGGTGTTGGATAACAAATCCAAACGTTCTTGACGTAGTTCCGTGCTTTCGTTGACCCAAACGGAATTACAAAGTTGCAATTTTCCCAACGTCTTTTCGGAAAGTAACGAACTGCCTGTATGTTTCACGTTTAACGAACGGTACAATAGGGGCAGGTACGCGTTGAGTTCGGTTTGAGAAGTGTTTAAGGCGGATAAAATTTCTTCTTGCGTTACGCCAAGCGAACATTCGGCTGTGAGGGAAAGAGCCATAAACAGCGAGATGGGTGACACGGTGAAATTGCCGTCCTTTTCATACGCCTCGTACGCCGCGGAGGAAAACGCCGCTGAAAAATCGTTGGTCTTTGCCCGAAACGCCTGATAATTTTCTTCGTTTTGTTCGTTATAATGCAATTCTTCCGCCGTTGCCGCCGTTGCAAGCGTCGTGCATTTTCCAGGCGCGAACACGTTTTGAATCCAATTACAAGCGGACAGATTGATTACGCTAATCGCGGCAAGTATACAAGGAATACATTTTTTAACCTTTCTTTTCATTTTCCTTTCTCCTTTATCTGTTTCCTCTTTATTATAACCCGCCCCCCCCGTTGTCAAGTATTTTAAGAGGGATTTTTTTCTTTTTTTCAGTATAACATATTATTTCTATCATGTCAATAGAAAAAGAAAAAAATCCGTCCGCTGAAAAATGCGAACGGCGATATTTTATATGTTTGCAATTTTATTTTTTGAGATACGCTCCGTGCGCCTTATTTCATTCGGCTTAGTCGGTATGACAGACAGTTATAAAAACAACAATGTTGCGCCCGTCAACACGATTAAAAACCCGAAATTGAACGCCGAAAACAGGGCGATATATTTCCCCGTTTTTTCGGGGTTATGCTTCGTGTATTCGCGGAAAGTAATCAAACTGGCTAAAGAAGAAATCAGCGTACCTACGCCTCCGATATTCACACCCAACAACAGCTGGGGATAATTGCTCGTAAACTGCGACAATAAAATTGCGGAAGGTACGTTGCTGATGATTTGACAGGAGGCAATGGACACGAGCAACGCGTTTTTATCCATCAGCGCGCCGAACAAATTTTGTACGGCAGGAATTCGGGACATATTTCCTGAAAAGATGAAAAATGCCACGAACGTAAAAAGAAGTCCGTAATCGACGGCAAGCAATGCTTTTTTATCCAAAAAAAGCAACGCAAGGGGAATGACGATAAGCCCAATCCAAAAGGGAATCACGCGAAATACGATTACGATAGAAAGGATAAACAGCAGGGTATAGACAATCGTTTTTCCAAGCGGCAACGATACCGTATCGTCGTCCAAAGAAAGCGGTTCTTTTTTTACGAAAATCAGGCAGCATAACGTAATCAATGCAACCGAAATCAAAAACGGGGGCAACATAATCGCCGTAAATTCGCCCGTCGGGATATTGAATTTTGTATACAGATACAAATTTTGCGGATTGCCAAACGGAGTTAGCATACCGCCAAGGTTTGCGGCGATATTTTGCATAATAAAAGTAAACGCCATATATTTTTGCTTGCTCGTGATGGATAAAACCAAATATCCAAGCGGCAGAAAGGTAAGTAAAGCCATATCGTTGGCAATCAGCATTGACCCGATAAACGTTACGTATGCAAGAGCCAAAATGCACGCGCGCGCATTTTGAAACATTTGTACGATTTTCCGCGCAAGCACGTAAAAGAATTGAATATTTTTAAATGCGCAAACCACCGCCAAAACACAGAACAAACAGGTTAAGGTTTTCCAATCGAAATAATCGAAATACGCTTTGTCGGGAGGAACGATACAAGCGGTTAAAAACGCGGCGCAAACCGCCACGCATAAAACGACGTTCTTTTTTAAAAACGCCGCTATACGTCCTAAACTATGATGAAAATCGAGATGAATCGGGTGTTTGACGCCCCGATGGCGCACGTGTAAACTCATAATACGTTGCTCTTTTAGAAAAATTTTTTCACAGCGGCTACTATTATAATACTTTTCAAAAGAAAAATCCAGCTTTTTATTATACATATTTTGTTTTTTTACTACGTTTTGTGCGTTTTTCTATTTTTTAATGAAAATAGATTTGCATTTTAAAAAGGAAAGTGTTATACTATAATCGTTTTTTGAAAGGATAAAAAATTATGGAAATTAAAAAGGGGAAATACAAACATTTTAAAGGCAACGAATACGAGGTTTTGGGCATAGCGAAACATTCGGAAACGTTGGAAGAAATGGTGGTGTATCGCGCCTTGTACGGAAAGGGCGAGGTGTGGGTTCGACCTATTTCTATGTGGAATGAAACAATCGAAAAAGACGGCAAAACGGCGCAACGTTTTACCTATGTCGGAGAGGTGTAAAGTATGATAGAATACAGAAAAAGGACTTGGACGAAAAGCAGTTGGTTGATTGCGCTTTGTTGGCTTGCGTATACTTGTTCGTATATTGGAAAGCTCAGTTACAGCGCAAACATCAATCAGATAGAAAAGGTGTACGGCATCAGCCATTCCGAAGCTGGCTTGGTGTCTACGTTTTTCTTTTTTGCCTACGGCGCAGGGCAAATCGTCAACGGTTTGCTTTGTAAAAAATACAACGTAAGATACGTCGTGTTCGGCAGTTTATTTATCGGTGGTTTGGCAAACCTCGTGGTTGCGTTTGCGCCTACGTTTTCTATCGTGAAATACGTGTGGCTTGTCAACGGCGCTGCAATGTCCGTGCTTTGGTCGTCTATGATACGTTTGCTTTCCGAATCGTTGGATAAAAAAGGTGTGGCAAGCGCGATTTTGGCAATGGGGACGACGGTGGCGACAGGTACGTTTGTCGTGTATGGACTCAGCGCATTGTTGGTGGCGGTCGCCTCGTATCGTATCGTGTTTATAATTGCAGGCGTATTGTTGCCTGTCGTGGCGCTTACGTGGGTATATTTCGAGCCGAGATTGATTCCCGAAAAGGAAGAAAGTTCCGAGGGGGAAAACAACGTCGAAAACGTGAAAAAAGTGCAAGCGGAAACCCAAAAGGGATTTACAGGGCTTTGGGGAATGTTGGGTGTATTGGCGTTCTTCGGAATTGCGGACAATCTGGTAAAAGACGGATTGACGACGTGGACGCCGAGTATTCTGGACGCGTTGTACGCATTGCCTGGGTGGTTGTCGATTTTCTTGACGTTGTTGTTGCCGTTGCTTGGGATTTTCGGAAACGTTTTGGCGAGAAGATTGGATAAAGTGTTAAAAAATTCGGTTGCGGTTTGTATGTTGCTGTTTTTTGGCGCAGGCGCGTTGATTGGTTTGATTTTGGGTCTGTTGTCTACCAACGCATTGGTCGTTACGATTGTTTGTTTCTCGTTGGTTACGTTTTTTATGTCGAGCGTGAACTCTATGATTACCAGCATTGTGCCGTTCTCTTTGAAAGAAAGAGGGAATTCGGGTATGGTGGCGGGGCTTTTGAATGCCTTTTGTTATTTGGGCAGTACCATAAGTTCGTTCGGGCTTGGTTCGGTTGCAGAAGTTTGGGGCTGGTCGGCTGTGTTTATATTGCTCCTTTGCGTATGTGGCGTAATGGTCTTGACGGGCGGAATATATTTGATTGTAAAAAAGAGCAAAGAAAGAAAGGTGAAATAAAAATACATACTTGTAAAAAGCGTCTTAAAGGACGCTTTTTCTGTTTGGAAAAATTTTCAAAAAAATAAAAAAAATTTTCGTCCAACCGTTGACAAAGAAAAATCCGTGTGCTATAATAACGGCAACCTTGAAAGAGGTAAAAAAAATTTCGACGAGGTAAGACGCGAAAAAGCGGAAAAAGGATTATGTCGAAACATATTGCGGAGGCTGCCCAAGAGCGACAGCGTAAAAACGAGGAACTCAAACGCATCAACAAAATTCCCGACGTGGAACATTTGTTCCGTTCCGACGGGAAGAAGGGCAAAGCAGGGAAACCCGCGCAAGACCGATTTATGGGTCGGCTGCTCAAAAAGAATTTTTGGCGAATCGTATATTCGACGATTATTTACATAGTGCAAGCCGCGCCCGTATGGATTTTTACGTTGATTACCAGCGACGTAATCGATTTGATTACCTATCGTCCGTCGGGGTTTATTACCCGTATCGTCATAGACGGTGTGATTTTGGCGGTTTTGATTGCTCAAAACGTTCCTACCACCATGTGGCGATTGTCTATCGTGAATAGGAGTATTCGGACCACCACGGCAGAGGTTAAAAGAACGGTGGTGCGGAAACTGCAACGTTTGTCCATTACCTACCATAAGGAAATGGAAGAGGGACGCATACAGTCGAAATTTTTGCGCGATATTGACAACGTGGAAATGTATTATCGTACGATTTTGATGACGTTTATTCCGTTGTGGGTAGACGCGGTGATTTCCGTGGGGATTTCTTTAGTGAAAAGCCCTATCGTAACTCTGTTTTTCGTCGCAATCGTGCCGTTGAACGTCTTTCTTTCTATGACGTTTCGGAAACGCATACGGAAAGACAGTTTTGATTACCGTATGCAAAACGAACAGCTTTCAACGAAATTGACGACCACGTTGCAAATGCTGACTTTGATAAAGGCGCACGGCTTAGTGCCTACCGAGGGTCAGGCGGTGGATCAGAAAATTGATTCGGTAATGCGCGCGGGGTTGCGCCTCGATAAAACGCATGCGTGCTTTGGGTCAATGATGTGGGTGTCGGGAAGATTGATGGCGGCAATTTGTCTGTTCTTCTGCGTATTTTTGGCGATTAAAAACGTAATTACGCCAGGCGACGTATACCTGTTTCAATCCTTGTTTGCATCCATCAGCGGTTCGGTGCTTGCGCTTATCAACGTATATCCCAGCTTAATCACGGGCAAAGAGGCAGTTCGTTCCCTGTCCGAGATAATGTGCGCGGAAGATATCGAACACGACGAGGGAAAACGCTCTATATCGAAGATTGTGGGCAAAGTGGATTTTTGTAACGTCGCCTATCATTATCCAGGGGAAACCAAAGAAGTGATTAAAGGCTTTGATTTACACGTGAAACAAGGCGAACGTATCGCCATTGTCGGGTCGTCGGGGTCGGGGAAAAGTACCGTAATGAATTTGATTATCGGGTTGTTATCTCCTACAAGCGGCAGAATTTATATCGACGATTTTCCGTTGGACGAAATGCCAATGCAAGAATATAGAAAATTCCTGTCCGTCGTGCCGCAAAACAGTATCTTGTTTTCGGGAACGATTCGGGATAATATCACTTACGGACTCGACCATTACAGCGAGGAAGAATTTCAACGCGCCGTAGAGGACGCGGATATTAGCGAATTTTTACCCTCGCTTCCCAACGGTCTGAATACGCAAGTAGGGGAACACGGCGATAAATTGTCGGGGGGACAAAAACAACGCGTGTCTATTGCGCGCGCGTTGATACGAAATCCCAAAATCTTGATTATGGACGAAGCGACTTCTGCTTTGGATAACGTAGCCGAATTTCACGTACAAAAGGCAATCGACAGATTATTGCAAGAAAGAACGACGTTTATCGTCGCGCATAGATTGTCCACCATACGCAACGCCGATAGAATTGTGGTAATGGAAGAGGGGCAAATGGTGGAAATTGGCACGTACGACGAATTGATGGCGTTAAACGGAAAATTTTCCGAGCTAGAAAAGCTCAGCCGAATCCGAGAGGAAAGCATAACGGAAAGTTTGGTTGGATAATCAAAAAAATATAATGAACGCATACATGGTACGCTCCTTTGCATAAAAGGAGCGTAGGTTTTTATAAGAGGGACGCGTTTTAGGCGATAAAAAAACTCCGTGTTATGGGCGTCGCTCTTAGGGATTTTAATTGAATAAATCATAAAACTCGTCTTTTAATAAGTCGAGTTTTCTTTTACCACGCAAAACAAATTGAATTAAATTTTATTTTATGTTATAATAAACTCACCGATAAATAAGAATTTGTAGGTGTGAATGATGAAAACTTTATATATGATTGGTGGCACTATGGGAGTTGGAAAAACCACTGTGTGCCAACAGCTCAAACAGGATTTACCGAATAGTGTATTTCTTGACGGAGATTGGTGTTGGGATGCAAATCCGTTCCAAGTAACCGATGAAACAAAAGCAATGGTGACGAATAATATTTGTTACTTACTCAATAAT
>JAFTPE010000032.1 GCA_017463425.1 Clostridia bacterium | reverse complement strand
TACACGACAGAACTCGGCTTACAGACAAACTCAAATCCTTATTTTGTATTCAATCGGGGAGCTCCCGATTTTTTTATTTAAAAATATATAGTATGCCACACATAATACTTATGTATGACGTAGTTCTCTGTCTAAATTTCCGTTATTCGATAGATACTATGCTAAACATAACACCTATGCCAGACATAATTATCGAATAAAAATAAATTTTTACTATATGCGAATAGTACAAACTTCCTAATTCATACGATAGACTGACTTAGGAGGGCATATCGTATGTTTTTAGATTTTATTTGGTCGTTATTAGGTAGAATTGTATTTTTTACAGGCTCCATCGGGACGAAAAATTCTTTTCCAAAACCTCTTTCAAAAGAGGAGGAAGAACGATATTTGGCTTTGGCTGCGCAAGGAAATAAAGAGGCGAAAGATATATTGGTAAAACACAATATGCGATTGGTGGCGCATATCGTAAAGAAATATACAGGCGCGGCGGAAACGGACGATTTGATTTCCGTGGGGAGTATAGGTTTGATTAAAGCGATAGGTACGTATCAACCGGGTCATGGTACGGCTTTGGCGACGTATACGGCGAGGTGTATTGAAAACGAAATATTGATGTTGATTCGCGCAAATAAAAAACATAAAAACAATATATCTTTGTCCGAACCTGTTGGAACGGATAAAGACGGTAACGAATTGACTTTAATAGATTTATTGTTTGAAAAAGAAGACGTTGTATTTGAACAAGTTGAACGTTTGGTGCAAAGAGAAAAATTATTGGAGCAAATAAGACGAATTTTAACCGAACGCGAATATACCATTATTTGCCTTCGTTATGCGTTAAAAGGCGGAATTCCTTTGCCTCAACGAGAAGTTGCAAATGTTTTAAAAATATCCAGATCTTATATATCGCGTATCGAAAAGCATGCGATTGAAAAGTTGCGCGCTCGTTTACACGCAGAAGATTTTTTAGATTAGTTGCTTGACTGTTTTTGTTCCATATGATATACTTAATATAATACAAAGAGCAAGAGGTCGATAATGCAAGAAAAAACCAAAGAAAGCGATTTAAAAATCGCAAAAAAACAAACGAACGATAAGTTATCCGTTTGGGAAATCGTTTGTTTTATTTTCGTTGTTGCGTTTTTCATTTTTGGAGCAATGCTGTCGATTTATAACCGTAAAAATGAGCAATCGAAAAATTTAACGCTTGATAATTATCACAAGTTTATTGAGATAAACACGAGTTTGCAGCCACCGACGGAATATAGTGGCGTACAGGAAACGTATTGTTGGGTGGAAGTTCACGCAAAATCGGCGTTTATTATATCTGATATTAAACTTGAAATACAATTACAAGCCGATAATTGCACGTTTGAGCAATCGTACGTATTGTGGTTTGACGAGCTTCGAGGTAGAGAAAGTTTTGCTGAAAAATTATCACTAAAAATAGATATGACGGCTTTGGGTGAAGGCGCAACGGCAATTTATAACGCCAGCAAACTCTCGGTTGGATATACAATCGTGGCGATAGAAGGGGAGGCAACGTATGAAAAGTAGAAATATTATCGGTATACTTCTTGCTGGGATAACGGTTTTGTCATCTTTATTGTTGTTTGTATGTAAACACGGTATGGTTTTCTACGGCGTAATCGGTTTGATTTTGGGATTATTAGGCGCATTTTTCATAACCTTTCCTAAGAGTGTATTTGAATTATGGCGAAAACTTGGAAAAAGCGAACGGAACAATGACAACACTTCAAAATGCGAATTTTGGTTTGTAAACATTACAAAGATAACAGGTTGGATATTGTCGGTTATACCGATTGTGTTTTTATGGATACGAACGATATAATAAAAAAGGAAAGGCGTATGATATAGATACGTCTTTTTTTGTAAGTATAAAAGAAAAACGAGGCTAAAAAAATTGAAAAAACAAAAAATGCGTAAAATTTTTCCAAAAAGTATCAAAAATCTCTCTTTGCACGGTTGAAATTTTTTTTGGAATGTGTTATACTTATAATTGGTATAGGTCGGTGTTTTTGTTTTTCTCGCCGAACATATCAAAAGATACAGATTTGAAAAAAATTTTTGGAGGAATTTCATAATGACAATATCACAAGATGTTGCACAGATGTACTGCGTAGCAAAAGGCGCAGGCGTTGCTCGTCATGAAAATGCCGCTATTCCTGAAGAAGGGAAGTGGATTCATGCGAAAGAAATTAAAGACATCAGCGGTTTTACCCACGGTATCGGTTGGTGTACGCCCCAACAAGGCGCTTGTAAACTCAGCTTGAATATCAAGCAGGGGATCATTCAAGAAGCGCTCGTTGAAACGATTGGCTGTTCTGGTATTACGCACTCCGCGGCTATGGCAGCGGAAATCCTTCCCGGTAAAACGCCTTTGGAAGCGTTGAATACCGACCTTGTTTGCGACGCAATCAATACGGCTATGAGAGAATTGTTTTTGCAAATCGTATACGGTAGATCGCAATCGGCGTTCTCTGACGATGGGCTTGCAATCGGCGCAGGGCTTGAAGACCTTGGTAAAGGTCATCGTTCGCAGGTGGGTACAATGTATTCCACGTTGCAAAAAGGCGTTAGATATCTCGAAATGGCAGAAGGATACGTTACCCGTCTTGCTTTGGATGCCAACAACGAAGTTATTGGTTACGAATTCGTTTCTCTTGGTAAAATGACCGATTTCATTAAGAAGGGTATCGAACCCAACGAAGCGTATCAAAAAGCAATGGGACATTATGGCAGATTTACTGCTGAACAGGGCGCGGTTAAATTTATCGACCCTCGTAAAGAATAATAGGAGGACAAGCATATGTCATTATTTGAAGGTTATGAGAGAAGAGTCGATAAGATTAACGAAGTATTGAAAGAATATGGCATTTCTTCGATTGAAGAATGTAGAGATATCTGCCTTGAAAAGGGCGTTGATTGTGATAAAATCGTTCGCGCGGGTCAGCCGATTTGCTTTGAAAACGCAGTTTGGGCTTACACCGTAGGTTCGGCGATTGCAATCAAAAAAGGTTGTGTAAAAGCGGCGGATGCGGCTGCTGCAATCGGTATCGGTTTGCAAGCGTTCTGTATTCCTGGTTCGGTGGCGCAGAACAGACAAGTAGGTTTGGGCCACGGTAACTTGGGTTCGATGCTCCTTTCCGACGAAACCGAATGTTTCTGTTTCCTTGCCGGTCACGAATCGTTCGCGGCGGCAGAAGGCGCAATTTCTATCGCGCTCAATGCAAACAAGGTAAGAAAGAACCCGCTTCGCGTTGTGTTGAACGGTCTTGGAAAAGATGCAGCTTATATCATTTCGAGAATCAACGGTTTTACGTTCGTGGAAACCGAATTTGACCATGCAACTGAAACCGTGAAGATTTTGGAGGAAAAGGCGTTCTCCGACGGCGATCGCGCAAAAGTTAGATGCTACGGCGCAGATTCCGTACCCGAAGGCGTTGCGATTATGAAACTCGAAAACGTTGGCGTTTCCATCACGGGTAACTCGACCAATCCTACGAGATTCCAACACCCCGTTGCAGGTACGTACAAGAAATGGTGCGTAGAAAACGGCGTGAAATATTTCTCCGTTGCTTCTGGCGGTGGTACGGGAAGAACGTTGCATCCCGACAATATGGCGGCAGGTCCTGCTTCGTACGGTATGACGGATACGATGGGCAGAATGCACTCCGATGCGCAATTTGCAGGTTCTTCATCCGTTCCTGCGCACGTAGAAATGATGGGCTTGATCGGTGCTGGTAACAACCCGATGGTTGGTATGACGGTTGCTTGCGCTGTTGCTATCGAAGAGGCTATGAAAGCGTAAAAAAACGTTTTATAAAATTCAAAAATAAAAACACGTTCTTTGAAAAATGCAAAGGACGTGTTTTTGTCTATACAAACAAATTTGTTATTATATAATGTGAATAAAACTAAAAAAATATTCTGTACGCTTATTTAATATGGTGATTCACTTGACTTTTAGCTTGAAAAAAATTATAATAATATTACAAAAATTCAAAGAGAGGAAATTATGAAATTTATGTATCCCACGCGTATTGTGGCGCAAGAAAATACGGAAAATACCGAGACCTTATTGAAAGAGAAACGCTTGCAAATCGGATTAAAAGAACAAGATTTGTTTATAATGAAAGGTAAATCCTACGTGATTTTGGATTTCGGCAAAGAAGTTGTCGGAGGGGTAAGAATTCTTACGTATAAAGCCGAGGAAAGTGGGCGTGTGCGATTGCGTTTTGGAGAATCGGTGAGTGAAACTTGCGCGGAATTGGGAGAAAAGAATGCAACCAACGACCACGCATTGCGTGATTTTTGCACGGAATTGAAATTCTATTCGGATATAAAATTTGGGCAATCGGGATTTCGTTTTTTACGTGTCGATACTTTGGAGGATTGTGCAAATGTGCAAATCAAGAGCGTTGTGGTCGCTTCTGAGGTGGATGAACGACCTGCGATCGGTTCGTTTGAATGTAACGATATGTTGGTGAATCAAATTTGGGATACGGCGGCATACACCATTCGGTTGTGTATGCAAAACGGATATTTTTGGGACGGAATTAAGCGAGATAGATTGGTTTGGATTGGAGATTTATATCCTGAAATGCGCGCGGCACATTGTGTGTTTGGGGAAGTTCCCGAAACGGAAAATTCGTTGGATTTTGCTCAGGAAGAAAACCCTTTACCTGGTTGGATGAATCGTTTGCCTGCCTATTCGCTTTGGTGGTTAATGATTTTGCACGACGAATATCAAATTAGTTCCAACAAACCAAAATTTGCGAAATATCTGCCATACGTAAAAGAGTTGTTGAAACAGATTTCTGATTGCGTTGCGGTGGATGGCGAAATGATATATCCCGATAATTTTATCGATTGGCCTACGCGTGTTTTGTTTGGAAAAACCCGAGAAGAACAGAATGATGTTTTGGCGGGAATGGCATATTTGACAAAAATTGCGGTGGAAAAAACGGTGGCATTTTTACAGGCGTTTGCGGAAGATACAACGCTTTGTAAAGATATATTGTCGCGTGTGAATAGAAAGCCGCGTAAGGTGGAAACGTTTAAACAAATTGCAGGGCTTGGCGTATGGGCAGGGGATTGTTCAGAAAACAACAAACGCTTGTTGTTAAACGGTGGCGCGAAAGGAATGTCTACGTTTTTGTCTTATCCGATATTATCGGGCGTTGCGGCTTTGGGCGAATATGAAACGGCGTTGTCTATGATGAAAGAATATTACGGCGGTATGTTGTCGGTTGGCGCAACTTCGTTTTGGGAAGATTTCGATTTGGATTGGTTGGAAAATTGCAACCGAATCGACGAATTACCCAAGGTGGGAAAAGTGGATATTCACGGCGATAAAGGCGCGTTTTGTTATACGGGATTTAGGCATAGTTTTTGTCATGGTTGGTCGGCAGGAGTGCTGCCGTATTTAATGGAAACGGTTGTCGGTATTCGGTTAGAAGAAATTGGGCAAAAGCGTATAAAAATCCAGCCAAATTTAAGTGGTTTAAAACACGTGAAAGCGACTTATCCTACGGCTTGGGGGGTGTTGAAGGTAGAACATATCTTAAAGGATAACGGTGAAATTGAAACCAAAGTGGACGTCCCCCAAGGTATTGAAATTGTATAAAAAATAGAACGTCGGCTATAAAGTCGGCGTTCAGTTTTTTTGTCTTAAATAAAATTTTATAACTCCGTTAAAAAACGGTTGACGAAAAAGAGATTATTTGCTATAATAGCAAAGTAAAATTCACGGAGGCGTAGCTCAGTTGGTTAGAGCGCTACCTTGACATGGTAGAGGTCGGAGGTTCGAGCCCTCTCGCGTCCACCAAAAAAGAACTTCGATATCTCGTCGAGGTTCTTTTTTATATCAATGTGCGGATAAACCAAATACTTGTTTCACGTGGAACGTAATGTAATAAAAAAATACACCTCCCACAGATTGCGAAAGGTGTATATAAATAGAATTTTAACGTTTGCTGTGAGAATCTCTTGTTGCGAACATATGATAGAACAAGGCAAAAACCAAAACGTTCAGCATATAGGCAGTGGGGATAATCACGAAAGAGAACAGTTGCGCAGGGTCAGACATTTGCGCTTTGCTGTAAACGGCAATCATAGAAATTACGATTACGCATATTACGAAAATTATTGCGCAAGTCAAGATATACGAGGGGTGTTTCTTTATTCTTGCGTACGGGCGATATCCGTATGCGTAGAATATCGCGCATGCAAGGAAAGTCAAAAATCCCAAAGCAAACCCAATCGCAGGATATACGGGGGTAACGTTTAACGCGTCTTTTAAGAAAAATACTATCAAACTTTCAAATGCAGTAATACAGAAAATAATCAACGCCGTTTTATACAAAGTCAATCCCACGTTATACGTGCCCTCCTTTTTGGTGGGGGAGGGAATGATTTCGCTTTGCTGAGGTGGTTGCGAGGTGGTTTGATAGGTTGAATTACGCATATTTCCCGCCGTATTCAATTTGATTCCGTCCGATACGGCGCGTTCACGTAAAATTCCGTAAAAATCGGTATTTACGTTTTGAGTCGCTGGTTGTTGCACGGGATTGGGATTGTTTGTTTGCGCATATGTGAAAGCAGGTTGCGGTTGTTCAAACGTATATCCGTTGCCTGTGAAAGGGGAACGCAGTTGTCTTGCGTTGAAATCGCGTATGCGTTCGTTTAAATCGGTTTCACGTTGGATAAGCAGACGCTCGCGTTCTTGCAATTCAGAGAATTTGGCTTGTAAACCCGATTGTTCTTCCAATGCCTTTTTGTTTGCTTCAATGCGGTCTTTTTCCAAGCTCGATTTTTCTTGTTCAATCGTTTTCTTTTCTTCTTCAAACGCAATTTTTTGTTGCTCAAACGATTGGAAATCTTCTTCGTATTGTTTTCTTTCCGATTGTAAAGCCTCGCGTTCGGTTTCTAATTTTTCCAGATTTTCATTGAATAATTTCACTTGCGTATTGTACGAAGCGAGCTTATCGGCAAAATCAAATTGCTGAGCCGAAAGCGCATTTTTACGTGCGATAAATTCCAACTGCTGTTGATTATAAATCGTTTGTCGCGTAGAAAGGTCTTTTTGTTGTTGTTGCAAACTTGCCAATTCTTCCTGTAATTTGGTGTTGTTGCGTAACAATTCGTTTTCACGGTTTTGCAAATCGTCTAACTGTCTTTGAACTTCTTCCGAAGATGCCACCGTTTGCGTTTTTTCGCTTTCTAAAGAACGTTGCTTTTCTTCTAAAGAATATTCTTGTTGAGTAACTTCGTAAACTTTTTTATCAATTTGTTCCCGTTCGTTGCGCAGTTCTTCTTGTAAATTCTGCAATGCTTGTTTTTCCTGTTCGAGGGCAACTTTGCTTTCTTCCAATGCTGTATATTCAGCGCGAAGGGAATCCCGTTCCACTTCTAAAGTCTGCAATTTGTTTTGCAACTCGTTGCGTTCTTCTTCTAGCGTCATTCGTTCGTTTTCAAAATTGTTTGCCGTTTCCGATTGTTCTGCAAGGGCGTTTTCTCTGGCTTGTAACAATTCTTCTTTTTCGTCAAGTTGACGTTTTATTGTTTCGAGTTCAGCCGTTTTTTCTTCAAGAATATTCTTATCGGTTTCTAATTTTTGACGTTGTGTTTCAATCTGCGCCTGTTGCGCGCGAAGTTCTAACGAACGATTATAAAATTCCGTGGCTTTGTTTTCCTGCTCAGTTTTCAGCATTTGTATCGTGTTTTCTTGCGTAGAAATTGCTGAATTGAGGGAAGTGATTATTGATTTTTTATCGTTGAGTTCCGCTTGCGTTGCTGACAATTCCGCTTTTATTGTTTGCAATTCTTCACTGTCATCACGTTGCGCAGAAAGAAGTTGTGTTTGTTCTTCCAAAGCGGCATTTTGTAATTGTAAAGAGGAGAGATTTTCCCTTAATTCTCTTTCCTTCGTTTCAAATGCGGTTTGTTGAGCTTGTAAACGTTCTTTTAAGAGCAGAATTTCGTTACTTTGGCGTTCTAATTCCGCTTTTGCGTCGCCAATTTCCTGTTCCTTTTGCGCCAATTCAATTTCTTTTGCGTCGATTTCGCCTTGTTTTTGGCTGAGGGTGATTTCTTTTTCTTCCAATTCTGCTTTTTGCGCGGCAATTTTATCACGCAATTCGTTAAAATCAGATTTTTGGGAAGACAAAGAGGAACTTTGCGCGGATAAAAGGGAACGTTCGCGATGAAGTTCGTTTTTTAGATTGTTCAACGCTGTTTTTTCATCTTCGAGGGCTTGTTCTCTTGCCGCCAACGCACGTTTTAATTCCAACAATTCTTTTTGTTTATCCGTAATGAAAGAAAAATCGTAATGCGACTTGCCGTCGGAAATCAAACTGTCGATAATGGTACGGGAAAATTCCCATTCAGAAAGATTTTGTTCGGTTACCCGTCTGCCTTCTTCTGTAAGGGTGAAATATTTTCTTCTACCGCCATTGGAATAATCGCCGTAATACGAATCGACGTAACGCATGGTTTCCAAACGCTTTAACGCGCTGTAAAGGGTGGGCTGTTTTAACGTGTACATACCGCCGCTTTTCTTTTCGATTTCATTGATGATATCATACCCGTATTTGTCGCCGTCGTATAAACTGCGTAAAATGATGGTGTTGATATGTCCACGTATTAAATCCGAGCTGATATCGAAAATTTGTTCTTCTCCACCGGTTAAAGATTCTTCGAGTTCCATATTTTTTTCTTTTTCGCTCATATCTTTCTCCTATCGTTATATTTTGTCAGACACAAAAGGTGCTTTGTCTGAGAGAATCAAGTTTTATGATACGTAAAAATCCTTTAAAATCCTGATATTCATAGGATAAATATCTTATATAAAGTATTATATCACAAGTAGAAAAATATGTCAAGCGTATTATGTAAAAATATGGGGAAATGTGTCGGTTTTATGAAAAAAATAAACGAAAAATTTTTTATAAAAAGTTTATTGCAATCTTGACTTTTTTCAAAGAAAAAGATATACTTAAATTATGAAAATTTACGAACATATTAGAAAATTTCCAATTAAATATTGCGACGTCGATTTTAAAGACGAGATAAAACCGTCGTCGGTGCTTTCCTATTTGGAGGAAGTGGCTTGTTCCAGCGCAGATGAATTGGGGTTTGGTTATGCTTATGTAAAGCCCCGTGGATATGCTTTTATGGTTACGAATATTCGTTGCGATTTTATTCAACCTATCCGTTTGGGGAATGAAATTACGGTGAAAACTTGGCCTACGATTCCTTCCCACGTCGTGTTCGGTAGAGAATATCAAATGCTTTCTCAAACAGGCGAAACGCTTTTAAACGCTTCGTCGAGGTGGTGTCTTGTCGACGTAAAGAACGGAAAACTGTTGCAATCCAAAGTAATTGACAATCAAGATTATTCAACTTATAATACGTCAAAAGCGATACAGGAAGTGAAATGGAAAATTCCTACGTTTTGTCCTGAAGAATGTGAATTAAAGTTTGCTTTAAAAATCGCAAATTCCGAATACGACCATAATATGCACGTCAACAACACGCGATACGCGGATTATTGTTTTAATTGTTTTTCCGTTGCGGAACTTGCGGAAAAGAAGTTGAAAAGGTTTTCAATTTCATACGTAAAACAATGCCGAGAAAACGAAACATTACGTTTTTACTTAAAACGCGCGGAAGACGAGGGATATTTGGCGCACGGTTTTAACGAACAAGACGAACTCGTCGTTCAATCGCACATTATTTTTGAGGAATAACGGAGAATAAAAGTGAGAAAAAACGGAGTAAATAGAACGCTTACGCCAATTAGTGGGGGCGTTTGCGCACCGTCTGGATTTAAGGCAGGCGGGACGGCTTGCGGATTGAAAAATCAAGGGGAAAAAGATCTGGCGATTGTTTTATCCGAAAAACGCTATCCTACCGCAGCTGTCTTTTCGATGGGAAAAACCATTGGTTCACCTGTTCGCGTATCTAAAAGACATTTAAAAAACGGACTTGCGCAAGCGATTATTGTCAACAGCGGAAAAGCGAACGTGTTTCAAGACGACGGTGAAACGTTGGCGGAAGGTATATGCCATTTAATTGAAACGAAACTGAACGTAGATCGAACGGATGTGTTGATTGCGTCTACGGGTACAATGGGCGAATCCCTTTGTATACAACCTTTTGAAACGGGCGTGGAAACGTTGGCGAAAGAAATCAGCGCGGATGAAAAAGGTAGTATTTCCGCCGCGCGGGCAATTATGACGGTGGATAAAAACCCAAAACAGCTTTCGTATGCGTTTGA
This sequence comes from Clostridia bacterium, assembly GCA_017463425.1. GTDB lineage: Bacteria > Bacillota > Clostridia > Christensenellales > Borkfalkiaceae > Scatosoma. Next base: position 19,682 of record JAFTPE010000032.1, on the reverse strand, counting down.
AATAGGGGAATTTTCTTGTAAAATTGGCGCGATATATAAAGGGAGCAATCATATCAATCCCAATATGTCTACCCTCATTGCAGTACTGACCACGGACGTAAATATTTCTCCGCAAATGTTACAAAAAGCGTTAGAAACAGAAGTGCGGGATTCGTTTAATCTTATCAATATTGACGGTATAACTTCGCCAAATGACACCGTTTGTATTATGGCAAGCGGAAAAGCAGGAAATTGCAAAATTGAATACGCGGATTCAGAATATAAAAAATTTTGTTACATATTGCGCGAAGTGATGATGAAAATGTGCAGAAATATTGTTTTGGACGGCGAAATAGAACAAAAACTTTTAGAATGTACGGTTATAGGCGCAAAATCCAAACAAGTTTCTCGTACGCTCGCCAAAGTCGTTGTAGGAAGTCAAAACGTTAAAAAAATATTGCTTAATAATGCGTTGGACGCAAACGAATTGCTTTTTGCCATTGCAAACGCGGATGCAGAGGTGGATTTTTCAAAAATGGAACTTGGCATCTCTTCCATAAACGGCGAATTTTTACTTTTTGATGCAGGGAGAGCTTTACCTGTTTCAAAAGAAATAATCGAAAATATTCTTAATGCAAAGGAAATAAAAATTTTCATTCGGTTAGGATTGGGGAATTACACCTCCACCGCATTTGGTTGTTATTAAAATTGAAAGGAGAAAATCTCTTTTTATGAAAAAAAGAGCGCTTGAATTGTTGACAAACGAAAAGCGTTGTGCTATAATCTATAGAAATGGACAGGTGATATATGTTTTTTGCAATGGATAGCGAAAAAATGATAGGAACAAAGGAAAACCGTGGCGAAATGGTAGGACGTATTGTCGGCGGTTGTGTTCGTGTTTCCATTTTTCAAACGGAGTTAGAATTTTTTAAAAAGGACTGATTTTTGAAATCAGTCTTATTTTTTAATAATGCAAAAAACGGGCAATACTAAAAGAGAAAAAATAATATCAATATAGAAGGAATGCATATGAAAAAGAAAAAGGTGTATTTAACGTTACAAAACAGCGACGTGTTTGAAGGGTATCGTTTTGGCGCAGACGGCGATATTACGGGCGAACTCGTCTTTTCTACGTCAATGGTTGGGTATGTGGAAACGCTTACAAATCCGTCTAATTTTGGACAAATCGTCGTGCAGACGTTTCCGCTGATAGGCAATTACGGAGTAATGAGAGCCGACGCGGAGAGTGAAAAGGCTTGGGTTTCGGCGTATATCGTGCGCGAAATTTGCGAACAACCCTCCAATTTCCGTATGGAAGAAACATTGGATGCATATATGAAAGAACAAGGGATTGTCGGCGTGTACGGTATTGATACCCGTCAGCTTACAAAAGTTATCCGTGAAGACGGGGTCATGAGCGCGCGCATCAGCGACAAGCCTTTGGACTTTGAGGAGTTGGAAGACCTTGCCGATTATTGTATTAAAGATGCTGTAAAGACGGTTGCACCGAAAACAAAAGGGTATTTTGAGGCGGAAAACGCAAAATATACCGTTGCGCTTTGGAATTTCGGCGCAAAAAATAGCACGATTTACGAGCTGGTTCAACAGGGCTGTAACGTAATCAGTATGCCTGCGGATTCTACTGCGAAAGAAATTTTGGAAACGGGCGCGGACGGAATTGTTCTGAGCGACGGACCTGGAGACCCTGAAGAAAATAAAACGAGTATTGAGGAAATTAAGAAACTTCTTGGGAAAAAACCGATTTTCGGGATAGGGCTTGGACATCAGTTGGTTGCGTTGGCGCTTGGTGCAAACACAATGAAACAAAAATACGGACATCACGGCGGTAGCCAACCCGTAAGATGTCAAAAGAGCGGAAAAGTATATATTTCTGCGCAAAACCACGATTATACGGTGATGACGGATACGATAAAAACGGGAAAGATCAGTTTTGTCAACGTCAACGACGGCACGTGTGAGGGGATTGATTACGACGATTTGAATGCGTTTACGGTGCAATTTGTTCCCGAATCGTGTAGCGCGGGGAATGAAGAGAATCCTTTGTATCAAAAATTCTTTACGTTAATGGAAAAGGAGAATTAAAATGCCGAAGAGAAGTGATATTAAGAAAGTATTGGTTATTGGGTCTGGGCCTATCGTTATAGGGCAAGCAGCTGAATTTGACTACGCTGGGGCGCAGGCTTGTCGCGTAATGAAAAGCGAGGGGGTAAACGTTGTTCTTTGCAATTCTAACCCTGCAACGATTATGACGGATAAGGCGTTGGCGGACGAGATTTATCTCGAACCATTGACGGAAGAAACGTTAAAACGTATTATCATTAAAGAAAAACCTGACAGTTTGCTTGCGTCTTTGGGCGGACAAACGGGGCTTACGATGGGCTGTAAATTGGCAAAATCGGGCTTTTTGGAAGAACACGGTGTAAAATTGATTGGTTCGAAATTGGTCGCAATAGACCGCTCTGAAGATCGCGAATTGTTTTAGGCGACTATGGTAAAAATCAATCAACCTTGAGTGCCTTCGGATATAGCGTATACGGTAGAGGACTGTGTTGCTATTGCAAACAAACTCGGTTATCCCGTAATCATTCGTCCTGCGTACACGCTTGGCGGCGCAGGTGGTGGCGTGGCGTATAACGAGGAAGACTTGCGCTTGATTTCCCACAACGGATTGATGCTTTCTCCCATTACACAGGTATTGATTGAAAAATATATTGCCGGGTGGAAAGAAATCGAATTTGAGGTGCTTCGCGACGGAAACGGGAACGTATTGACGGTTTGTTCAATGGAAAACGTTGACCCCGTCGGGATTCATACGGGCGATTCTATCGTCGTTGCGCCTGCAGTTACGTTATCCAATAAAGAATACAGTATGCTGAGAAACGCCGCGCTTTCAATTATCAGCGAATTGGGGATTGAAGGCGGCTGTAACGTACAATTTGCGCTCAATCCCGATTCTTTTGAATATTCGGTTATCGAAGTGAATCCCCGTGTCAGCCGTTCTTCGGCGCTTGCGTCTAAAGCAACGGGTTTCCCGATTGCAAAGGTTACCTCTAAGATTGCGCTTGGGTATACCTTGGACGAAATCGTAAACGACGTTACGGGCAACACTTACGCGTGTTGTGAACCTACAATCGATTATTTGGTTGTAAAAATGCCCAAATGGCCGTTTGATAAATTCTTGTATGCAAAACGCGAACTCGGTACAAGAATGAAAGCTACGGGCGAAGTAATGTCGATTGGTACGTCGTTTGAAATGGCAATGATGAAAGCCGTGCGTGGCGCGGAAATTTCTACGACAACGTTTAATTATAAGAAATTTATCAAGTCCACGAAAGAGGAATTGTTGGCAAAATTGCCTGAAATGACAGACGAAAGAATTTTTGTCGTATACGCCGCATTGAAAAAAGGCGTTTCGGTGGACGAGGTTTACGATATTACGAAAATTGATCGTTGGTTTTTGAATAAATTTAAAAACCTGATCGCCTACGAAGAAACGTTGGCAACGAAAAAATTAACTAGAGAGCTGTATGAAGAGGGCAAGCGTTTGGGATATCTTGATAAAGATATCGCAGCGTTTAGCGGTCAGAAAATCCCGTATCGCAAGAAAGTTGCGTATAAAATGGTGGACACTTGCGCGGCGGAATTTCCAGCGAAAACCCCGTATTTCTATTCGACGTTCGACCCGCACGAACACGACGAGGCAAAACCGTTCGTAGGCAAAGAGGGCAAAAAGCGTATCGTCGTTATTGGTTCGGGACCCATTCGTATTGGACAAGGAATCGAATTTGACTATTCCTCTGTGCATTGTGTTTGGACGTTAAAAGAATTGGGGTATGAAGTGGTTATTATCAATAACAATCCCGAAACGGTTTCCACCGACTTTGATACGGCAGACAGATTGTATTTTGAACCGTTGACGCCCGAAGACGTGCAACACGTACTTGACGTAGAAAAACCTTACGGCGTTATTATTACGTTCGGCGGACAAACGGCCATCAATCTTTGTTCGTATTTCGATACGCACGGAATTCGCATCTTGGGTACGTCTGCGGACAGCGTGGATAGGGCAGAGGATAGAGAACGTTTTGAGGCGTTGCTTGAAAAATATTCCATTCCCCGTCCGAAAGCAATGACGGTAATGACGAAAGAGGAGGCGTTGGCTGCGGCGGAGAAATTAGAATATCCCGTTCTGCTTCGTCCCTCGTACGTAATCGGCGGTCAAAATATGACGATTGCGTTCACGGAAGAAGACGTTTGCAGATATATGGACGTCATTTTGGCGCAAGGCATTGAAAACCCTGTACTTTGCGACCAATACTTGATGGGTACGGAATTGGAAGTTGACGCAATTTCCGACGGAAAAGACGTGTTGATTCCCGGTATTATGCAACATATCGAACGTACGGGTATTCACTCAGGCGACTCGATTGCCGTATATCCCCCTTATAATTTGGACGACGTAATGTTGGAAAAAATTATCGAAGTTTCCACTCAGCTTGCTTTAGAATTAAAGACGAAAGGTTTGATCAATATCCAGTATTTAATCTATCGCGGACAGCTGTACGTGATTGAAGTAAATCCTCGTGCGTCGCGTACCGTGCCTTATATTTCCAAAGTAACAGGCGTTCCTATGGTAGAGCTGGCGACGAAGATTATCGTCGGGGCGAAATTGAAAAAACTCGGCTATGGCACGGGATTATATCCTTCTTCTCCGTATGTGGCGGTAAAAGTGCCTGTATTCAGCTTTGAAAAATTGAACGACGTGAACTCGCAACTCGGTCCTCAAATGAAATCGACGGGTGAAGTTTTGGGTATAGGCAAAACGATAGAAGAGGCTATGTTCAAAGGTTTGGTATCCGCAGGCTTTAAAATGTGTCATCCTTCCGAACGTCGCCCCGTTGGCGTATATATGACGGTAAACGATCAGGACAAATTGGACGTTTTAACGATTGCGAAAAAGTTCGGCGATTTGGGTTGTACCATGTATGCAACCAAAGGCACGGCAAAGGTCATCAACGACCTTGGTATCGAATGTCAGGTGGTGGAGCGTCTTTCCGCAACGGATACGGTTATCAAATTGATGGACGAAGGAAAAATTGATTACGTTGTGTATACAGGCAAGACGGATTTGGAATCCATCAACGATTTCATTAAATTGCATCACCACGCAATCTTGTTGGGTATTACGGTGTTGACGGCGTTGGATACGGCAAACGCTTTGGCGGATATTATCGCAAGTAAATTTACCGAAAACAATACCGAACTTGTAGACATTAACGCTTTAAGAACGGAAAAATTGAAGTTGAATTTTACAAAAATGCAGTCTTGCGGTAACGATTATATCGTGTTTGATAATCGTGATCAAAAAATCACTTGTCCCGAATCGATTGCGGTCAATTATGTTTTGCCTCATTACGGTATTGGCGGCGACGGAATCGTGTTGATTGAAAATTCGGACGTTGCAGATGCGAAAATGCGTATTTTCAACAAAAACGGCTGGGAAGCGCCTACGGGCGGTAACGCGATTCGTTGCGTTGGTAAATATTTATACGAAAAGGGAATCGTCCGTAAAAAGGATATGAAAATTGAAACGGCGAAAGGCGTGATTTGCGACGTGAAAGTGTATTCGTTCGGCGGTCAAGCCAATACGGCGAGCGTAGACCTTGGGAAAGTAGAACTTGCGGGTAAAAACATTCCTTGCGTATGGGACGAAGAAGAAATCGTTGGAAAAACGGTCAATATAGGCGGTTTGGATTATAAAATCACTCTTGTAAACGTAGGAAATCCTCATTGTATCGTGTTCAGTGATAAAGTGGACGCAGTCAATTTAGAGGTGATTGGACCGGAATTTGAAAATTGCGAATATTTCCCTGACGGCATCAATACGGAATTTATCCGTATCGTCAATAAAGTTACGATTAAAATGCGCGTATGGGAACGCGGTAGCGGCGAAACGTGGGCTTGTGGCACAGGCGCATGCGCGGCGGTTGTTGCGGCGGTGCTTGGCGGATATTGTGAAAAAGATACGAATATCACCGTAAAATTGCGCGGTGGAGATTTGACGGTAAATTATCATTCCGACGGCAGAGTAGAACTTTCAGGGAATGTCAAAACGGTATACGAAGGCACGTTGGAAATTTAAAAGAAGGAGAAAACTATGGACGTTTTTTATGAGGAAAGCGCGATAGTGCATAACGCCAAAAAGGGTGAGAAGAAATATAAAATTTTTCATATTCTTTCCATGATATTTTTGGTGGTAGGGATTTTATTCGTCTTTCCAACGATTATGTTTATTCCTATCGGCGGAGGCGACGCAGAGGCGAAAGCGACTGCGGTTACGTTGTTCGTGTTTTTCTGTTCGCAAACGTTGTTGTTTTTTGGGCTTTGGTTTTTGCTATATAAATGGAAATCTACCATCAACGTTAGTTACGATTACTGTTTTGTAACGGGCGAATTGCGAATATCCAAGGTGTTTAACGTGAATAAAAGAAGGTTAATTACTCGTTTTAATACGGAAGAAATTTTGCAAATCGGAGATATCGAAAACAGTTCGTATGAAAGATTAAAATCCGACCCAATGACAAAAGAAGTAATTTGTACTTCTAACGAAGAACCTGCAGAGGGAAAGTTTTTTATGTATATCCTCGTCAATGACGGCGGTAAAAAGCTGTACATTCTCGAATGTCGCGAATTGATGTTGATGAATATATTGAAATTTGCAAAGAGAAGCGCGCTTGAAAACGATTACGTAATGCAGGAAAAGAAACAGAAAAAAGTATGATTTATTTAGATAACGCCGCGACGACAAAACCCTCAAAAAAGGCGTTTGATCGCGCGTGCGAATATGTAACGGAAAAATTTTATAATCCTTCGGCATTGTATAAAGAAGGGTACGCGGTGCAGAGCGAGCTGAAAAAAGCGCGCTCCGCTTTGCTTTCTAAGGTTGCGGACGAACTTTCTTTTGAACTGATTTTTACCTCTTGCGGAACGGAATCAGACAATCAAGCGATTTTTTCGTTTGCAAAACGAGGAAATGCCGTTACAACAGAGGGGGAACATTCGGCTGTGTTGTCGCCGTTTGGAGAATTGAAAAACAGGGCAATAGCGGAATCTCGTTATGCTCCGTTGTTATCAGACGGGCGCGTGGACGTGGAAAAATTATTGTCGCTTGTGGACGAAAAGACGAGTTTTGTTTCCGTAATGCACGTCAACAATGAAATCGGCGCAATCAATGATATCAACGCAATAGCAAAGGCGGTCAAGCAAAAAAATTCGCGGGTGATTTTTCACAGCGACGGTGTACAGGCTTATGGAAAAATTCCGTTTAAATTATCAAAAGACGTGGATTTATATTCCGTCAGCGCGCATAAAATCGGCGGCTTAAAAGGCGTTGGGGCATTGGTTAAAAGAAAATCGTTGACGTTGCCTGCCTATATTTTGGGCGGTGGACAAGAATCAAATAGACGAAGCGGAACGGAAAATACCTTTGGAATTAAACAATTTGAATACGCCGCTGAGGAAAAATTTGCGGGATTGAAAGAAAATTATGAAAAAATAACGGAATATCGCGAAAAATTGTGGTCGCTTTTGGATAAAGACATTTATCTTCGCTTGTCGTCAGAAAATGGATCGCCATATATTCTCAGCGTATCAGCGGTAGGATTGCGAGGCGAGATTTTACAACGTATGGCAGACGATAACGGGTTGATAATCGCTACAGGTTCGGCTTGTTCTTCCAATGCAAAAATGCGATACAGTCGAATTGTTTTAGCTTGCGGATATAAAGAAAACGTAGCAGACGGAGTGTTGCGGCTCAGTTTTTCGCCTGAAAACACCGAAAATGAGGTGGAAAAAGCGGCGGAAATATTAAATACAATTGGTCGCGAGTTGAAAAATCGAATGAAATAATGGAGGAAATCCAATGGAAAGAGTAATTATTATCCGATATTCGGAAATATTTTTGAAAGGTAAAAATAAAGGTTTTTTTGAACGCGCTTTTGAAAAAAATTTGCAACGCGCAATCCAGGAGATCGATTGTGAATTGATAAAACAAAGCGGTAGATATTTGGTGCAACACTTCGACGAAAGCGAAACGGACAATCTTATTGAAAAATTAGAAAAAGTTTTCGGGGTGCATACGCTGAGCCTTGCCTATGAAACTTCGTCGGATATGGATTCTATTTTTGAGGCTGCGAAATTGTTTTGCCATTCGACGGGTACGTTTAAAGTGGAGGGGCATCGTGGCGATAAAAAATATCCGTTAACGTCGATTGAAATCAGTCGGGAATTGGGGGCAATGTTGTTAGAGTACCATAAAGGCGGTATCAAAGTAGACGTACACAATCCTTCCTTTACGATTCGAGTGGATATTCGCGAACACGGCAGGGCGCTCGTGTTTGGTGATTTTATAGAGGGTGCGAACGGGATGCCTGTCGGTACGGCAGGGAAAGGCTTGTTGTTGCTTTCGGGGGGGATAGACAGTCCCGTTGCAGGACATATGATGGCAAAACGCGGAATGAACGTAGAATGTCTGCATTTCCACAGTTATCCGTATACCAATATGCAGGCGAAAGAAAAAGTGGTGGATTTGGCAAATATTTTATCGCAATATACCTGCGGTACAAAACTGTATACAATCAGCGTAACACATATTCAAGAGGCAATCCATGAAAAATGTAAACCCGAATTGATGATTACTTTGTTGCGTAGATTTATGTATCGAATTGCCGAACGCCACGCTTTGCGGATAGGCGCGCAATGTCTAATTACAGGGGAGAGCTTGGGGCAGGTCGCAAGTCAAACGATAGAGGGAATGACTTCGTCTAATTCCGTCGTAGAAAAATTGCCTGTATTAAGACCATTGGTTGGATTTGATAAAAATGAAATTATCGAACGTTCGGTAAAAATGGGCGCATATGAAACTTCCATATTGCCTTTTGAAGATTGTTGTACGGTATTCTTGCCTGACTTTCCTGCAATTCGTCCCAATTTGGAAACGATAAAACGTGAGGAAGCAAAATTGGACGTGGAAGGCTTGATTGAAGAGGCTTTTTCGTCTATTGAAAAAATTGAAATATAATCGTATAAAACTGTGAAAACGCTCGTCAATATCTTGACGAGCGTTTTCGTTTTCGTGGTTTAATATTCCCACCAATCTTGTTGCATCATATTTTTATCGTTGATTGTTTGATTGTGTTTTGTGCTGACAGAAGGGAGGATTATTTGCTTTCCTTTTTGTTGTTTGTATGCAGGAAGAATTGTATAAATATACGTTTTTCCTTTTTCAATATTTTCATCAATAAACGTTTCGATAAATTCTCCCGAATAAACGGTAGTATGCGTCGCATAATCATATTTTTTAATCGTATACGTATAATATTTTGGTGAATTTTTATCAAAACGAAGGACAACTTTTCCGTTTTCAACGCTTAGAGAGGGCGGTGAAATGCTTGGGTTTGAAAAGGAATCATTGCTTTTTAAAGGAATACAATTCGATTTAAACAGTTCAGTAAAACGGTATTCGTTTGGCGACAGAGTATCGGCAAGCAATAAAGTATGCGTGTCATAATACGACGGTTTGTCTAATGTTATGCTTACAACGTTTTTAGGGCGTGAAAAGTTGGGGATTTTCTTGTTTTCTTCTTGATAAGTTTTGTATAAATATTCATTGAGTTCCAATAAATAATTGCATGGCAGTCCGCCGCCCGTGTATTCGATACAGTCGTTGTTTTTATTCCCCAACCAAACCGCAACGCAATCCCAAGGTGTGTATGAAATGGCGTATGCGTCGGTATTTCCTTTTTCTGTTCCTACCGTTCCCGTTTTTGCCGCAATATCAAACGGCAAGGAACGTAATTTTTTTGCTGTGCCGTTTTTTGCTGCAGTTTTTAACATATCCGTCATAAGATATGCGCTCTCCTTGGAAAATATGCGAATGGGCATATCCTTTTTTTCGTATACGAATACGTCGTTGATTTTGATATTTTTAATAAATCCACAATCGTTTTTCACGCCTTCGCCAGATAGGGAAGAATAAGCTGAAACCAATTCTTTCAGCGTAAAGCCTTGTTTCATTCCACCCAAGGCAAGGGCTAAGGAAAAATCGTCTTTATCCACGCGCAATTCCATTTTATCAAGATAAGAAACGGCCTTGTTTACCCCCAAAGAGGACAAGATTTTTACAGCCGGTACGTTTAGACTTTTTTCCACACATTCACGCGCGCTGACGTATCCATGATACCTTTTATCGTAATTTTCAGGTGAATACCCGTTGTAGTCAACTTTTTCATCTAAAATCGGGGTTGCAGGGGAAAGTAAGTTTTCTTCTATTGCGGGAGCATAAACAAGCAAAGGCTTTATCAAAGACCCCGGCAATCGTCGGATGTTTCTTGCGCTCGCAACACAGGCTTTGTATCCGTGCGTACGATTATCCGCGATTAAAATTGTTTTTTCGCAACCGATTTCTTTGCGAGTGATGTTATCTAAATGTTGTTGTAGCTCCACGTCTAAAAAGGTGGAAATTTCTATTTTTCCGCCAACGGTAAAATGATATTGCTCGGAAAGATTTGTCAATTCGTCAAAAACGAATTGCATAAACCCTGCATTCGTTTCATGATGCGTTGGGGTAATGGGTAGAGGTTCATTTAAGGCATTGTTTAATTGGGAATCGTTGATAAAACCGTTATTTTTCATCAATGTCAATACGCAATTCCGTCGTTTTAAACATTGTTCGGGGTTATTAAAAGGCGAATAATTGTTGGGGGACTTCACCAATCCTGCTAAAATTGCGGATTCGGATACAGACAATTCGTTTGCATTTTTTCCAAAATAAAAATTTGCGGCTGATTGAATACCGAAACAGCTGTGTCCGAAATAAATTGTGTTTAGATATTTTTCTAAAATTTCCGATTTTGTATATTTTTTCTCTAACGCTCTCGTTAATTTCCATTCCCGCAGTTTTCTTTTAATCGTCTTTTCCTGGCTTAGATGGGTGTTTTTTATCAATTGTTGGGAAATGGTAGACGCCCCCTCTTTAAAAGAACCTGCTTTTACGTTGTTTAAAGCGGCTTTTATAATGCGTTTTATATCAAAACCGTGATGAGAATAAAAACGCTTGTCCTCGGTGGCGACGAAAGCGTTTTTCGTATGACTTTGCATTTCATTTATAGACACCGTTTGTTGAAAGGAAAAAGAGGCGACGTTGTTTACTTCTTCGCCGTCTTTGTCATAAATAACGATATTTTTTTCAGATAAAACCAATTTATCGGGATTCAACGTGGTGTTTTTTGTTGAGGCGAGATAATATCCCAGCACAATCAACGCGCCAGCCAATATCAACATAAAAATAAGCCATAAAATTTTGCGTATAATTCTCATTGCAAACAGTATTTGTCTTTTTTGATTTTTTTATCACAAACATAGGGAAAATCGCAATCGAAAGCCATTCAAAGACTTGATAAAAATAAAAAAAAAGAGTATAATAGAGAAAATAAAAATATCAAACGAGAGGCTTATGTCGAAAAAATATCATATCGTTACGTACGGCTGTCAAATGAACGTGCACGAATCGGAAAAAATCGCAGGGATTTTACGGCGTATGGGTTACGAAGAAACGAAAGAAAAAGAAGATTCGGATATTATCGTATTCAATACTTGTTGTATTCGTGAAAACGCGGAGAATCACGCTTTTGGCAATATCGGCGCGTTAAAAAAATTAAAAAAACAGAAACCCGATTTATTGATTGCGGTCGGGGGCTGTATGACACAAGAAAAAGGAAAAACGGACGTGTTAAAAAAGAAGTTTCCCTTTATCGATATTATGTTCGGGACGCTGAATTTAGAAGAACTCGAACGTTTAATTATCAAAAAACGTCAACAAAAGAAAAAGGTAATTGAAATACGAGAAAAAGAGGGAGAAATTGTCGAATTTCCCGACCCGTATCGAACGAGTTATCCAAATGCTTGGGTAAACATTATGTACGGTTGCAATAATTTTTGTTCGTATTGTATCGTACCCTACGTTCGAGGCAGAGAACGTTCGAGAAAACCCGAAAACATTATAAACGAAGTAAAAAAACTTGTGGCAGAAGGGTATAAAGAAATTACGCTGCTTGGACAAAACGTCAATTCGTACGGCTTAGATAATACGACGGGAATGACGTTTGCCGAACTTTTAGAGTCGGTTGCTTCTATTGAGGGAAAATTTAGAGTACGCTTTATGACGAGTCATCCCAAGGATTTTAACGAAGACGTTGTAAAGGTAATGGAAAAATATCCGAAAATATGCAGATTGGTACATTTGCCCGTACAATCGGGATCAAATTCTATTTTACAGGCAATGAACCGACGGTATACGAGAGAAAAATATTTCGGCGAAATCGAAATGTTGAAATCACGCTTGCCTAAGGCGGAAGTAACGACGGATATTATCGTAGGGTTTCCTGAGGAAACGGAAGAAGATTATTTGCAGACGGAAGACTTGGTGAAAAAGGTGGATTTTGCGTCGGCGTTTACGTTTGTGTATTCGCCTCGTCAAGGCACGAAAGCGGCAGAAATGGAAAATCAAATTTCCGAGGACGTTCAAAAAGACCGAATTATGCGACTTGTCGAACTCGTCAATTCGTTGACGCGCGCAAAATCGGAAAAATACGTAGGCAAGATAGTAGAAATTCTTTGCGAAGATTATGATGAAAAGAAAGGTTTGTATTTGGGGCGGGACGAATTTGGCAGAATGGGCTATTTTAAATGCGACCATAATGCAGTTGGTGAATTTGTTTTATTAAAGATTACCCGAGCAAACGGCATTTCGCTTTTTGGCGAGCTGCAAGACGATTCACGGTTATAAAAATACAAAGGCAGGTAAAAAAATGGCTCTTTCTCAAATGATGCAACATTATCTTTCTATGAAAGAGAAATACAAAGATTGCGTTTTGTTTTATCGCTTGGGCGATTTTTACGAAATGTTTTTTGAAGATGCGGTGAAAGTGTCAAAACTCCTTGATTTGACGTTGACAGGCAGAGATTGCGGCTTAGAGGAACGTGCGCCTATGTGCGGTATTCCTTATCACGCGGCGGAAACGTATATTACCAAACTGATTGATTTAGGGCAAAAAGTGGCGATTTGCGACCAACTTTCCGACCCGAAAGAGGCTGGACGAGGTTTGGTGGAACGCGACGTCGTGCGTGTGGTTTCGGCTGGAACATTGATTGAAGATGAAATGCTAGACGAAAAGCGGAATAATTATATCGCTTGCGTTTTCCGTTTTCAAGGCGGCGTTGCTATGGCTTGGACGGACATTACGACAGGGGAATTTCTTGCGGAAGAATTTGTAGGAGAAATTGCCGTAGACGAAGCGATAAGCCGTCTTGTGAAACTTTCCGTTGCTGAAATTATCTGTAATGAAGAAATGTTGATGGAAAGCAAGGATATAAGAGAAGTCCGCCACAATTTACTGCCACCGTTCTCCTGTTATATGCCTTGGGCGTTTAACGTGAAACACGCAGAGAAAAATCTTTTACAACAGCTTGGCGCGCGCTCTTTGTCGGCGTACGGAATCGCGGCGAAAGAAAACGTCATTGCAGCAGCGGGCGCATTGATAGAATATCTTCTTGAAACGCAAAAACATTCGTTGTCGAATATTACGACGATAAAACTTATCAATCGGGATAAATATATGGTTTTGGATAGCATTGCCGTACGAAATCTCGAATTGGTAAAAAATAATTCCGAAAATAAAAAATACGGCTCGTTGCTTTGGGTATTAGATAAAACCAAAACGGGAATGGGCGCAAGAATGCTCAATCGTATGCTCTTGTCGCCGCTTAAAGATATTGGGGAAATCGATTATCGGTTGGACGGCGTGGAAGAATTGGTAAATTCATCTGTCGTACGGGTTGCGCTTTCTGAAACGCTCAGAGAAATGCGCGACGTAGAACGGCTTTCGGGTAAAATATCCAACGGCAATTTTATGCCGCGCGATTGTATTGCGTTGGCGGCTTCTTTAAACGCTTTGCCGTCTTTGAAAATGCAGTTGACAGGATTTTCTTCTAAAATAATCAAAGGTATTGACGACGGATTGTTGGATATGAAAAAATTATCCGATTTATTGTTTTCGGCAATAGAAGAAACGCCGCCTGCGCTTATGAAAGACGGCGGCTATATCCGAAACGGTTTTCACGCAGAATTGGACGAATTGCGTGAAATTGGCAATAACGGAAAGGGCTTGATTTTAGAAATTGAGGCGCGAGAGAGAGAACGTACAGAAATTAAAAATCTTAAAGTCGGTTATAATCGGGTTTTTGGCTATTATATCGAAATTAGCAATTCGTTTAAAGATAAAGTTCCTACCGATTATATTCGCAAGCAAACTTTGACAACGGGTGAACGGTTTATTACGGAAGAACTGAAAATTTTAGAAGAAAAGATTTTAACAAGCGGCGAAAAATCAATAAAATTGGAAACCAAGATTTACCGCGAGTTGATGGAGGTCTTGTCGGGGCAAATCGAGGCTTTGAAAAAGATTGCGCAATCTATTGCGCTTTTGGATTGCTTGGTATCCTTGGCTACGGTAGCGAAAGAACGCAAATACGTGCGTCCTAAATTGTTGGAATCGGGAAACACGTTGGCAATCATAGACGGGCGGCATCCCGTGGTGGAGGCGATAGCGAAAGAACGCTTTGTTCCAAACGACGCCTTGTTAGACAACGAGGACAACCGTTGCGTGGTGATTACAGGTCCGAATATGGCTGGTAAAAGTACGTATATGCGGCAGGTTGCATTGATTGTGTTAATGGCGCATATCGGTTCGTTTGTGCCTGCAAAGGCTGCGGATATTCCTTTGACAGATCGTATTTTTACGCGTGTCGGCGCTAGTGATAATTTGATATTCGATCAAAGTACGTTTATGGTCGAAATGACGGAGGTTGCCGCTATTTTGTTGCACGCAACGAAAGATAGTTTATTGATATTGGACGAAGTGGGACGTGGAACGAGTACCTACGACGGGCTTTCGATTGCTTGGTCGGTAATCGAATTTTTAACCAAAAACACCAAGGCGAAAACGTTGTTTTCGACGCATTATCACGAATTGACCGAACTTGAAAACACGTTAGAGGGCGTGAAAAATTATAAAGTTACCGTCAAAGAACTTAACGGTGCAATCGTATTTTTGCGCAAAATTGCGCGCGGCGGTGCGAATCGGAGTTTCGGTATCGAAGTGGCGGCGCTTGCAGGTGTACCTAAGGAAATCACGACTCGTGCAAAGGGTATCTTAAAAGCCTTGGAAAAAAACGATATAGCGCGAGGAAAAATTCGGGTGGAAACGCAAGAAGAAACGGAAGAAAAGCGATTGACGGAGGTGGAACGTATTCTTGTGGATACGGATATCAATACGTTGTCGCCCATGCAAGCGTTGATGTTGCTTGGAGATTTGAAAGATAAGTTGGAAACGGAGAATTGATATGGCAAAAATAAACATTCTGCCTGCAAAGGTGTACAATCGAATTGCAGCGGGCGAAGTCGTAGACCGCCCGTATTCGGTTGTTAAGGAACTCGTTGAAAATTCCATAGACGCAGGGGCAACGGAAATTGAAATTTACGTAGAACAAGGCGGAAAACAACTGATTCGAGTGGTCGACAACGGTTGCGGTATTGAGCGCGACGATTTACATTCTGCCTTTCTTCCCCATGCCACCAGCAAAATTTCTAAGGCGGAAGATCTTGAAAAAATTCTAACGCTTGGATTTAGAGGCGAAGCCGTTGCGTCTATTGCGGCGATATCGAAAATGTCAATTACCTCGAAAACGAAAGACGGGAAATGTTATCGGCTTGCTTGTTCGGGCGGTATGGTTGGTGAGATTACCGAAGCGGCTGGAAATGACGGAACGGATGTTTGTGTGGAAATGTTGTTTTTTAATACGCCCGTTCGACTTGGTTTTTTAAAATCGGATAAGGCAGAAGAAACGGATATTACCAATTTCGTTTCCCGTTTTATACTCAATCGCCCCGACATCTCCTTTACCTACTACGCAAACGGGAAAAAAGTATTGCAATCCTTTGGTGGTGGCGCGGAGGAGGCGCTTGTCAGCGTATACGGCGCGGCGATTTTATCCAATTGCTTTAAAGTAGACGCAGAGAAAAACGGAATCCGTATTCAAGGATATATTGGAAATCAAAACTTCTCAAAACCGAACAAGAGCTATCAAAGCGTATTTTTAAATGGAAGATATATTATCAACGCAACGATTGCAACGGCAATTTCCAATGAGTATAACAGCTATTTAATGAAACGTCAATATCCGTTTTATGCATTGTATATTTCTATTCCGCCTGAAATCGTTGACGTGAATGTACACCCCAACAAAGCGGACGTACGTTTTGCGGATAATCGAATCATATTCGGCAGTATTTATACGGTGATTTCTTCTATTCTCGACGGGAATACGAAAGCGATGGAATACGTTATACAAGACGGCGCTTTGGATTTGCCTAAGCAAGAAAAGAAAAGGATTTTACCTACGCCTGTGAAAGAAATTGCAGAGGGTAAAAATCCAAAAATTGAAACCGAGACGGTAAAAAGAAAGAGTGTATTAGGGTTTACAACGTTTACGTACGAGGATGCAAAAAAAGAAATAGAGGCTTGCGAGCCTATATTGACTGAGAAACGAACGGAGAGGGAATTGCCGTTTGAGCTCAAGGAAAACCGAAAAGGATTTGTTCCCGCCGAACAAATTGGGGATTATCAACCTCCGATACGTATCGGAGAAGAAAAAACGCATACGCCTAAAAAGGTGAAAAACGCTGCGGAAAAATTGCATAAACAATATCCCGATTTGTTTTTTGAAAGACAAGTTTTACGGGTGGACGACCCTGCGTACGCGCAAGCGAAAGCCAAAGGCGCAGAGGAAGACTTTTTTGCTGAAAACAAACGGTTTTTAGAAGAATTAGACTCGAAAACAAAACAAAATAAAATAGACGTTTCCACTTGCGTATACGCAGGGAAATTGTTCAACACGTATTTGTTATACGAACGCAAAGACGAGGTTTATATTATAGACCAACACGCCGCGCACGAACGTTTGATTTTCAATCGTTTAAAGGAACAGATGCAAAATCGCACGGTTGCGCAACAACCGATGCTATTGCCGTATAAATTGGATTTGAATGCATTTGAGAGCGCGTTTATATCCGAAAGATTGGAAGATATCCGCGAAATGGGATTTGATATAGAAGAATTTGGTGACAATTCATTTAAAATTTCAGCAGTTCCGATTGATTTACAATATATTGATTTGGGGAAATTTTTCAATGAAATTCTTGGAGATATCAGCGGATATCGTTCGATTAAATTGGTTGATATCTTAAAAGACAAACTCGCTTCTGCTGCGTGTAAAGCGGCGGTCAAGGGTGGTATGGATTTGACAAAAGAAGAAATTGACGCGCTCTTTGAATTGATGAATGGTGATATGGGTTTGAAGTGTCCACATGGGCGACCTGTGGTTGTGAAAATGAGCCGCATCGAATTGGAAAAACTGTTTAAGAGGATTGTTTAATGGCAAAGGTGTTGGTGATATGCGGCACGACCGCGTCGGGGAAAACGGCGCTTTCAATTGCCTGCGCAAAACGATTGAACGGAGAGATTATTTCCGCGGATTCTATGCTCGTTTACCAAGGTTTGGATATTGGTACGGCAAAGCCTGATACAACCGAACGGGCAGGGATTCCGCATCATATGATAGACGTGGTTTCACCGTTTGAAAAATTTTCTGTCAGTGATTATGAAAATGCAGCGTTGCCTATTGTCGAACGCTTGTTAAACGAAGAAAAAACGCCTATTATTTGTGGCGGTACGGGATTTTATATTAATTCGCTTTTGTATAAAAGTCAGTTCGGAAATATAGGCGCAAACGAAGAAATTCGCCGTAAATATGAAAATATGGCATTGGAATATGGCAAGGAATACGTTCACGCTATTTTGAGAGAGAAAGACCCGGAAAGCGCAGGAAAATTGCATCCAAACGACGTGAAACGGGTTATTCGTGCATTGGAAATTTTTGAGGCAACGGGAAAAGCCAAATCAGCGCAACAAGATAAACGGATTCCCCGTTTCGATTTTTCGGCGTTTTCTATTGATTATCCAAGGGAAACGTTATACGAACGTATTGATTTACGTGTAGAGCAAATGTTTTCTTGCGGTTTGATAGAAGAAGTTAAAAATCTGTTAAAACTTGGCGTTTCAGAAAACGAGCAATGTATGCAAGGAATTGGGTATAAAGAAATTGTCGAAGGTTTAAAAATAGGCGCAGCCATAGAGGAGATAAAAGAAACCATTAAGAAAAATACTCGCAATTACGCCAAACGGCAAATTACCTTTTTTAAACGCATGGAAAATCATCTTTGTTTATCTCCAAAAGATGCAAACGTAGAAAATATTATAGAAAAATTTACTAAGTAGTATGTCAGACAAAATACCTATGTGTGGCATAATTATCGGGAGAAGAAATTTGAAATGACAGCAGAAGAATTGATAAAAATCAGCGAAAGCCAGCTTGTAGAACAGTTTAAACGAGCAGATGAAATTAGTGAATACAATCAAGAAAAAGTGTTAAAAGCGTTTAATAAACATTCAATTGCCCTTCGGCATTTTAACGCAACAACGGGATATGGCTATGGCGACGAAGGACGATTTGTGCTCGGCGATGTTTTTGCAGATGCTTTGGGGGCGGAAACGGGGATTGTTTCTCCTGCGCTTCTTAGTGGTACGCATGCGTTGACCGTGGCGCTTTTTGGAGTATTGCGCACGGGAGATTCCGTATTATCTGTTTCGGGAATGCCTTACGATACCATTCGTGGTGTTATTTTTGGGGAGGGAAACGGTTCTTTAAAAGATTTTGGAATTACCTTTGATTGTACGCCACTTCAAGAAAACGGAAAATTTGATAAAGAACAAATTAAACAAGATATTATGCGCTTGGGTAATTCGTTGAAAATGATATATATTCAACGTTCTCGTGGATACGAATTGCGCGACGCGTTTACAATTTTGGAAATAGAGGAGATTTGCCGTTTTGTTCGCGAACTTGGTTTTAGCGGTTGTATTTTTGTCGATAATTGTTATGGCGAATTTGTTGAAAAACAAGAACCCTGCGACGTTGGCGCAGACGTTTTGGTTGGCTCATTGATAAAAAATCCCGGCGGAGGTTTAGCGCCGACGGGTGGATATATCGTTGGAAAAGCGGAGTATATCGATAAAATTGGGAGAAGATTAACTGCGCCGTCCATTGGCAATGAAGTCGGGTCGTATGCGTATGGATATCGCCTGTTTTATCAAGGGCTTTTTATAGCTCCCCATACGGTAAATCAAGCAATAAAAGGTAGTCTACTTATTGGAAAATGTATGGAAAACCTTGGGTATGAAAATTTTCCGAAAGTTGATAAAATACCGTCGGATATCACGCGAGCCATTCGTTTTAACACAGCCGAGCAGTTGTGTGCGTTTATTCAATCGGTACAAGAAGCCTCGCCGGTAGACAGTTTTGTTACGTTAGAACCTTGGGATATGCCAGGATATGACAGTAAAGTAATTATGGCGGCAGGTTGTTTTGTGGAGGGTGCGTCTATCGAATTGTCTGCGGATGCTCCCGTTAAAGAACCATATACCGCATATTTTCAGGGCGGTTTAACC
>JAFTPE010000006.1 GCA_017463425.1 Clostridia bacterium | reverse complement strand
GAATGGTAAAATGTATTATTCGACAAAAAATGATTTTAATTTATTAGGAGGTTTTGCGATGAAAAGCAAAATGAAAACTTTGAAATTGGCGGCATTCCTCGGCGCAATCACGGTTGCAACCGCAGGCTTTGGCTTTGCTAACGTTACGGCTTTTGCAGACGAAAATGACGTGGCGAAAATAGAAGGCGGTCAATCGTATGCAACGCTTGCCGAGGCATTTAACGCTACGGTAGACGGTGATACGGTTACGTTACTTAGCGATCTTACTATTAATACCGAAACGTATACGATTCCAGACGGTAAGAATATTGTTCTTAATATGAATGACAAGACAATCACAGTTACGGATACGAAGACAACGGGCAATTATGAACTTTTCTACATATACGGTGGTATGGAAGTAACAGGTAACGGCACGATTGAATTGACTGCTACTACTGATCGTGATTGGAATGCTATGTCTACGATTTTCCATAATCGTGGCGGTGTGCTTACGATTGAAAACGGTACGTTTAAAAATCTCGGCGGTACGGATATGGCTTGGGTTATCGACAACAGCGGTAATTATTATGGCGACGCAACGACGACTATCAACGGCGGTACGTTCTTTTCTTCCTATACGGCAATTCGCAACCGTATGGAACAAAATAGCCATGGCGCAAGCGGTAAAGCTATTTTGAATGTAAACGGTGGCAACATTGACGGAACAACCAGTGCGATTTGGGCTCAAGCGGCGTCTACTTCTACAACGGCTCCAGCAACGGGTGAAATTAATATTTCGGGTGGCGATATCGGAGTTGTCAATACAGCTCGTAGTGAGGGTGCGGAATGTATGACGACGATTTCGGGCGGAAACGTTGAGGCGTTCAAAGGTGAAGTCGGTGAATTGACGCTTTCGGGCGGTAGCTTAGGTAAAGTAACGGTGCTTACGGCGGAAGGACAGGAGGCTGATTTCGTTGTTTCGGATTATCTGACTGCTGACGCAACGGTTGAAATTAACGGTTCGACTTATGGTAATATCGCGCAAGTAGGAAACCAAAAATATAAGACGATTCAAGATGCAATCGATAATACGATAGGTAGCGTAGACATTACGTTGTTGGGTAATGCAGTTGGCGCAGGGGTTGTGATTGATAGAGTGGTAACTATTGACTTTAACGGATATACATATACCGTAGATAACGGTGTGGATATAGACGGAACTTCTTGCGGATTCTATATTACGGAAAGGTGTTCTTTATATAATGGTTGTATTGCGGTTGACGAAAATTCGGGCGTAGATGTTGCTGTTTTAAGCAAGGCTACGACGGGAGAAGATGTTTCTCTTAGATTCCTCTCTATTAGTGCTGGAAATGCGACTGCTCTTGTTGCGCGCAATGCGTATACGTATGTTGAGGGCGAATCGACTATCGAATCGAATAGCAATACCGTACCTACTATCTTGGTAAAAGATTCCGATTCGGGGGATAGAGTACAACTTATAGTTAAGGCTTTTGAAGGAACGCCTCGGATTAACGGTAGAATGGACGTAGAGGGCGAAAATATTGTTGTTACGCTTATGGCTGGTGAGTTCAATGGGAATATTTGCAGTAACGACACGAAGAATGTAAGAGTGTCCGGAGGTAAATATGCGACGGACGTTACGCAGTATGTTGTTGAGGGTAAAGCTCTTGAACAAGAAGGCGAGTATTTCGTAGTAGTGGACGACAACCAACAAGGCGGTGGTAATGACCAACCTGGTGGAGGTCCTATTATTCCTAATCCTAGTCCCGAAAGACCCGACGGTTTGACGGACGAACAATGGATGGCGATTTTGGGCGTTCTTGGCGCGTTGAACAACAGCCAAAACAACGGCGCGCAAACGAACGATTCCGAAGTTGCAGCTCCTGCGAACAACACCGCGGCTGTGGTAATTGCAATCGTTGCAAGCAGCCTTGTCGTATTGATTGTTGCGGCAGCGGTTGTATTGTGGATTCTTGAAAAGAAAGAAATCTTCAAAATCAGCAAATATTTCAAAGACTAAACGTGATTTTTGAAATCAAATGAAATTACACCTCAAGGGTAACGCCTTGAGGTGTATATTTTTGTATTGTTTCCGTATTTATGAAACGGAATGTTCAAGACCATTCCCTACGATATGCTTGTCATTGCGAGGAGCAAAGCGACGAAGCAATCTAACGAATTGCCGCGCTCCACTACGTTATGCTCATAATGACGTTTAGTCCTGTTCTACCGACCTCACTTTGTCATACCGAGCGAACGAAGTGAGTCGAGAGTATCTCAAAATAAAGTAAACACATACGAGATATCTCCACGCGTTCGCTTTGCTCGCTTGGTCGATATGACAATAAGGATAAAACCTTGAGGTGTATGTTTTTTCAGCCTGCCTGTCGAGGAAGGAGGACCACGTAGTGGTGGAAAGAGTTTTTACTTTTGGTTTTTGATAACCAAGCGTTCGAGTAAAGCCACGAGGGCGTACATAGCGGCGGCAAGGATACAGAGTATAAAAACCGCGCTCATGACAAGGTCGAGTTTAAATACTTGCCCTCCGTAGACGATAAGATATCCAATGCCTGCTTTGGAAACGATATATTCGCCCATAATCGAGCCAATCCAAGCCATTCCGACGTTGATTTTCAGCATAGAAATCAAATTTGGCAACGAGGAGGGAATAACGAGTTTCGTCAGCAGTTGCAATTTTGTTGCGCCCATGGATTTCAGCAACAACAATTTATTTTCGTCCGTGGACATAAAACCGTTCAACATATTTAAAATGGCGACGATCAGTCCGATTAAGACGGTCATAAAAACAATGGCTTTGCTGCCCGTGCCGCACCAAATGATAATCAAAGGTCCGAGGGCGATTTTCGGCAACGCGTTCAAGACGACGAAATACGGCTCGGAAATCCGCCGAAACAGTTCGCTCCACCAAAGGAGCAAGGCGGTGGAATATCCCAAAACGACGGCGATAAAAAATCCTGCCAACGTTTCCCAAAGGGTCGTACCGACGTGATAAAAAAGCGTACCGTTTGTATATAAATCGGCAATCGTTTTGACGATGCGCGAAGGAGAGCTGGTAATGAAGGGGTTTATCCAGGCAAATTGCGCGGACAATTCCCAAAGGACGAGAAACAGAGCTAAAATGGCGAAACGCGCGATATTGACGACGACGTTTTTTTTCTGCACGCCCTTAAGATACAAAAGGTGTTCTTTTGAATAAATCGTTTCGTGTTTCATGCGTTTAACTCCTTCCAAAGAATTTCAAACCAACGTGAAAATTCTTTGTTTTCTCTACGTTTTAAAGGTTCGGTTTCGTCGAAATGCAAAGTGTGTTCGCTTATCACGCGCGCAGGGCGACGAGAAAGCACGAAAATTTTATCCGCGACGGAAATCGCTTCGCTGATATCGTGCGTAATCAACAGCGCCGTCTTTTTTTCGTTCCGAATAATTTTATACACGTCGTCGCATACGGACAACCGCGTTTGATAATCCAAGGCAGAAAACGGCTCGTCAAGGAGCAGTACGTCGGGATTGACGGCTAAGGTGCGTATCAGCGCGGCGCGCTGGCGCATTCCGCCCGAAAGCGACGACGGATAGTTTTTTAAAAATTGTTTCAAACCGTATTTTTCGGCAAGAGATAACGCTCTTTCGCGTTGTTCGGGCGTATTGGTGCGTTTGATTTCCAAGGGCAGAAAAATATTTTTTTCAATAGTGCGCCATGGAAACAGTTCGTCTTTTTGCAGCATATATCCGAAAGAAACGCCGCTTGTTTTCACCGTGCCTTTCGTGGGGGTAAGCAAGCCCGCTGCAAGGGAAAGAAGGGTTGTTTTTCCACATCCCGACGGACCGATTATCGCCACGAATTCCCCGTCCGATACGGAGAAATCCACGTCTTGCAACGCCACCGTTTCGCCCTGTTTGCTGTGATAGTGCATCGAAACGTTTTCAAATTGTAAAACTTCTTTCATTTGCGTAGTTCCTTAAAAAATATTATTTGTAAATTTCTCCGTATACTTTTTTCGCGTAAGTATTGTTCACGAGTTCGCCAAGCGAGGCGCGTCTTGTCAATTCGCCTGCGTTTTCAATGATGTCTTGCAAGCGGTTAAAGCTGGCTTCGCTCATAGAAAGCTCTGTATTCCAAGCGTCGATTTGTTTATAACGTTCGACGGAGGCGGCGAGGGATTGCTGAGAAATGCCTTCAAAGTAAGCGGTTAAATAAGGCGCAACCGTGGTTGCGGAGGTTTCGTTTACGTATTTTACGGCTTTGGTAACGGCGCGTAAAAATCCTTCCACCGTCTTTTTGTTCTTCTTAATCCACGAATTTTTCGCCATAAAGCACGTGTAAGGCACTTCGCCCGACGCTTCGCCCACGGAGGCGACGACGTAACCTTTTCCTGCCGCTTCGTATTCGTATGCGGTGGGGTCGAACATAGTGCAATAATCTGCCGTGCCAGCCTCGAACGCACTCACCATCAAATTGAATGCAACGTCGTAATTGAGGGTTAAATCCACGCCGTCTTGCAGATTGTTTTCGCGGAGAATATATTCAAAAGTCATTGCAGGTACGCCGCCTTTTCTGCCTGCCAAAATTTCTTTCCCTTGCAAATCGCTCCATTTAAAATCGGGCTCTGGATTACGGGAAACAAGGAACGACCCGTCGCGTTTGGTCAATTGTCCAAAGACGGTAGGCACGTCGGACGAGCCGCCAACGAGTACGTACAAAGCCGCCTCAGGTCCGCAAAAACCGATATCCGAATCGCCGGATAATACGGCTGCCATAACGCTGTCTGCGCCGCCGCCGTTGGTCAATTCGATTTTGATATTTTCTTCCTCAAAATAGCCCAAAGCGTCCGCTAAGTACAAAGGCGCGTAAAACACGGAATGAGTAACTTCGTTGATTTGCAGGGTTTTCATGCCGTCGTCGCTTTCTTTTTTACAAGAGGACAGCGGCAGGAGAGTAAAACAGGCAATCAATGCCAAGCAGAGAAATTTGGTGATTTTTTTCATAAAAGCACTCCAATAATAAAAAATTTTTAGAATAATATATTTTATGCGAGCGCATTTATAATTGACAATTCAATTTTTTCGTATTATAATAAATAGGCTATACTAAAATAGTAAAATAGCTATGTTCCGCCTTTTTTTAGGAAAGACGGCAAAGTAAGCAGTTGGACGAGAACAAGAGAAATAAAGAGGAATAACCAATTATGGAGATGCAAAAGACGTACAACCCTAAAGATTTTGAAGACAGAATTTACGCCGATTGGGAACAATCGGGGTATTTTCGCGCGGAGATCGACGCAAACAAAGTGCCGTTTACGATTATGATGCCGCCTCCCAATATTACGGGACAGTTGCATATGGGGCATGCAATGGACGCTACGATGCAAGACACGTTAATTCGTTTTAAGAGAATGCAAGGTTATGCTGCTTTGTGGTTGCCCGGTTGCGACCACGCTTCGATTGCAACGGAAGTAAAAATCGTAGAAAAAATGAAAGCGGAAGGCGTTACGAAAGAGGACGTTGGCAGAGACGGATTTTTGGTGCGCGCTTGGGAATGGAAAGAACAATACGGGAATCGCATTATGCAGCAACAGCGCAAAATGGGTACGTCGTGCGATTGGTCCCGTCAAGCGTTCACGATGGACGAAAAATGTTCCCGCGCGGTACGCGAAGTGTTTGTAAACCTCTATAAAAAAGGATTGATTTATCAAGGCAACCGTATTATAAATTGGTGTCCTTGCTGTAAAACTGCGCTTTCCGATGCGGAAGTGGAATATGCGGAGGAGAGTGGTAATTTCTGGCATTTGCGCTATCCCTCCACGGACGGTGCAACAGAAGTGGTTGTGGCGACGACTCGTCCTGAAACCATGCTGGGGGACACGGCGGTTGCGGTGCATCCCGACGACGAAAGATATAAGACGTTGGTGGGCAAGACGTTGAAATTGCCGTTGACGGATAGAGAAATTCCCGTTGTTGCGGACGAATACGTAGACCCAGCTTTTGGTACGGGTTGCGTTAAAATTACGCCTGCGCACGACCCCAACGACTTTGAAGTGGGGAAACGGCACGATTTGCCCGTTATCCGCGTAATGAACGACGACGGTAGTATGAACGAATTGGCAGGCGTTTACAACGGTTTGGATAGATACGAGGCAAGAAAGAAGATTGTCAACGATTTGAAAGAGGGCGGTTATTTGGTGAAAATCGAGCCGCATACGCATAACGTAGGGCATTGTTACCGTTGTCATTCGACTGTTGAGCCGATTGTGTCCAAACAATGGTTTGTGAAAATGGAGCCTTTGGCGAAACCTGCAATTCAAGCGGTGATGAAAAACAAAACTCGGTTCGTTCCCGAACGGTTTTCAAAAACCTATTATAATTGGATGGAGAACGTACGCGATTGGTGTATTTCCCGTCAACTTTGGTGGGGACACCGCATACCCGTTTGGTATTGTAAAGATTGCGGTAAAATAATTTGCGAAAAGGAAGACCCTACGGTATGTCCTGCTTGTAACAGCGCGAATATCCACCAAGACGAAGACGTTTTGGATACGTGGTTCTCGTCTGCGCTTTGGCCGTTCTCTACGCTCGGTTATCCCGAAAAAACCGCGGATTACGATTATTTCTATCCCACCAACGTATTGGTTACGGGATATGATATCATCTTCTTCTGGGTTGCGAGAATGATTTTCTCGGGCATTGAACATACGGGCAAAGTGCCTTTCCGCGACGTTTTGATTCACGGCATTATTCGCGACGAACAGGGCAGAAAAATGAGTAAATCTCTCGGTAACGGTATCGACCCGTTGGAGGTTATCGACAAATACGGCGCGGATTCGTTGCGACTTTCCTTGTTGACGGGCGTTGCGCCTGGAAACGACACCCGTTATTCGGATGCGAAAGTGGAATCTTGCAGAAACTTTATCAATAAATTATGGAATGCGGCGCGTTTTGTTTTAATGAACGTAGAGGGCAAAAAAATTCCTGATATCACGGAGGTAAAATTAGCGCCTGCGGATAAATGGATTGTTTCCAGATTACAAAATTGCGTACGCGAAGTTACGACCAACTTGGATAAATACGAGCTTGGCGTTGCCAGCGATTTGGTAACGGGATTCGTTTGGGACGATTTCTGCGATTGGTATATCGAACTTTCCAAACCCGCGCTGTATGGCGAGGATGAAAGTAGAAAAGCGGACGCGCTCAGCGTATTGTGTTTCGTTTTGGAAAACGCGCTCAAATTATTGCATCCGTTTATCCCGTTCGTTACGGAAGAAATTTACGCCAACTTGCCTTCGACGAAAGGTAGTATTATGGTTTCGGACTTCCCCAGATACAATTCTAAAATGGCGTACAAAAAAGAGGCGAAAGCATTTGAGGGCGTTATGCAGATTATCAAGGCGGTTCGCGCAATGAAGAAAGACGCGGAATGTCCTCCCTCTAAAAAAGTGGAATTGTACGTTGTAACGGACAGCAAACGCCTTCTTCAACTGAATAAAGATTGTATTATGAAATTGTCCGGCGCAAGCGCGTTGACTTTTGTGGACAGCTCGGCAGAGGTGGAAGGCAAAACGGTTTCGTCCGTTACGGAAATCGCGCAGATTTACGTGCCTCTTGGCGAACTCGTTGATATTGAAAAAGAAAAGGCAAGATTATCCGCGGAAATCGAACGCATCAATGCGGAAATCGCGCGCGCGGAAGGCAAGTTGAACAATGCAAATTTCGTCAGCAAAGCCCCGAAAAAATTGGTGGACGACGAAAAGGAAAAGGTTAAGAAATATCAAGATATGAAAGCGAAATGCGTTGCGCAACTCGAAGGATTGTAATTGAAGAAAAATTGAAAAGAGCGTTTATCCCTACGGAATTCCGTGGGGATATATTTTTAAGAAAAACCGTTGACAACGTTAATAGAAAATGTTAAAATGAAAAGGAGAAAAACATTTTTTTGGGGGCTGAAATGAAAAAAATGCGCAAAATATTGTTGGCTCTTATGGTCGTAATAACGATTGGCGTGGTAGGCGTTGGCTTGACTGGCTGTGGTTTGTTCGTTGTGGAAAACGATATGTCTTCGGGGAAAGAAAGTAGCGTCGGAAATAGTTCCATTACAAACGACAATAGCAGTGAAAGTGTAGAGAATAAGAAAGAAGAATTTAAATACAGTTCATTGCGTAATGACGGCACGTATGAGGTGCGAGGTATAGATACGTATATGCGTTCGGATATCGTCATTCCCTCTACGTATAACGGAAAACCCATAACGAGCATTAAAAACGAAGCGTTTGCAGGGAGTGGGAACTTGACGAGCGTGGTAATTCCCGAGAGTATAACGAGTATTGGCTATAACGCATTTGACGGTTGTAACGCTTTGACGAGCGTGGTAATAAGAGGCGCCACAGAGATTGATAAGTTTGCTTTTTCATATTGCAGTAGTCTAACGAGTGTAGAAATGCCAAACGCGACAAGTATTGGCAAATACGCGTTCTCTTATTGCAGTAGTTTGACGAGTGTGCAAATGCCCAACGTAACGGACATTGCTGCTGGTACGTTCAATGAATGTAGCAGTTTGGCGCGTATAGTAATTGGCGACAGGGTAACGAGTGTTGGCGACTATGCGTTTGCTAGTTGTAGCAGTTTGGAAAGTATAGAACTCCCCGACGGGGTAACGAGCATTGGAAAGAGCGCGTTTGCTAATTGTAGCAGTTTGGTAAGTATAAAAATCCCCGACGGGGTAACGAGCATTGAAGATAACACGTTTACTGGTTGTAGTAGTTTGGCAAATATAGAAATCCCTGAGGCAACAACGGATATCGGTTATCACGCGTTCTATAATTGCCGCAGGTTGACGAGTATCGAAATGCCCAAAGTAACAGTCATTGGTTATAAGGCTTTTGATTACTGCGATAACTTGGCGAGGGTGGAAATGCCAAACGTAACGAATATTGGTCGTACTGCGTTCGAGGGGTGTAAGAGTTTGACGAATATCTTGTTGCCCGACAGCTTAACGAGTATGGATTACGCTGTGTTCTCTCAGTGTAAGAGTTTGACGATTTATTGTAAAGGCAATAGTCAACCAAGCGGTTGGGTTGCCGATTGGAATAAATATAATTTGCCCGTGGTATGGGATTGCGATAATAACGACGTGGCGGACGACGGGTGTATATATACGGTGATCAACGGCGTTCGATACGCTTTAAAGGACGATAGCGCAACGATAGTAAAGCAACCGAAAAATCTGATTTCAGCGAATATATTGCCGCGTGTAACTTATAAAAATGTAGAATATGCAACGACGGGTATTGTCGAGGGCGCGTTCAAGGAATGCGACGTTTTGACGGACGTGGTAATTTCAGGCGATATAACCTTTGTGGGGAAAGAGGCGTTCTTTCAATGCGAGGCTTTGACGAGTGTCATATTCTCCGACGGTATAACGTGTATAAGCGAAGGAATGTTTAAAAAATGCAGCAACTTGGCGAGTGTGAGTATATCAGACAGCTTAGAGAGTATTGGCGACGCCGATTTTTATGAATGTGTTGATTTAAAGAATATAAAAATTCCTGACAGTGTAACGAGTATTGGCGGTGAAGTATTTTACGGTTGTAACAGTTTAAAGAACGCAAGTATTGGCGGCGGCATAAGCAGAGTAGGGGCTATGTTTGAAAATTGCAGCAGTTTGGAATACGTAGAAATAGGGGACGGTGTCAACAGTATCGGGGGCAATTCGTTTAAAAATTGTGGCAATTTGGCGGAGGTAATTATT
>JAFTPE010000031.1 GCA_017463425.1 Clostridia bacterium | reverse complement strand
TATATTAAATCTTCCCCCACCCCAAAAAAAAGAGGAATAATTTCCCGATTATAGGAAAATATTTGACTTTTTCGATAAATTATTATATACTACCGTTATGGTTTACATTTTTGAAAAGGAAAAACTCAATCAGCTTGTTTTAGACTTTTACACAAGCACAGGGGTGGCAGTCACGCTTTACGACAGCAATATGTCGATGATCGTGAAATCCCCGATCTACACCGATTTTTGCGCATGTATCCGAAAAAAGAAAGCGTGCGTCAGCCGTTGCTCTCAATCGGACCATATCCATATGCAAAAGGCGAAAGAAACAAAATCGACCGTTTATTACACCTGCCACGCAGGTTTGACGGAAACGATCACCCCCATATTTTACGAAGATACGCTGATCGCTTATCTGCAAACCGGACAATTTAGAAACCCCGACCGTATGTGTTCGCAACAAACCTGTCTTAACACTTTAAACGAATTATACGGTATTCCCTTGGATAAACTGACAAAATTATATAAAAAAACGCCCGTCATTTCCAAAGAAAAACTGCAAGCATTACAAAATATTATGAATATTCTCATCAAAAATTTTTGGTCGAACGGCTTGGTTTATTGCAACCGAAGTATGTTATCCATCAAAATAGACCAGTACATAACGGAAAATTTATCGCAAAAAATATATATCGATACGCTGTGTAAAAAATTTCATCTTTCGAAAAACGCGTTATATCATTTATTTAAGACAGAATTTAATATGACGATTAACGAATTGATTTTGCACAAGCGCTTAAACGCAGCCGCCGACATGCTCATTACGATGCCCGACTTAAACATCACGCAAATTGCCACACAATGCGGGTTTACCGATTATAATTATTTCATTCGGATTTTCAAAAAGACAACCGGCACTACGCCCCTTCAATACAGAAAACACATGTATCTATCCCCCTCCCCGAAAATAATTGAGTAAGTACAATATATAGCAATTATTTTTAAATTTATAGTAGATATTTTTCCCAAAAAAGCACTATTTTCTCGCTAAATTATTATTTAGATTTTTTCGATTGTTACCCAAACCGTTTTAATTTTATTTTACTCGCAAAACTTTTAATTTTTGCGAGTTGATGATATAAAATTATTTTCGCCGGAGCTTTACCGAGTGCTTATCTTTTATTTTTAGAAACACCCCTTAAAAAACTCTATATTTTTCTCCGTAAATTGAAGGCGGGGCTAATACCCCGTTTGAAAAGGGATTTTTGTTTATGAAAGCCCGCACCCGCTTATCGGGAAAAAGTCGTAGAGATTTGCTCCCCCACTCCTTAAACTCATACCTGCCGCCATGGTTTTTCATTCAATCCGTACCTGGTACACCTGTTTTATATTTCTTGCTCAACGCGTACATGGGTATATCAAATTATAAAAATAGTATATACCCCTTGATTTTGCTTGATATATTTCCCATTTAGAGTGATTATAGTATAACGATATGATTCTATATACGGAGCACACTATGGACAGAAAAATCGAACGGGTTGCCTTATGCAAACCTATTGAAAAGCAAGTACGGTGGAGAATATTCTCATAAACGAGAAATATAAAGGCTCGCACTTTTACAAAAACAGTTTACCGTAAACTTTTTAGATAAGAAAATGAAAGTCAACGAAAGCGAAGTTCCCCAATACTACGTAGCAGAAAGTCACCCTGCTATTATCTCCACGGAGATTTGGAATGCAGTACAAGCAGAACTCACGAAAAGAAAAACACTCAATGTAGCGTATAATTGCCGTAGCCCTTTCTCCAACTCTATCATTTGCGGAGATTGCGGATCGTTCTACGGTCCAAAGGTTTGGCATTCTACGGATAAATACCGCCGTACCGTTTGGCAATGCAATAGCAAGTTCAAAGACCGTAAGGGTTGTAAAACACCCCACCTTACGGAAGAAAAAATCCAAGAATACTTTCTTTCCGCTTTTTCTATACTTTTTGCCGACAGGAAACGTATCATAGAACAATGCCGAGAATTTCAAGCCTTGCTTACGGATACCACGGAGATTGACAACGAGTTGAAAACCATAGCAGACGAAATGGAGATCGTGGAAGAACTCGTAAAAAGGTACGTTTATGAAAACGCCAACGCCCCGCAAAGCCAAACCGAATATTTAGAAAAATACAACGGTTATATCCAACGCTACGACACTCTCAAAAACAAACGTGCCGAGCTATTATCCTTAAAACAAAGTAAACTTAACCAACGGGACTCGCTTGGCAGGTTTATGTTTACGCTTATGGAACTTGACGATTTACCTATCATCTTTTCCGATACCTTATGGACGAACACCGTAGAAACTATGACTATTTCCCATGACGGAGATATCGTTTTTAAGTTCAAATGCGGTAGAGAAATCAAGATTTAAAATCAAAAGTGGTGGTTGATGGCGCATAAATACTAAAAATTTTATATTTTTCTTTTTTTGATTTCATAAAGTAAATTTACTATTTTATCCGTCATTATCCGTAACCCCAACCATTAATCAAGGCGGCGGCGAATATCACTCGCTTTCCGTCTGCCCCATTTTGGTTGGGTCTATTTTTTAGGCGCAAACTCTTTTTTGCCTAAAAACCACAGTTTAACGAAAAGTCATAATTTAACGCTAACTTTACAAGCGAAACCGCCAATCACCATAAAAACGAAAAAGCCGTAGGAGAAATTACTCTCTTGCGACTTCTTTTTTACTCAAAAACGCTTGATTCTTATGATTTTTGCGCTATTTTACCCGTTTTTAGGCATAAAAAACTTCCCTGCACCCTTAAAAAATTGTATCAATGGTACAGGGAAGTTATGGTGGAGACAACAGGACTTGAAGCACCAATTCCCCACTATAAACTCCTTTATTTTAAAGGATTTCAGCGTTTTCAATGAAATTAACCCCACGTACGCCCCAGCACCTTCTTTTTACTTTTTCACGCCGCCCTCACCGTCTATCCGTCAGATTTGCCGATCGTCGGGGGAACACCTTACGTGGATCAGAACGCTTTGCGTTCAGACACCCCGCACGGTGTCACTTTCCGTCGCCGTCGCGACGGGGATTTCAAACAACTGCCTTTTCCTCACCCCCAAATACTTGACCTTTTTCGGAACGTCCCTTTTGGGCGTGGTTCTGCCTTTTTTTAAGACAGAACCACCCACAGATGCTTGACCCTTCCCGTCACGCCCTCTGATTGCGTCGTTTATACCTATTGTCGCGCTCATGCCCCGCGAAAGTACAAACGTTAATCTGCGCAGTATCGATATCGATACTGCCACGAGCCCTTACACTTGATTTTTTATATTTATCTCGACGTCGCCAGCCACGACGTCCGCACAGTTTTTTCGATCGCGGAGTTGCACAGCTCCTGACAGTTTAACGACGTGCCGATTGGTCGCTTTATTATGTAGTTTTGTTTATTGCTTTACATTATTATTTTTCCTTAAAAATAATATAAAAGATAAACAATGCTGCCAAAATAAAAAAATAATATCCCTATTTATAAATAGAGATATGCTTTACGTGCTATAAAGGCGTCGCCTAAACGCCGTTTTAGAAAGATATACAACATGGTCGATCGTGCTCCATTATTCCTGTTTGGATTAAAAGCATCTTTTTCATGTTGTAAACCTCCCCTTTTGCTGTTTATTCTACGACAACCGCGTTTTGGATCGACAGTTTTTTATCCTGTTTCCGTAACACGTTTTTGTCTACCATGCGATTCACCGACTTCCGTACAGTATCGCGATCGATCTCCAATATATCGGCGATCAGATTGTAACTCACACGTCCTTCCTTCTCCTTTCCTAATAAGGTCGAAATAATCTTTAAAATCTCGACGGACGTCTGATCCAACGCAACATAATCGTCAATTTTAATTGCTTTTTCCATTTTTTTGCCCCAAATACACGACCCCCACGGGCGGTGGACGCTTCGCGCCACCTACTTTGGGGGAAAGGTGAGAATGCGCGCCGCGGCTGATTTATACGACTTCTGCCGCCTCATAGCGTTGCCCGCGCCACTTCCGATGGGTGGAAGGGTTGCCGCGGCGTCGATTTGGTACAGCGCGACACGTCGCGCAATCCCAAAACCGCCCCCGCGTTTACCCCTCCACTTTCGGAAGTGGCTTTTTTTCGGGCAACGCTCGGATCGGGCGTGTCGTCCTCCCCGCTGCCTTTCTCTCCTTTCAAGGCGATATCCGCCCTGTTTCGTCCTTCTGATACCTTCTTTATCTTACGTTTAACCACTTCTTTTCCACCTATTTCGCGTGTTTCGCTCCTGTTCGAGTATCTTGATGATCTTGTCATAAAACAAACTGTGCATCGTTTTCATTTCCTCTGTACTCATTTCCAGCCCTTTGAACGGCTCGTAATCGTTTAAGCCCACGGGAGATCCCAATGCTTTCTCGTGATAGTAGCCCTTCAAGCTATCCGTTGCAAATCGCCCAGAATACGCCTTTTTCCATGATATATACAGTTTTCCCTGTTCTTCTTTCAGCTCATCATCCATAGCATCCCAAACTTTCGCCGTCACTGTATGTTCCGAATACTTGTTCGCGATCCGTAAATAATGATTGTGTAACGGTATGTATAACTTCTGCATCAGATATACCAACAACGTATTATCGCCGCGCAAATTCCGCAACGTATAATAAACCTTATCATATATGCCCGTCAAAATCAGTTCCAACGCTTCCTCAAATGCAAAAAACGGCATTACAATTTTTGCATCGCTCGTCTTTTTTATATGTACAATGTCGCACAAATCACGGTTTTCCGCCTTCAAACTATCCGCCCGCTGATCGTCTAACATCAAACGGAAAAACGTATAGTTGTCGATCGTCGCTGCGTGTCCGCGCATCTTTAGATCGTTTTCGTGTCCGTCGTTGCTGGAATTAACCTTCTCGTCACTTGCTTTCTGCCCCGCGTTCGTGTGTTGATTGCCGCGCTCTTTTGCATACTCTGTTTCGATCACGCCGCCAACTTCAAACCCGTCTTTTTTCGGATTTTTCTCGTCCATTTTCTTCAGCATTCGCGCCGCATCCATATCCATAATATGGCTATAAATACTATCAGAAAGCGCGTCATCGGGATCAATATCGAAAAAATCACCGTACATTTTCGGGAAATGTCCATAATCTTCCCAGCGAATCTCCTCTCGAATCCCGTAATTGGAGAACAACAACGACGTCGGCGCGGTATAAATGAAATACTCTTGCATATAGTTTTCGATTGCTTCAAAGATATCGATCACGCGCAAATTATCTCTAAATTTCAAACCGTTCGTTTTATAATCGTATCCAAAGATAAAATCCCCGTATTCGTACCCATACATTTTTTGCAATACGTGACGTCGTATGCCGCGTAACGTGCCTTTGTTGTATTTGCCGTAAAAACAATCACGCAACAACCGCGAAAAATGCCGGCAGCCCGCCAACGTATAAATTGAGTGATTTTTCAATGCTTTTTTACAAAACATTTCTAATCGCAACCACGGAAACTGCGGGAACTGCTTGTCCCGTTCCGACAACTTCTCAAACGCTTTTTTACGAAAAACCACCGACTGTGTCAACGCAAGCGACGTCATCAACGACGTTTTTTTTGATCGCTGCTTCCCCACAATAAACAATGCGCCCGGATGCGTTTCCAAAAACTTCTCGCTTGCTTCTTCGTGCTTTCGCAAAATCTTGATCCCCATTGCGCGCCTGATCTTATCAAATACAAACGCCCCGATCAAAACCCAACACCACAACGGCAAAAACTCTGCCGGGATTGATAAATCTAAAAGCAGTTTTAAAAACTGTATGTACAAATTGACAAGATCGAACGATACTGAAAAGTAAAATATCCATGCAATCACTTCGATCGCGATTGTAATTACTGAAAAATTCCACGCCCAGATCCCGCACAACAACTTTCCGTAAAAACGTTCTTTGACAAATCGGATATACCCCAATACAAAACGTTTCGGCGGATACCACAACACCTTTTCCAGCTTTTTATATATACGTAGCGCGCGCGTGTCTTCGTTCGGCTTGTCGTTTGGCGTCGTATACGTTACGTATAAGATTAAAAACAAACAAAGCACCGGGATTACCCACAACGCAAGGTCGTTTGCAAATTGTGCGGTCTTTAATAAAGCAATCCGCAAAAATTCACGAATATTTTTTCCATTAAACAACAAATCTACGTATACTTCCCACTGTTCCTTGAATTTTTCAAAATCCAACGGCAACATGGTCGTCATCCCTTCGGGGATCTCGTTGACAGTCGGCGTCACTTTGCCTTTCCCTGCTTCTATCAATTCCGTAAAATAAAAACCGATCGAAAGGACCAAATCTTTCAACGATTGAAATATACGGGGAAAGATTGGACGAAAACGAAAGATCGCAAAGCATAACGATATGATCACAAACACAATGCTGATCCAATGATATATTTTCGTTTTCGTCCTCTTCGTCCTCTCTTGCATTTAAAACACCTTTTTTCCCGTCCACACCAAATAGCACAGCAGCACGATTAACGCTAATCCACCTATGCATCGCAGCACTACTTTCCAAATTTTGCTCATGGCTTCGATTTGCCTTTCTTTACCTTACGTACGATCAACACAACACCGGCAATCGCCGCGCCAATGATCGCAACGCCTAATATAATTTCCAAATTGCGCAACGCTTTTTCCAACGCGCTTGCATTTTCGTTCAGATCTTTCGCCGTACCCACTGTGTCCGCAACTTCATCCACAACGCCTTCCACGGTATCCTTGATTTCATTTTCCAAAGCACCGTCGTTATTGTCGGGATCCGTCGATCCGTTTTGTGAGATCACCGCTTCGTCGATTTCCGGGTGACAATAGAATATATAATGCAATGCGGCATACCCACCGTCTTTAGACAACGCGCCGATCACAGAGTTCCAAAGTTTTTCAAACCAACTGTAACCATAGCTGCCCAATAATTTATTGTACGCGTCGTACGTTAAATCTTCTTTATACTCGAAATGTTCCGGGAATCCTTTAAATGCCGTACCTTTGTCAAAAATATCATTCCACAACGAATTCCAACTGTACGTATTCGGTATAGATACATAGCCGAAATATCCGTGCAACTTATCCGGATCTATATTTTTGAGTGTTGGATATTTATTCATAATCTTCGACAACACGTATTCGTACATATCTAAAGAAAAGATCTCATCCTGCACCATGTTATAGTAATAATCATAGTAACTTAAATTGATATCCAAAAAATAATTTTTCGTGTTGCCGTCTGCCGTCTTCGCAACCAAATGAACGTTTTTGTAATACTTCGCAACGTATACGTCGTCTTCTTCATTGTATACAAATCCTTCTACGTTGCTACCCAACGCGTTCAATTCATATCCCAAATACGATACAACGTCGTCGTAATA
The DNA here is from genome assembly GCA_017463425.1 of Clostridia bacterium. Classification (GTDB taxonomy): domain Bacteria; phylum Bacillota; class Clostridia; order Christensenellales; family Borkfalkiaceae; genus Scatosoma. Next base: position 9,853 of record JAFTPE010000031.1, on the reverse strand, counting down.
GATCTTGCCCGTTGTCAATCTGACGGGAACGGTTGCGTAAACTTCTTGCGCTTCCGCAAACGGTATATCGTCACCGAACGGTTTCAAATATCGGATCTTCACCGATTGATGTTCGTATGCGCTGATAATATCTTGCGCTTCCGCGATCAGATCCGCATCTTCCAATTCTTCTTCCAGCGCACCCGCCGCGTTCATATTCGTTAAGATCGTCGCAACTGCGCGCGTATCGCTGTGGATATTGCCTTCGTATGTATTAAATACACTGTATGTTTTCTTCCACCACAGCGTACCCGTCGTTTCTGTCCTCACAAAGTCTTTATATATATAACTATATCCGACAAAGTACGACATATACGGACTGTCTACATTTATAGTAAAACCGATAGAGGGGCATCCGTACTGTTCGTTTTCTTTGTAATTAAATACGTTTACTTCTTCCCCTGTTCTATACACGATATAGTCGAACGTATAGCCGCCGAAACTTTCCATCCATGCTTGCCCGGCTTCCATTAAGTTTTTACCGTCAGTATAGTTTTGATAATTGTCCCTACCGATTACAGCCGCGCCCGTTTGTTGTTCCGGCGTAAAATCAATGTCCCCGCTTATAATGTCGCTGTTCGTATCCACGTTTGCGTCAAACCCTAACTTCTTATGCCCCCACATAATAATGCCGGAAGAATATGCGTAAGCAACTACTTGATAGATCGGCGTCACTTTATTGTGTTCTTCTCGATACAACGTAAACCAATTAAATGCACCGTCGTTTTTATGATCTAAAAAATTTTCCAACGCAACGTTTTTCAAAAGCAACGTATATTTCATCGCGTGCAGCGCGCGATTTTCCACGCCGTCGTCCTTTTCTTCTTCGGTAAGTTGACGTTTATACACTGCTGCGCCTTGTTCAAATTTGAAATTCATATCTTCTTTTGTTTGCCTGTCAAACTTGCTGCTTTCCACTGTTTCCGCGCTCGCCGTGATCGCCCCGCTCGGTTGATCTTCGCTAAACAGCGGCGATAAACTGACGCAAAGCGAAAACGCCGTTAATGCGCTTAAACACAGACTTACGCCGCGTTTCATTATTTCTTTCAGCTTTCCTTTCATATCCTATCCCTCGCTTATTCGTCAACGCTCAATCTCACCGTTACTTCCAACCGACTCGCGTATTCCAATTTTTCCAATACGTTGATTTTCTGATCTGCGTCATCCAACGGGCAAATCGTTACACGCACGTATTTCGCGCCTTGCGCCAACATAAAGTCTGTTTCCGTTTCGTCGTATTCTTCGTCAAACTCTTCATACCACATGAATTTGTAATCTTCCGTATAGTAGTAAAGCGCGTATGTGATGTTCGCATCCTCTACAACATCGATCTTGATCCCTTCCAAATAATGATATTTGTCCGTCGTCAACCAGCCTCTTCCGCCGGCATCAATCTCGCCTGAATCCTGATCCAGCGCGTACCGCACATAATCGCCTGCCGTCAACGTTTTGGTTTCCGTCTTTTTCGCCGCCGACGTGGCAATTCCCGCAACAACGCCCACTGCCAACACCGTAGCCAATCCGATGCCTACCCATTTGAAGATCTTCTTCGTCTTGCCTTTACCGCTTTTTCCGCCGACGCTCGTCGTGGACTTCTTTGCCTTTTTGTTTTTTGCCATTTTTTATTTCTCCTTTTTTCCCTTCCGGGTTTTTTATCTTAATAAATTAGTGTCCAATACGCTACGGACAACTTCGCATACAGCGTCACGTTCCCTTCCGTCTTCTTCGGGATCCGTCCCCCGCTACATTTACGCGTACACGCTGCGTCATAATACCAACCGACAAATTCCAAATCTTTCGTTTCGGTTAAGTTGATATAATCTTTCAAATCCCCGACGTTTGTTCCTTGGTTGCTGAAATAAAACGTCGGGTATTTTTCATCGTCGATAAAAAACCGCGGATCGATCGTCGTTTCCGTCACAGTGTCGGCGCCGTCGTCAAAAATCACGGCTCGATACGTGATACGGTATTTTTCCCCCGGCTCGTCCAAAATCTTTGTCAAGCCGCTCAATTTTGTGATCGCGCCCAATGATACGATCACACACATTACAATTAAGAATATCTTCAATATTTTTCTCATTGTTCCTCCGACGATCCCGTACAGTGGCGGAAGGCATTCGCCCTGCCTTCCGCCGGGGATAAGCGACGAACTTTTTTTGCCCCGCAGTTTGCACACCGCGGGAGGCTCCGTCTATTTCACCTTTTTTCATTTTGGAGATGCATTTATGACTTTCTTTCTTCTTTTGGCAAAGCCGCCCTTGCGTATTGCAAGGCGTTCGCAGTATATCCGCACGCTTGGATCACGTTGTTCAGCATTTCCGTTTCGCGTGAAACCTCGCCGCGATCTTGCAATTCCTTCACTCCGTCCACCGCAAATATCAATCGCATATGCGTTATTTCCAAATCAACACATATCTTTTTCAATAATCGGATCTGATCTTGTTTGATTTTTACACCTTCATTTGTTATTGCCTGTTTGTCGCTAAAATCCATTAATTCAATTTGTCTAGGCAAAACCCGTTCTCTACTCATAAGCCTATCCCCTTTGACTGTTTTTTATTTTTTCCGATCGTCGCGTTTCATCGCGAAATCCGACGTCGGATTTTTTTTGCTTCTCGCTCCGCTTTCTTCTTCGCCTTGCGTTCTTCTTTCTCCCACGGCGTTTCTACTTCTGCCCAATCGTAATACGCCGATCGCGAAACTAATATCAACCCAATCAAAATTACGATTGTCAACGATATCTTGCCTATCATTACTACACCTTTTAATGCCCAGTATAAATTCATAACTTCCTTCCTTTTCCTTTTTTTCTTCCTTTTTCCGCTCCCGACAGTTTTTTCTGCCGGGGGGATTAAAAGGAAGTTTGTCGCTCTTTAACGGTTCGACCGTTGCGCCAGCTACGCGCCCTTTCTCGGAGGTAAGAGCATTTTTATTCCCCTTCGCGAAAGGCGCACGGGTGGAAATTCGCGCGCCCATTCACAAAAGAGCTTCCCAACTCAACGGTCTTGCCCGTCTTGCCGGGGTGTTGACTGATTTAATTTGATATGCCCACCTGCGGTGATATACCTACCTGCGTCGATATACCTACCTGCGTCGATATGCCCACCTGCGGTGATATACTCATCTGCGGTGATATACCCATCTGCGAGAATAGACCCACCTGCGGTGATAGAACCTTCCGCGGCGATAGATCCGCGTACCAACAAACGATCGTCTAACTTGATCTCAATGTCGCCGTCGAATATCAAATCCCCTTCCAATACGTAGTCGCCGTTCTCAATTCGCGTTAAGCCTTCGTAATCTTTTGTTACTTTTAACACCTTCATTTTTTTGCTCCTTTGTGTTTTATTTTCTTTTCAGGCGGCGTTTTTGCCACCTGTTTGCTCCAATTATATGAAATTTAAGTTTTTTCCCATCTCCGTGGTCTTGCCCACGTTTCCGCCTTTTTGGTGTACCTATTTAGGTATTTTCTTAATTATATCATACCTTTTTGCGAATGTCAATACCTTTTTAGGTATTTTTTGATAAAATTTTTATATGATGTTCAAAGATATACTTTTAGACTTAATGCAAGAAAGGGGAATAAACCAACGACAGTTAAGCACCGCCGCAGGAATACCCGCTACAACCATAAGCGGTTGGATAAAAGCAAATCGCTTGCCTGATTATTACGCTTTAATCAAATTAGGGCGCTTTTTTGATGTGTCCGCCGATTATCTTTTGGGCTTATGCGACGACACCGACACAGCCTTAGAACTCCCCGCACCGACCACTTTGCCCTTGGACGAAACAAAACTGCTCAACGATTTTCGCGCATTGTCCCGTTCGGAAAAAGCGCAAGCTGCCGAATACGTTCATTATTTAGCGCACCGCAACGACATATCAAAACAAAAAGCCTAAAGGGAATTTACATGGAAACGAAATTAAAGCTTTTCAACGAAAAACAAATCCGTACATCGTGGAACGCAGACGAGGAAGAATGGTATTTTTCCGTCGTGGACGTTGTCGCCGTTCTGACGGATAGCGTAGATTATCAAACGGCGCGGAAATATTGGAATAAATTAAAACAACGACTTTCCGAAGAAGGAAATGAAACGGTGACAAATTGTCACCAGTTGAAATTACCTGCCGCAAATAGCAAAACGCGGAGGCTCGGTAGCCAAAGATGCACGGAAAAGCGTTGAAAAACAAATCGGGGAAACGGTTATATCCCCGCTTAACGCAACCGAGGTTGATTTACTTACAACGCAGAAAGACGAGGAATAAGCCGTCGAAATTAAATAAAAATCAGCTGTTTTATAAATTTTTTCTCAAAACCCCTTGACAAACGTAACAATGTACGTTATAATGTACATACTGATGAAGCAAGGAGGTGTTATCAATGACAACAACCAATATTACCAAGGCACGTTCTCAATTGTTCGATTTGGCAGAACGCGTTGTGAAATTCAACGATACCATTAACGTCACCACGAAAGACGGCAGCTTCGTTATGATCAGCGAAGATGATTATAACAGTCTTATGGAAACGTTGTATCTCTACTCTATCCCCGGCATGAAAGAATCGATTGAAGAAGGGATCAACACTCCTCTTGAAGACTGTGAAGAAGTGGATTGGGAAAGTGAACTGCAATGAGTTATGCCATCGTATTTACCAAACAAGCAAAGAAAGATTTGGAAAAAGTGAAATCGAGCAACTTAAAAGACAAGGCCCTACAATTGTTGCGCGTATTAAGCGTTGATCCTTTACAACCGCCATTGGAAAAATTGACGGGAACGGAAAACACCTATTCGAGGCGAATGAATCTACAGCATCGATTGGTGTATCAGATCTTCGAAGAGGAGAAAACGGTTAAGATCATACGTATGTGGACGCATTATGGTGATAATTGAGAAAAGGACTTAGAAACGGCGCAACGCCGTTTCTTTTTTATGCCGTCGAAATTACAAAAAGGAAGTTGCGAAAATTTATCTTATAAATTTTTGCAAAAAACGCTTTGTTGCAAATTGCCATTTTTTAGGTACAATTTTCCTAACGAAATTTAGGAGGATTGTCGCCATGGACAATTACGAAAGACAACTGCTGGAAAACGCACTCGATCTGTTGTATCGGATCATCGGCTATGCCGACGCAAAAGCGGATACTGTACCCGTTTTGCGTTTTGTAACTGAAGAAAAAAATTCGCCCCCTGCTGATTTGCAAGAGGCGTATTTTTTTAATTCGGGCCCGACGGATGAAACGCCGTCGTCCCCAAAAGAACGTTCACAAAAGGGAATTGACAATCTATTTTCAGAGGAGGAAATTTCCAAAATGCCACGAAAATTCAGAAAAATTTTCCGCACCAACAAACAGACCGCGCATGTTAGACGAAAAGACGGCGACGTTTACGAAATCCGTATGCAGATAGACGGACACCGTATCACCGCCAGCGCAAAATATCTCGATCTTGCGAAAGAACGTTTCATCAAAAAACTGCGGGAATACAATGAACACGGCACCGAAGACAAAAAAGCGCAACCTGCGCCCGATCTGATATCTTTGACCGTTGCAGATTACGCTTTGCATTATCTTGAAACGTTTAAACGCCCGAACATTTCCGAAAAGCACTTTTCCAACCTTTGCGGAATTGTGCGCCGTCACATCGCCCGATTTTTCGGGGACACGCTTATGCGGAACGTCACCGCCAGCGATTGTCAAAAACTTTTAAACGAATTAATCGAAGCCGGGAAAGGACGAACGAAGGAAGAAGTCGAAAGTATCCTGTCGTGGATCTGCGCTGCGGCGGTTGCGGATCGGATTTTACCCACCGACGTTATGGCGCACATTCAGACGTTGCCGCATAAACGTACGACGGGAAAGGTTATTCCCCGTGAATACGTCCGCGCTTTCCTCGATCATGCGCCGTGTGATCGGGGCGAACTGTGTTTGTGGTTGTTGTTCTATACGGGGATGCGCCCATGCGAACTTTCCACATTGACCTTCGATGACGTCGGTTTTATCTCGATTGTATCGGCAAAGAAGAAAAAATGGGAGGCGGCAGAAACGCGACGGATCCCGTTGCACCCTGCCGTGTTGCCGTATGCAGATGAAATCCGCTTGATTTTGCCGATACACTACCGTGTGATCGTTCGGGCATTCAAACGAAACTTCCCGGCGGAATATCAACTGTATGACGTGCGGCATACGTTTTCGACGATTGCGCAGCAGTCGCACTGCTATAAACCGTGGGTCGATTACGTGACGGCGCACAAAGAGAATGAAAACATGACCGATCGTGTATATACGCATTGGGAAGACGATTGGCAGCGGGCAGAAATGGAAAAAGTCGAATTTTAACCGAAAATCCGACGTCGGATTTTTCAAAATCGAAAATTTTGCCCCTTCACGCGCGGGCGCGTATTTTTCGCCTGCGCGTAATTGCGCCCCACGTACGCCCCATTTTTTGAAACTAAAAACTTTCGCGAAATGCGAAAACGGGCACTTTTTAACGATTTTTCGCTAAAAAATGCCCATTTTTGGTGGAGACAACAGGACTTGAACCTGTGACCTCTCGCATGTGAAGCGAGCGCTCTAACCAACTGAGACTATGCCTCCGTTTCGATTATGCCTATTATACCACCCTCGCTTTCGATTGTCAACGCTTTTTAAAAGCTTTTTTCAATTTTTCACAATTTTTTCAATCCTTATCGCAACGCTCCATCGAACGTATGAAACCGTTTTGTTCCATCATCTCGTTTAACTTCGTAGAAGAAAATTCTTTATCTGTATTCAGCGTTGCGCTGTACACCACTTTCCCCTCTTCACGCGTGATCACCAAATGATTAAAACGATCGGTGCCGAACAACTCTTTTATCTTCAAATTTTCATCGCCTGTATGTATAAACTCGATCTTTACCGAATACATTCTTTTCATACGGAACACTCGCCATTTTAAATGCAAAATGCACTGCGCCAAAATCATAATCGCCGTTGCGCCCACCGCCAAAACATACATTCTGCCGCCGCACGCCATACCGACGCCCGCAGTCGCCCATACGCCCGCCGCCGTCGTCAATCCGCGCACTTCGTGTTGCTTATATACGATGATCCCTGCGCCCAAAAAACCGACGCCCGATACGATCTGCGCCGCAACACGCGCTGCGTCCGCCCCATCGCCAAATGCATATTTCGAAAGAGACATCATCAGCGCCGCACCAACGCAAACAATCGTATGCGTACGAATACCCGCCTCTTTAGAACGGAGTTTCCTTTCAAATCCGATAAAAAAACCCAACAACACCGACAACAGCAAATCGAGCAAAATCCGTCCTTCCTGTAATATGATCGCTATGTTTTCTTCACTGAAAATTTTATCCCACACAGCCATTTTCCTCCTTTTTTGGTATATTTCGCTATATTATACACTATTTTATTTCAAATTGCAATACCTTTATGAAAAAAAGTTTGTGAAAATTGCATTTTTTTTGTCAAATAAGCGGTAAAACGGAAAAATATCCCTTTTAAAAAACTTTTTGAAAATTTCAAAAATAAGTTTCAACGCGTACACGGGTGGCACGTTTTGTTTTCGCTTTTAAAAAATGCCCGATCTCGCCTTTCTTTTCATATTCCCAAAAATTCCACTTGACTTTTCTTTAAGATTTATATATAATGTAATCTGTTGTAAAAATACGTAGCTTTACGGAGGCTTTTATGAAAAAAATTATTTTATGGTTGCTTTCTGCTTTGTGTGCCTTGTTTATGGGCGTTGTAGCGTTGCCTAACGCTATACCTCTGCAAACCGCTTCAGCCGATAACACCAGCGCAAGTACAGCAGATGATTTGGGAACGCTGTGGTCCAGTATAATGGTGTCCGACAATTTAACGTCCAGTATTCAAGGTCAATGGTATAAAATTAACATTCCCTATCAAGGTGAATTAACCATTGATTTTTCGCACGACACAATGGCATCTTCGTCAACGTATTGGAATATCTATTTATACCAATCCAATGCTTCCACCAATTGGGCAGACGCCTCCGGTTCCAGTTGGAATATCTATGGGGATGCCAATAGAACCATTGAAAATATCTATTTAACCGCAGGGACATACTATATTAAAATCGACAACGGATCTAAATATAGCAGTAGCACTTATGAGATGACGTTATCTTTCACTCAAAACGCTTATTGTGAGTCGGAATGTAATTCCAGTCACGAACAAGCTGATCCCATTCAATTAAACGCCTCTTATGCGGCAACTATCATAAACAGCAACGACGTGGATTGGTTTACTTTCACCACCTACTATGCAGGGTACATCACCATTGATTTCTTACACGAATCGTTGGGTTCTACCTCCAAATACTGGAATTTATACTTATATCAGGCAGACGCCGCCACACGTTTCAACGGTGAAAGCGCTTCTTGGAGCTTTACAGGAAATGAAACCAACTCCGCGACCTCAAAAATCGGTTTGCCCGCCGGCACGTATTACATCAAAATAACGGACAGCAGTAAACAATCTGCCATTCCTTACAATCTTTGTGTCAATTTCACGAAAACCAACTATTTCGAAAAAGAAAATAACGGTGATTTTACATTGGCAACACCTATGCAAGTAAACCAAACGTATACGGGCGTTATTTCTTTTTCAAGTGACGTAGATTGGTATCAATTTACCACAACGCAAACAGGACACTTCAATGTAAGTTTTACCCACGATAGCAACGGTTCCACCTCCAGATATTGGAAAATACTTTTATTGGGATCTGACGGCGCTACATATATCACCGATATCACTCATCAATGGAATATCATCGGTAGCAGCAATATGCACACCGCCGAATATGGTATTCCCGCAGATACGTATTATATAAAAGTGACGGATAACACTTATAACACGGATATTCCTTATAATATCACCGTCAACTTTACCCCCTCCGACGATTGGGAACAAGAAAACAACCACACTTATTCAACAGCCAACGATATGCAAACCAAGAAAACTTGGAACGGCGCGATCACCAGCGGTAGCGACAAAGATTGGTTTAAAATTCAAACAACTTACACAGCTAATTACACCGTAAAATTAACACATACCGCTATTGACGTCAGTGACGTATGGTGGATATACGTTTATCAAAATGATGGTGCAACCACTATTAAATCTTTAAAAGTGAAAAGCAATAGCACAGCAAATTCTTTGACGTTGGAAAATCTTTCCTCGGGTACTTATTATGTCCGCGTATCGGGTGACAGCAACAGTGATGCTTCTTACACCGTTTCTATCACAGACGACCACACGCACAGCTATTCTTCATCGGGAACGAACTATTCCTCCTCACAGCATTATAAAACCTGTTCGTTATGCAAAGAGAAAGCTTTGTTCAGCCATACGTGGAACAGCGGAACGGTCCTCAAATCCCCCACGCACTTGGAAACGGGCGTTCGTAAATACACCTGTACGGAATGTCAGGCAACAAAAGAAAGCAGTATTCCCCAAACCGCCGCGCACGAATACGGTGATTGGGAACAATTTTCTGCCACGCAACACGTACACACCTGTATTTGCGGTGAAAAAGAATATGTTGATCACAACTGGAACAGCGGCCTTGTAACTACCCCTCCCACTTGCACGGAAAACGGCGTGAAAGAATACGTTTGTCAAAGTTGTTCGCTTGAAAAAACGGAAACGTTAGCGCCTGAACACAAACCCGTAACCGTACCCGCGAAAAAACCTACTTGTACGGAAGACGGATACAACGCCTATTCGTACTGTGGCGTATGTAATGAAGAAATCGTTGAAATGGTAGCCGTTCCCGCAACCGGACACACG
>JAFTPE010000030.1 GCA_017463425.1 Clostridia bacterium | reverse complement strand
TAGAAATCATCTACAATTTAGTTGGAGCAATAGATTTACCCGATTTTGGTGATTTATTAGATGAAGAAAATTAAATAGCACGAGAAAAGGCGTGGCATCACGCCACGCCTGACTCTTAAAAAGGACAGCCTTCCCGAAAAAATCCCTTGTATGGACTCGGTAAATGCGTTAGTCTTTTATGTTATCTAAAAACCGACAACAAAACGTTTTTCAACAGCTTTTTTTATATAAAATCGTTTAATTGTCTTTTTGCGACCCGACGGGATTAACGATACTGTACCCGACGTTGACAAGGTGGTCTGCCACACGTTCCAATCCCGATATGGTGGACGAATAATACGGGCTTGCCTCAATGCTGCAATTTCCTTCGGCAAGGCGTAAAAAGTGGCTTGCCGTCAATTCTTTTTTCATACCGTCTACTTCATTTTCCAAAGCCGTCAAATTGGACAATCCGTTTTTATTCAGCTTTTCAAATGCGTCCTTTGAAATGGCAAGCATCTGCATAATTTTTTCTTTCATTTTTCGTATATCGTTTCGCGCCGTTTCGGAAAAAGCAATTTTTTTAATCAACATCTCCTCTCCGATTTCATAAAAATTCTCCGCGTGGTCGCCGATACGTTCGAGGTCGTTTAAAACGTGGAAATACGAACCGATAATTCTCTCGTCGCTTTGCGACGCGCTCGCCGATAATTTGATAAGGAATTTTGTCAACGCGCCGTTGATAAAGTCGATAACCGCTTCATTTTTTCTTATTAGGTTGCTATCCTCGCGCACGCCCGATTCTATTGATTGAAAAGACAGAGTTATGTTTTCTTCCACCAAATCGAACATATACTCGATTTCTTTTTTAGATTGTAACAAGGCTATGGAAGGCGTTGACAAAATTCTGTCGTCAACGTATTTCAGAGCCATCGTTTCCTCAACGGTTGCCTTATCTTTAATGACAAGACAGGAATACTGAACGAGTTGTTTTGTAAACGGAAGCAACAAGCAGGTGGTCGAAACGTTGAATATAACGTGGAACACCGACACCCGCATTTGCAAGGACATTGCGTCGCTGCCAGGGAATATGGAAACGAGAAGTTGAACGGTAGGCTCTTTGAATATCCAAATCAGCGCCGTAAACAGAGCTGTACCGATTACGTTGAACGTAAAGTGTATCAACGCCACTCGTTTAGAATTGGCATTTGCGCCAACAGACGCAAGCAACGCGGTAACGCAAGTACCTATATTTGCGCCGAGTATGATAAACAAAGCAAGTTCAAGAGGAAGAACACCCGTACCTACCATTGTAATCACGACACCGGTAGCCGCAGACGAGCTTTGGATAAGCGCGGTAAATATTATCCCCACCAATATCAAAAGAAGCGGGAAATCAATGGTCTGAAAGATATTGGTAAACAATCTTTCCACGAGTGGATTCCCAAACGCCTGTTCGCTGCTCATGACGTTCAACCCGACGAATATCAAACCAAGCCCCGAACAAAGACTGCCTAAGATTTTGATTTTTTCGTTCTTGAAAAAGCTCATCATTACCCCTGCAAATGCAAGGAGATACATCAGCATATTAAAATAATCGTTTTTCAGCGCCACAAGCACCCCCGTAACGGTTGTACCAATGTTCGCGCCCATAATAATAGGGGTTGCCTGCATCAACGTCATAACACCTGCGTTGACCAAACCAATCACCATAACCGAAGTTGCAGACGAACTTTGGACAATCGCCGTAACGCCTGCGCCTATCCCTACGCCTGAAAAACGGTTGTTGCTGATTTTTTCAAGCATTTTTTTCATTCCGCTGCCCGCGCTTTTTTCAAGCGAATCGCTCATAAAATTCATTCCGACGATAAACACGCCGACGCCTGCAAGCAGCCAAATCAAACTTTGAAGCAGTTGCAAAATTTCTTCTCCTGTCATTACCTAAACACTCCTTTTTTCTTAAAAATTCTCACAAAATCCAAATTTACCTCATTATACAATACCATTATACCCTTTTTTTTAGACAAAAGTCAACAAAACGGAAAAACTTTTTTAAAAGCGATTTTTTATCGAAAAAAAATCAGCCCCTAATAGCGAATAGAAACTGATTTTTTTCTTTTCAAATTGAATAAATTTTTAATATTTTTTTCATTTCGTCGCATACCTGGTATGCCCGTTTTAAAATTTTATTTAATAAACGCGCGGAAAGCGAGGTATTCTTCGTAAACGTCGGCTTTGGAAACCACTTCGTACGGCGCGTGCATAGAAACGACCGCGACCCCGATATCAATGGTGTCGATATTCATCTTCGCGATATATTTCGCCACCGTACCGCCGCCGCCAACGTCCACTTTGCCAAGTTCGCCCGTTTGCCAAATTACGCCGTTATCGTCGAACAATTTTCTCAAAAACCCAATATATTCCGCATCTGCATCCGAAGAACCGCTCTTGCCTCGTGCTCCCGTGAATTTGGTAATTCCTGCGCCGCAAGATACGTACGCGCTGTTCAATTTTTCCGTAACTTCGGGGAAGTTCGGGTCGTAAGCGGCATTTACGTCTGCGGAAAGACATTTGGAATTTGCGCGAATTGCCGCAGAAGATACGCCAAACGAACAAGCGATTGCGTCAATCAAATCGGTAAATACGGCGCATTGCATACCCGTCGTACCCTCGCTGCCGATTTCTTCCTTGTCTGCAAGCACGACCATAACGGTATGTTCGTTGGACGTTTCGTCAAACAGCGCGGTATATGCAGGATAGCTGCAAACGCGGTCGTCATGCCCGTACGCGCCAATCAACGCGCGGTCAAGCCCGACGTCTTTCGCCTTAAACGCAGGCACAAGGGAAAGTTCTGCGCTGAGAAAATCCGCCTCTACCAAACCGTATTTTTCATTGAGAATTTTCAAAACGTTTTCTTTTACCGTCTTGTCTTTTTCGTTGTCTGCGCCAACGTAAGGGATATTCCCAAACCAAATATTCAAGCCCTCGCCTTCAATCGCCTCGCCCAAAGGTTTGACGCTTTGTTTTGCAGCCAAATGCGGCAACAAATCGCTGATATAGAACACGGGGTCGGTTTCGTCCTCGCCAATTTTCACGTTGAGAACGCTGCCGTCCTTTTTCGCAACTGTACCGTGCAACGCCAAAGGAATCGCCGTCCATTGGTATTTACGAATACCGCCGTAATAATGCGTTTTTGCAAGCGCGATATTTTCCGCCTCGTACAAAGGCACTTGTTTCAAATCAATTCGAGGGCTGTCGATATGCGAAGCGATAATACGAATCCCGTCCTCCGCTACGTCCGCGTTACCGATTTTGATAAGATACAAATTCTTTCCGCGATTGTTATAATACACCTTGTCTCCCTTTTTCAATTTTTGACCAAATTTAAAAGGAACGTAGCCTTGCGCTTTCGCAGCCTCTACGACGTACGCGCAAACTTCTCTTTCCGTTTTGCCTTCGTCGAGGAATTTTTTATACCCCTCGGCATAATCGAAAATGTCTTTCATCAATTTCTCATCCGCTACTTCGTATACGTTCGTTCTCTTGTAAGCCAATTCACTCATAGTTATTTATCTCCTGTTTTTTTAAATTTTTTTCAGTTGTTTATTTTATGCTGTTATCAATGCAGAAATCCGCGTAAAATCTGTTCTTCCGCCTCTTTCTCCGTCAAACCCAGCGTCATCAATTTCGTCAACTGTTCGCCTGCGATTTTCCCGATTGCCGCCTCGTGAATAAGTTCTGCGTCGATATCGTTTGCCGACAGACAGGGCGCAGCAGTAACCGAAGCGTCGTCCATAATAATCGCGTCGCATTCCGTATGCCCGTAACACGGCGCATTGCCGTTCATAGTGGATACAAAGCGTTGCACGGACTTTTCCGCCGCCACCGAACGGGACATAATGTCCGCGCGACAACCCTCGCCGTTCATATCCACGACGAAATCAGTATCCGCCGATTGCGTGCCGTGCGTGTATAATTTTTCTTTCACGATAAAATTCGCGCCCGATTTCATATCCGCCCTCGTGATGCGTTTTGTGGAATCGATTCCTTTGATTTGGGTCGTTTCCATTTCCATATACGCGCCCTCGTCCAGATGCACCACCGTTTCGGGATTCATTACGTTTTTACCGTTGCCGTCCCCGTCGCCGTAGTGTTTTTCCACGTATTTTACACGCGCGTTTTTGCCGATATGAAAGGTGTGTACCCCGTCGTGGCGCGAAGTCATATCCACACCGCCGCAGTTATGAATCCCACACCCTGCAACGATAACGACGTCGGCGTTTTCGCCGATATAAAAATCGTTGTACACCACCTCTTGCAAACCTGCTTTGCTGATGATAACGGGGATATGCACGCTTTCGTTTTTCGTGTTGGGTTTGATAATGATATCAATCCCTGCTTGTCCGTCCGTTTTTGTAACAATATCGATATTCGCCGTCGTGTTTCTGCCCTTGGATTCGCCGTTGCCACGGATATTGTACGCGCCCTCGGGTACGCCGTGTAAATCTGCTATTTTTACAAGTAAATCTTTTTCAATCGCGTCCATTGCCTACCCTCCGTTTACAATTTTTCCGTCAATACGCGACAGGATTCCGCGCTTAACAATTTGGGCAATACGTCCTCTTTCGCGCCCACGTTTTGAATTTGTCCGTCGGCAAGCACCACAATCTTGTCCGCGATATTCAAAATGCGCTCCTGATGCGAAATGATAAGGATATTCCCCTGCGTTTTTTCGTGCATCTTTTCAAAGACTTTGATAAGATTTCCAAAACTCCACAAATCAATGCCTGCCTCGGGTTCGTCAAAGATAGAGAGTTTTGTTCCGCGCGCCAAAATCGTAGCGATTTCAATACGTTTCAATTCTCCCCCCGAAAGCGAGGCGTTCACTTCACGGTCGATATAATCCCTCGCGCACATACCCACTTCGGATAAATAGGCGCAAACTTCCGCCACTTTCAACGTTTTCCCTGCGGCGATATTGATAAGATCGCGTACGGTCAAGCCCTTGAAACGGACGGGTTGCTGAAAGGCGTACGAAACGCCTTTTTTCGCGCGTTCGGTTATGGACAAATCGGTGATGTCCTCGCCGTCAAAATAAATTCTGCCCTCCGTCGGCGTGATAATCCCTGCAATCACTTTCGCAAGCGTGGATTTACCGCCGCCATTCGGGCCTGTAAACGCCACGAATCTGTCGTCTAAGGTCAAGTTGATATCTTTCAATATTTCTTTTTCACCCAGCTCGTCGTTGACACGATAGCCGATATTTTTGAGTTCTAACATGCTCGTCCTCTGTTTGGGGAATTTTTTCTTTCTTATAATTTATAACGCAAAAGTCGCGCGATTAAACCCCCGCGCGACTTTATTTTACTTTATTTTCGCTTTTTTGTCAAGTTTCTTGCGTACCCGTTTCTTCTTTCTTTTGATATTCTTCTTTCAAAACGATATCGCCGTCCTCCGTCAATTCGTACATATACGTTTTTTCAACGTCAAAACCAGCTTTACCGTCGTTGTCGTCAATCACTCTCCATTCAATGAAAATGATTTCAAAAAGTGAAAAATCTATCTTAGAAACGTTTGCAATCGGACAGGCGACGTCCAAAGGATCGACGTATTCTTCAAAGCGGTTGACGATATTCCCCGACGGGTCGGTTACAACGTAACTTGACCTGCCCTCTATGCAAAGCTCGACTTTTACTTCGCTCTCGCCCGTGAAATATAATTCGGGATATTTGTCCGCATCTTCTATCGAATCTACGATTACCTTCACGTGCGCCTCAGGTTTCCATCTTTCGTTTTCCAAGTAAACGTTTCCTATTTCAAAGCGTTGCTCTGCGCCTTTCGCCCACATTCTAATAATTGCAACCGATTCCGTAAGATACACGTTGTCAATCGTAAAATCGACTTTGGAATAGGCGTTCACAGACCCTGACGAATCCATCCAAACCTTGCCAAAATGCGCGTTTCCGTTTAATTCCAAACTGCCGCTAATCCCGATTTCCACGTTTTCAATATCAGCCTCGGAAATATCCATAATGGCGTTTTTCTCAACGATAATTTTCGCATCGTAACTGCCTCTTAAAAATTGTGAAGAAGAAACGTTGACCCTACCTTTTGCTATCAATGCGTACGAACCGAAATTCAAATCCTCGAAATGAACGTACATATCTTTCAAAACGATATTAGACGAAAGCGTTTGTTCCCCTTTCACCGTAAGGCTTGACAGCTTATAAAACGTATTGCCAAAATCCAAGATATCGCCCGAAATCGTCAATTCTTCCACTTTTGGAAGGCGTACGTTCCACGTTGCGCCTACGGGATTTATCATAAAGGTTTCCGAACAAAGTTTGGTCGTTGGATATAATTTCACCTCGTACCTGCCCCCTTCGTTCGTCATTTTTTCAATTGCTTTCTCCATAAAAAGCAGAGTTTCTTCCGACCCGTTTTCGTCCACGAAAACGACGGGACAAACGATTTTTTTGCTCAGCGTTGGCAAGTCAAAACGGCGCGCGATATCCCAATCGGGTTCTGCGGTGTTGGGCGTGTGTGTTTTCGCAAATTCCGTTTTCTCCATTGCAAACCATTGTCTGTCCACGTATTTACCCATATCGCCCCAAGTTACGTCAAACGCGTACCATTCGTCCTCGATTTGGATATAATTCCACGCGTGCGCCTCGGTTTTGTTTCTCACAGTAGAATCTCCCTCTACCGTGATACAAGGATATCCAAACAAATCGCAAAGATATTCCATCGTGGAGGCGTACGTTTCACAAACGCCTTTATTCTTCGTCGCCGCGCCTACGATATTATGCGCCCAAATCTCGTCCTCGGGTGTTGTACCGTCCTCCTCATACGCGTATTCAATTTTGCTTACTACGTAATCGTATATCGTCAATAACCGTTCGGTATCGTTCATTTTTCCGTTCAAATACAAATCGCAATCCAGCGCCATTTGTTGGATCGCCTCGTCGATTTCCTCGCGAACGCTGGACAACGCGTATTCCTCTTCTACTGCAACGGTCATTTCCGTTGCCACGACTTTCGCCTCGCGCGCTATCCAATAAAATGCAGGATTTTCGCGAACAAAACTCTTCCAAACAATGATATTTTCCCCAGGAGTCAATCCGTATTCTGTATAATCGTATGTAAAAATAGGATAACTTTCCTCCACCTTTTCCACGTCTTGCCAAGAGCTGGAAAATTCAACCGCCATTTCATATAAATCCGCATACAGAGCGCAAAGGTTTGCCCCGTTTTCTTCCTCCGAAAGCGCATTATACGCATACTGATTGATTAAGGGTTGCGTGGAAAAATCCAAAGGAACGACCCGTCCGTTGTCTATCCACGTACCGTCTTGATAATACACGATTTCGTGTCCGAAGTCGTCCGTTTCCGTTTTAACAATTTTGTTTTCTTCTTGAGATGAGGACGAATCTTCCGTAGAACTGCTCGCAGAATTGGACGTAGATTCTGATATAGACTCCGATTCGGAGTCCGATTGTTTTGACGATTCTTTCGACGAAGATTCGACTTGGTTTTCCCACGGCATAGTACACGCAGTCAAACTGACAAACCCAAGCGAACACGCAAGGCATATCGCCAAACAACACAACTTTTTCAAATTTCCCATACTGTTTCCTCCCTGGCTCTTTTTTATGATATCAAAAATAGAATCATTCTATATATAGTATATCCCTACCCCCCCCCCCGTGCTGTCAAGCGTTTGAAGAGGCTTTTTCAAAAAAAAATTAAAAAATTTCCATTAAAATCCCGTGGATTTTCAGCCATTTGCGTTTTTCTTTCCAATCGGGAACGTATTTTCCCACTTCCGACCAAAACAACGGAGAATGATTTTTATATTTCGTATGCGCGAGTTCGTGAATCACAACGTATTCAATCACTTCTTTTGGGGCGTATATCAAACGGAACGTATACCGAATTTTATTGTCGTACGAACACGACCCCCATTTGCTTTTTGCGCTGCAAACGGCGACGGAGTGAAATTGCGTACCCATTTGTCCTGCTTTTTCTTCTGTAACTTGCGTAAAAATACGTTTTGCATTTTCTTTCAGCCATTTTATTAGGCGAGTTTTGGCGTTTTTTTCAGGCAAATAGACGATTGCATTTTCGCTGTCAAAAGCAATATTTTTGTCCTCTATTAGACGAATCCGACACGTTTTCCCAAGCAATAAAAATTGGTATCCGTCCAAATTTTCGGGCGGTAAACGCATACCTGCCCCCTGCCTTTCCGTTTGTTTACGCAAAATCCAGCGTTCTTTTTCTTGTATAAATTTAAAAATCCGTTCTTCCTTGCACGAACGTGGCGCGCGCACGATCAATCGACCGAACGGGTCGATTGTCAGCGACAGCGTTTTACGAGAAGAACGGATAATTTCATCAGGTTGAATCATATTGGGTTAGGATTCGTAACCCATAGGGTTACCGCTTTGCCATTTCCATTGCGAGGCGCACATTTCTTCAATGCCAAATTTTGCCTCCCACAACAATTCTTTCTTCGCCTTATCGGGCGCGGCGTAGCAGGTTGCAATATCGCCGGGGCGGCGTTCGCAAATTTTATACGGCAACGTTTTTCCACAAGCCTTTTCAAAGGCGTGAATCATATCCAAAACGCTGTATCCGTGTCCCGTGCCGAGGTTGTAAATATGCACGCCGCTGTCGTTGCAACGTTCAATCGCCGCGATATGTCCCAACGCCAAATCCACCACGTGGATATAATCGCGTACGCCCGTGCCGTCGGGGGTATCGTAATCGTTTCCAAACACGTTGATACATTGCAATTTCCCACTTGCAACTTGCGCGACGTACGGCATCAAATTGTTGGGGATTCCCTTAGGGTCTTCCCCTATCAAACCGCTTTCGTGCGCGCCGACGGGGTTGAAATACCGCAGAAGAATAATATTCCACGCATTATCCGCTTTATGCACGTCTTGCATTATATTTTCCATCATCAATTTTGTGCTGCCGTAAGGATTGGTCGTCGAAAGACGGCAATTTTCGTCCAAAGGCAGGCGTTCAGGATCGCCGTATACCGTTGCCGACGACGAAAAGATAATTTTCTTTACGTTGTGCTTTTCCATAACCTGCAACAGCGAAACCGTACCGCTGATATTGTTTTCATAATATTTCAAAGGCAAACGACAACTTTCGCCAACCGCTTTGAACGCAGCAAAATGAATCACCGCATCAATTTTATGCGACAAAAACACCTTATCCATTGCCGCCGCGTCGCGAATGTCCGCCTCGTAGAAAATCACTTGTTTGCCTGTAATTTTTTGTACGCGACGAAGACTCTCAAAACTCGAATTGCTGAAATTATCCACCACGACCACTTCGTAGTTCTTGTTCAAAAGTTCTAATACGGTATGCGAACCAATATAACCGCAACCGCCCGTTACCAAAATCGTTGCCATAAAGCCACCTCTGTTTTTTTTGCTTTTCACAAAGAATGATGTGAACAGCCTTTTTCTTCTATTATACTATTTTCAAAAGAAAAATGCAAGAGAAATTTTTTCGCTAATACAAGGAATTCTTTCGTTTTGATAAAAAACGAAAGAATTCATGTGTTTTTATTTTCAAATCGGGCAAGCCGTTACGCCTTTTCCTCTTCGTCTTTTTCATCAATCTCCGCCCATTTTGAACGGATTTTTAATATTTTTTGTTTGGTCGCTTTGACCACTTTAATTTCCAACTCGTCTGCAATCAACACTTCTCCGATAGGAGGAATACAGCCGTATTTTTCCGTAACCCAACCGCCGACGGTGTTCGATTCACATTCTTCGTCCTCTTCCTTTTCATAAAGCGCAAAAAATTCGTCCAAACCGCATTTGCCGTCTACCCAATATTCACCCTCAGAGATTTGACCGAACAACACTTCTTCTTCGTCGTGTTCATCCCAAATTTCTCCAACAAGTTCTTCCAAAATATCTTCCAAGGTTACAATACCGACCAAACCGCCGTATTCGTCGGAAACCGCCGCCATATGGATTTTTTGTTTTTGCAACTGTTTCAAGAGCGTAGAAATACGCGTATATTCAGACGTGAATACGATATCTTGCACCAAATGTCCAAATTCTTTTTCGCCTTTCACGTAACCTACGAAAAAGTCGCGTTGGTGTATCAAACCGATTACGTTGTCAATCCTGTCTTTATACACGGGCAAACGGGAATACCCCGATTTTTCAAACACCGCGCACACTTCTTCCATCGTCGAATCTTCGCTGACCGCCTGCACGTCTACGCGAGGCACTAAGATATCTTCTACCTTTAAATCGTCAAATTCGAGCGCGGAACGAAGAAGTTCGGATTCGTCTTCTTTCAGCGTACCGTCTTCTTCCGCTTCGTCCACGAGCGACATCAATTCTTCGTCGGTAATCGTCGCGTCTTTCTGCAATTTGAATATCTTCGTAAGCAACCATTTAAAGCCGTCGAACACCTTGCAAATCGGCGTCAATATCCAATAGAACAATTGCATCAGCGGATAGAAAAAGAAACAAAACTTTTCGGGATACACGCTGGCGAGATATTTGGGGGTGATTTCACCAAACAACAGCACTACTACGGTAAGTACCGCCGTAGAAACCGTCGCCGCCAAATTTTGATCTGCAATCAAGATACCGAATAAAATCGTACCAAGCGCAGACGCGGTGATGTTCACTATGTTGTTGCCAACGAGAATCGCCGTAACCAATTTGTCGTACTTTGCGTCGGCAAAATCATACACTTTTTGCGCGTTCTTTTTACCGAGCGCCACCATACTCTTGAGCTTGATTTTGTTCGCGCAAGAATACGCCGTTTCCGTGCCGGAGAAAAATCCCGACAAGATTATCAGTACGACAATGATGATAGATAGGGGAAGGGGATCCATGATATTTTTAATATCCTCCAAAAAAAATTTCTTTCGGGCTTTTTTATCGAATATTTTTTATTATTCGTAAAATATCCCTTATACATTTATTATAATACTTTTTTATACGCTTTGTCAAGAAAGAATGACTGTATTTACGTGATTTCACATATTTTTTATAATATTATGTCGTAAAACTGCCTTTCTTAACAATTTTTTTTGATATACGCCCTTTCTGTTTTTCAAAATTTTGAAAAACTCTTTTCCACAAACGCAAAGTTTTGAAAAATACTTGACGAAAATCCCCTGCTTGTGATATACTTGATAAAATGAAAATTTTAATATGCGGGGCGCGCATACACG
The DNA here is from genome assembly GCA_017463425.1 of Clostridia bacterium. GTDB lineage: Bacteria > Bacillota > Clostridia > Christensenellales > Borkfalkiaceae > Scatosoma. Next base: position 19,999 of record JAFTPE010000030.1, on the reverse strand, counting down.
GCGCGCGTCAAGGAGATATTTATGAAAAATCAACGTCGTATCGAAACCACCTGCGTACAGGGCGGATATACCCCTGGCAACGGCGAACCTCGCCAAGTGCCTATCGTGCAAAGCACCACCTTTAAATACGCTACCAGCGAAGATATGGGCAAATTATTCGATTTGGAGGCAAGCGGTTATTTTTATTCCAGATTGCAAAACCCTACCTGCGACACCGTTGCAGCAAAGATTTGCGAACTTGAGGGTGGCAGCGCGGCTATGCTCCTTTCCTCAGGACAAGCAGCCTCGTTCTTTTCGGTATTCAATATCGCAGGCGTAGGCGACCACGTCGTTTCGTCCGCCTCCATTTACGGTGGTACGTACAACCTGTTCGCGGTTACTATGAAAAAAATGGGGATTGAATTTACCTTTGTCAGTCCCGATTGTTCGGACGAGGAATTAGAGGCTGCGTTTAAACCCAATACGAAAGCGGTGTTTGGGGAAACGATTGCAAACCCTGCCCTGACGGTGTTTGATATCGAACGTTTTGCAAATGCGGCGCACAAACACGGCGTTCCCCTTATCATTGACAACACGTTTGCAACCCCTATCAACTGCCGTCCCTTTGAACACGGCGCGGATATCGTAACCCATTCCACCACCAAATATATGGACGGACACGGCGTTGCCGTTGGCGGCTGTATCGTGGATTCGGGTAAATTCGATTGGTTGGCGCACGCAGACAAATTTCCTGGACTTTGCACGCCTGACGACAGCTATCACGGCATTACGTACGCGGAGAAATTTGGACAAGCAGGCGCGTATATTACAAAAGCGACGGCACAACTGATGCGTGATTTCGGTTGTACGCAATCTCCCCAGAGCGCATTTTACCTTAATTTAGGTTTGGAAAGCCTGCACGTGCGTATGGAACGACATTGCTTAAACGCGCAAAAAGTGGCGGAATATCTTGAATCGAACGATAAAATCGGTTGGGTGAACTATCCTGGTTTGAAATCGAACAAGTATTATGATTTGGCGCAAAAATATATGCCGAAAGGTACTTGCGGCGTGGTTAGTTTTGGCGTAAAAGGCGGAAGAAAAGCGGCTGAAAAGTTTATGAAAGCCTTGGAAGTTATCGCAATCGAAACGCACGTTGCCGACGCGCGGAGCTGTTGTTTGCATCCTGCCAGCGCAACGCACCGTCAAATGAACGATCAGGAATTGATTGCAGCAGGCGTACCGGGCGATCTTGTTCGTTTGTCCTGCGGTTTGGAAAATTATCAAGATTTGATTGCCGATATCGAACAAGCATTGAACAGCATTTAAAAATATATTCGTGAAGGTAGGTGCAATACTATGCCTATAAAAATCCCCGACAATTTACCTGCGGTGAAAACGCTGGAAAGTGAAAACATATTCGTTATGACGGAAAAACGCGCGATTACGCAAGATATCCGTCCGTTGAAAATTCTTATTTTAAATTTAATGCCGAAAAAAATCGAAACGGAAACACAGTTGGCGCGTTTGCTCGGCAACACCCCTTTGCAGGTGGAAATGGAACTCATTCATACCAAATCGCATCAATCGAAAAACGTCGCGGAAGATCATCTTTTGGCGTTTTATAAGACGTTTGACGAGGTGAAAGACCGTTCGTTCGACGGTATGTTGATTACGGGCGCGCCCGTGGAACAAATGCCCTTTGAGGACGTGGAATATTGGCAAGAACTCACCCAAATTATGGAATGGAGCAAGACGCACGTCCACAGCACTTTCCACGTATGTTGGGGGGCGCAAGCGGGACTGTATTATCATTACGGCATACAAAAACGGGATTTGCCTGAAAAAATTTTCGGGGTTTATCCGCACCGCGTCGAATATAAAAATTCCATTCTTTTCCGTGGCTTTGACGATACGTTTATGGTACCGCAATCCCGTCATACGACGGTAAATAGAGAAGATATCGAACAGGTGAGTGAATTGAAAATTCTCGCCTCCTCCGAGCGTTCGGGCGTGTATGCCGTTAGCAGTAAAAACGGCAGACAAATTTTTATCACGGGACATTCGGAATACGACGCGGAAACCTTGAACAGCGAATACGTACGAGATCTTTCGCAGGGAAAACCTATTAAATTGCCCGAAAATTATTTTCCCAATGACGACCCGTCTAAACCGCCTATGGTTTCGTGGCGCGCGCATGCAAATCTTTTATTTTCAAATTGGTTGAACTATTTCGTATATCAAAGCACGCCTTACGATATCGAAAAAGTAAACTCTATCGAATAAAAGCACAAAAAAAACGATCCGTTCATCTCGTACATGGGTGGCTCGTTTTTATTTATTAAAATTTTCAACGCATACCTGGATGCGTCGTTTTGATTTTACATAAGGAGAAAGAATATGAAAAGAAAACTTGGAATCAACTGCGAATGTATCTCTGCTTTCAGCCAAACGGAAACGCTTTCCATTATCAAAGACGTTGGATTTGACAATTTTTTCGCCGAAACCTACGATTTAAGGCTTTGCTCGGCATTAAAAAACAAAGCCGAACAACTTGGCTTACATTTTGAATTTATCCATTCACCTTATAAACGAGTCAACGAATTGTGGCTTGACGGAGAAGAATACCGCCCCTTATTTGAGGGGATTTTACAATCGATTGACTGCGCAAACGAGAGCGACGCTCGCATTGTAATCGTACACGTTTCCAGCGGTTGGAATCCCCCTTGTGTCAATGATTTGGGGCTTTCAAGATATGATAAAATTGTGGAATACGCGGAAAAGAAAAACGTTGTTATTGCGTTTGAAAATTTGAGAAAATTTGGAAACCTTGCCTGTTTAATGGATCGATATGAAAACGTCAAAAACGTCGGATTCTGTTATGATTGCGGACACGAATTGTGCTACACCGAAACCGTGCCTTTTTTGGATATTTACGGCACGAGAACGGTATGTACGCACTTGCACGATAACTGTGGCAGAAGTAAAATCGACCCTTGGCAAAACAACGACCAACACCTTCTCCCCTTTGACGGCGTTGCCGATTACAAAACCATGATTGAAAAAATGAACAAATACGGCTATTCAGGAGCGTTGACTTTGGAAATATTCAACAAAAGTCGCCCAGACTACGCTGAAATGTCCCCCGAAAACTTTATTCGAACGGCTTTTGAACGTTTAAAAAAGATTTCTTTATTGTAACGTTGCAATAGAAACGCAACCCCACCGACACGGTGGGGTTGTTTCGTTATGATTTTATCAAATCTTTGATCACTTCGCCTGCGATAATCAAGCCGACCACCGACGGAACGAAAGCCACGCTTGCCGGAATAGGTTTTCCCGTGTCCTCGTCTTTTGCCGTTGCCTCGCGCGGTTCTTCTTTGGAATACACCACTTTCAACCGTTCGATACCGCGTTTTTTCAACTCTCTGCGCATCACGCGCGCCAACGGACAAACGCTGGTTTTGGATATATCCGACACTTGAAACGCCGTGGGGTCAAGTTTATTTCCTGCGCCCATAGCCGAAATAATCGGCACGTCCGCCTCTTTCGCCTTTTCCGCCAACGCGATTTTTCCACTTACCGTATCGATTGCATCCACTATGTAATCATACGAAGAAAAATCGAATAAATGTGCCGTTTCAGGCAAATAGAAAACGTCGTGCGTTTTTATAACGATTTCGGGATTGATATCCCTTGCGCGTTCTGCTGCAACCGTCGTTTTCAATCTCCCTATCGTGGAATGTAGCGCAATAATCTGACGATTGATATTGCTTTCGCTTACTACGTCTTTGTCAATCAAATCCAACGCACCCACGCCGCTGCGCGCCAACGCCTCCACGACGTATCCGCCCACGCCGCCAATTCCAAAAATCGCCACGCGCGATTTTTTTAATTTTTCAATGCCGTCTTGCCCCAACATTAGGGCAGTTCTTGAAAATTGTTCCATTCTTTCCCCTTTATTTCCATTCTTCGGGCATAACCCGATTGGCTTGAAACCAAGCCGTTTCTTTAAACGTCAAATCGTTATTGGAGCAAGCAACCGATACCTCCCCGCCCGTAGACGAAACGACGATATTTCCGTTCATAGATTGGTATTTTTTCGTACTTTCCGCCGCCACGAGCGTCGTTACGTATATCTTATCCGTATACGGCGCAACCCTGTTCACAAAATCTTGTGAGGGAAACATATTGGCTACGTCGTCGGTGTATTCGTCGCTGCCGCAACAACAGCACACACAAACGATATCGGGCTGAATTTCCGCCAAAAGCGCACTTGATGACGAAGTGTTGCTGCCGTGGTGTCCTGCTTTGAATAGAACGCATTTGGGCAACTCGTTTTCCGCCACCAAGGATTCTTCCCCCTCCGTTTCCAAATCACCCGTAAACAGATAATGATTTTCCCCTTGTGAAATCAACACACAAACGGAATATTCGTTTTCATTGCTCGCGTCCTCTTCATAAAATTTTTGATAAAGAATATTCATTGAAATCCCGTCGGCAAGCAAATAACTTCTCTTCGCGCCATTTTCATTATTCCAACATTGGAGCGCCGTATAATGTTTTGCGCCTGCCGCCACTTCGGCATCTCGGAGCGTTTCATACTCTTGACGGATTTTAGAAGTCGATTCGCTCTGCGGATAATCGATAATCGTTTCACAAACAAAACTCTCAAAAACGCCGTCTATCTTGCTCGTTCCTACAAACGCCGCAATATGGTCCTCGTGCGCGTGCGTAGCAATCACGTATTCCAAAATTCCGTCAGCGCAATATTCCTGTATGTACGGCACAATCGTCCCTGCCGAACTCTTGATTGCGCCTGCGTCAATCAAAACCTCGGTATCCCCGATTTTTATCAACGTACAATCGCCCGTGCTTTTCGTTCCAAGTTCTAAAAAATGAATACTCAATTCTTCCGTTACGATATCGCTAGGTTGGTTGGACAAATCGGAAGAATCGTTTGAGGAATCAAGCGCACCGTTTGAAGAATCGCCTTGACTTTCCGTTATCGTCGGCAGGTGGATACAAGCGGACAGGGAAATCGTCCATATCAACGCAACGAAAACGCCGAGAACGCCTTTTATTTTTCTCATATCGTGCTCCTTACTATAAGACAAAACGTATTTTGAAAAAATACTGTCGCCGATATTTCACGACGACAGCAATTCTCTTAAAAAACTATATTTCCGTTCTTCCGAGCCTTACATAGATTCGTGAATGGTTCTGGAAATAACGTCATCCTGTTGTTCTTTGGTCAGCTTGATGAAATTTACAGCATAACCAGAAACACGGATGGTGAGCTGAGGATACTTTTCAGGATGCGCCTGCGCGTCCAAAAGGGTATCGCGATTGAACACGTTTACGTTGAGGTGGTAACCGCCGTCGCCAACGTAACCGTCTAACATATTAACCAAATTATCTACTCTGTTCGACATAATATTATCTCCTTTTTATTATATTATATTCTATTCTTATCCGACGCGGCCATTTTCACAGCCACGCCGAATGAATATTTTCTTTTTCGCTGGATTAGTCTTCTTTACCAAGCGAACCGGGCGTAATCGAGAACGTATTGGAAATACCGTCTCTCGAATATTCGTAAGGCAATTTCGCAACCGATTCCAAGGACGCCAACGCGCCGTTGCTGTCTCTGCCGTGCATCGGGTTTGCACCGGGAGCAAGAGGCGTACCGCCACGTCTGCCGTCGGGGGTGTTACCCGTCTTCTTACCGTATACAACGTTGGACGTAATCGTCAAAATCGACGTCGTGGGAACGCTGTCGCGATAGGTGTAATGGCTCTTTACTTTCTTCATAAAGGTCTTCAACACCCAAACAGCCAATTCGTCTGCTCTGTCGTCATTGTTACCGTATTTAGGGAATTCGCCTTCGATACGATAATCCACTACGATACCGTCCTCGTTACGAACGGGATATACTTTCGCATACTTAATAGCCGACAAAGCGTCTGCCGTACAGGAAAGCCCTGCAATACCCGTTGCGAAGAAACGACGAACGTTCGTATCGTGCAACGCCATTTCCAACGCTTCATAGCTGTATTTATCGTGCATATAGTGAATCAAGTTGAGGGTATTCACGTACAAGTCTGCAAGCCACGTCATCATATTGTCAAACTTCGCGCAAACTTCGTTGAAATCAAGCGCGTCGTTGCTGGTGATGGGCATAAATTCGGGGGAAACCTGCATAGGCTTGCCCGTAACCTTGTCTTTCATAAGCTCGTCTTTACCGCCGTTGATTGCGTACAACAAGCATTTTGCAAGGTTTGCTCTCGCGCCGAAGAATTGCATATCTTTACCGACTTTCATACAGCTTACGCAACAAGCGATTGCATAATCGTCGCCCATTTCAGGACGCATCAAATCGTCGCTTTCGTACTGAATGGAAGAAGTACGGATAGAAATTTCCGCGCAATATCTCTTGAATGCGGTAGGCAATCTCTTCGACCAAAGCACCGTAAGGTTAGGTTCGGGAGCAGGGCCGAGGTTGTCGAGCGTATGGAGGATACGGAACGAGGTTTTGGTAACCAACGATCTGCCGTCTACACCCATACCGCCGATTGCTTCGGTAACCCAAGTGGGGTCGCCCGAGAACAATTCGTTGTATTCTTTCGTTCTCATAAACTTCACGATACGAAGTTTCATAACGAAATGGTCGATAAATTCTTGCGCCTGTTCTTCGGTAATAAGTCCTTTCTTCAAATCACGTTCGATATACACGTCAAGGAACGTCGTGTTTCTACCGATAGACATTGCCGCGCCGTTTTGATCTTTTACCGCGCCAAGGTAACCGAAGTACAACGCTTGGATTGCCTCTTGCGCCGTCGTTGCGGGCTGAGAAATGTCGCAACCGTAAATCTTAGCCATTTCTTTCAAAGCCTTCAAAGCCTTGATTTGGTCTGCCAATTCTTCGCGGTTTCTTACCTTTTCAGGGGTCATATCGCCGTTGATAGCCAACTTGTCTTCTTCTTTTTTCTTGATAAGGTAGTCAACGCCGTACAACGCTACACGACGATAGTCGCCGATAATACGGCCACGTCCGTATGCGTCGGGAAGCCCCGTCAAGATGTGCGCCGAACGAGCTGCTCTCATTTCAGGCGTGTATGCGTCGAAAACACCTTCGTTGTGTGTTTTACGATATTTCGTGAAAATTTCTTTTACGTTGGGATCGATGGTATATCCATACATTTCCAACGCGCCTTCGGACATACGAATACCGCCGAAGGGTTGCAAAGCTCTCTTGAAAGGAGCGTCCGTTTGAACGCCGACAATCTTTTCAAGATCTTTATCCAAATAACCTGCGCCGTGAGAAGTGAGCGTAGAAACGATTTTCGTATCTGCGTCCAAAACGCCGCCTGCGTCGCGTTCTTTTTTAGAAAGATCGCAAACGATATCCCACAACTTTTTCGTAGCTTCCGTTGCAGGCGCGAGGAACGTCGCGTCGCCTTCATACGGCGTATAGTTGCGCTGAATGAAATCGCGCACGTCTATTTCGTCGTTACACCATTTACCGGGAACAAATCCTTCCCAACCTTTGTATTGCATCATATTGGTACTCCTGTAAATAATTTTTTTCTATTATATATCAACGAATTTGTTTTTCTTTAAACAAAAAGCCAAACAAATTTCGTTATTTTCCGAATTTATTTTTGCGCCTTTCGCTCTTCGATTTTCGCATCCAACCACAACTCTAAAATTTCTTCGGGTTGAAAGCCTGCGCATCTTGCAAAAATCTCCCCCTCGTCCATAAGAAGAATCGTCGGCACTTTTTCCACGTCCCATTCTTCCATCAAAGAAAGCGTATCGTAATCCGCCTCTACGTGTACCAAACGGACGTCGCCACGAGCGTCGCACAGCTCTTTTAAAATAGGCATCAGCGTGATACAATTCGCGCAGGATTCACCGCTGACTTCTACACAGCAAAGCCCTTGTTTTACGGCTTGTTTATATTCGTTTACCGTCATTGGTTTCCTCCTTTTAAAATTTGTCTTGCCTCCGCCACCTTTTCTTTGGACGGCGCTTGCGTGTCTTTTAAAGGATAGGCAAGCCCTAATTTTTCGTATTTATTCACGCCCAACGTGTGATAAGGCAACACTTCCACTTTTTCCACCGTACGCAGTTCGTCAATAAACGCTCTTACCCGTTTCAAATCGTTTTCGTCGTCGGTAATATCCGGCACTAAAACTTGACGAATCCACATAGGCTTGCCTTTTTCACTTAAAAATCTGGCAAAAGCAAGGGTGTTTTCATTGCTCTTTCCTGTCAAATCCCGACATTTTTTATCGTCGATATGTTTGATATCCAGCAAGAACAAATCGGCAACCTCTAACAGCTTGGTATGTTTTTCCACACTAATCTTAGAATCGGGGTTAAACGTGAATCCCGACGTATCTACGCAAGTGTGGATTCCCTTTTCTTTCAAAATCGTAAACAGTTCGGTTACGAAATCGATTTGCAATAAAGGTTCGCCGCCCGTTACCGTTACGCCGCCGTTCTCGCCAAAATAATTTTTATATCTCAGCACCCTTTGCGCAACCGCCTCGGCTGTGTATTCCTCGCCGCCTGCGTTCCACGTATCGGGATTATGGCAATATTTACAGCGCAAAGGACAGCCTTGTAAAAACACCACGAAACGAATACCCGGACCGTCTACCGTACCAAAGGATTCAAAAGAATGAATATGTCCTGTCATTTTTCCTCCTATGTACTCTCCGAGAAATCCTCGTCTCCCTATTTTCTTTTACCGTGATTATTATAACAGAAATCTTCCGCTTTTGTCAAGTCTTTGACCTTAGTTTTTTATCCTTTTTGTTTTTTTATTCTTTCTTGTATTTTTTTCATATTTTTAAAATTTATATGGAATATATATGGAAAAACCGCGCTTTCTACGCGGTTTGTTTGATAAATATCTAATTCAACTTTTAAAAATGAACAATTTTCTACCCACGTAATTCCATACGAGGACGATACAAGTCATCACCACTTTCGCTATCCATTTTTCCCAACTTGTTCCAAATAATTCGCTTCGCCCCAAAAAAGAAATTTCTGGAAATGCCGCCACGAGCGCCAACACGCCTATTTCCGTTATAAAAAGTCCAATCAATCCAATTATCGCAAAAACAAAAAAGGATTTTTTTGAGGATGATTCCGCCTTGTTTTTTACGTCACGGAAAACGAACTTAACCGACAACAACCAATTGACTATCAACCCTACGCAAAATCCAAAAGCCGTGGCTATAATCAAAGATGCCGTTTGCCACCAAGTCTGTGAAATTGGAACGAGTGGCAACAATACGCCGTCGAACAGCCAAAACACAAAATAATCGACAACGGTTGCCGTTCCGCCGACCAAGAGAAATCGAAAAATTTCCCAAAAGAGTTGTTTTTTCGTTTGTTTCATAAAGTTTACTCCTTTTTGTGTTTTTCTACAACGCAGCCAAAAGCAACGGCACAGCGTAAACGACGACAACCGCCAAAATTCCGATTGACCACCAAGCGTAATATGCGATATTATCGACGATTTCGGGCAATTCTATCCCTCGTCCTTTTCTTTTTAACACGTACGCCGCAGCGCATACGCCTAAGCCAACCGCTGTAAAAATTGAACCCAGCGCAAAACCTTTTGGTGTAAAATCAAGCCGAATATCGTTTACTCCCTCTTGCAAATAGAACGCCGTAAAGCCGTCGTACACTTCGTATAAAGGTTGCGATTTTCCGTTTATTTTCAACCGTAACCCCGAATCGTAGGGAATGGATAAAAACACACATTCGCCACCGTGCGCCGTGTACGTTCCGAAAACAGAATTTTTTCCCGTTTTCAAATGCAGAGATTTGGTGTTTCGTATCGAATTCTGCACGATTTCATTTTCCAAAACAACCAAGCCCAATTCTTTCACAATCGCCGTGTCTTTGATTTCCACCGTAATTTTTACGTTTCCTTCGTCATATTCGCCCAAAGGCAACAAACCGTTTTGTTTTTGCGTTGGATACGTGGTATAAAAATTCGGCGCAGAAAGGGTAAATTTCTCGTTTATCGACTGGTTTAAAGCGTTGGAATATTCGTCAAACGCATTAAAATACACCGTAGATTTTTGCGTTAAAGAGAGGTTGAACACAATAGCCGCCCGCCCGTTTTTTGGCGTAACGACGTATTTTTTGTCCTGCTGTTCTACAGTTACGTTTTTCAGCGTCGCCTGCTCTAACGTATACACCGTTATTCCGTCCGTATTTCCAAACACGTCTTCCCCTAACGTCGCTTGAAATTGCGCTCTGTCCAATTCGTCCGTTCTCGTCCGCGCCTTTTTAATGATATCTTTCGCCGTAACGATACCTAGGTCAAGAGATTCCAAAGTAGGCGAAATATGAAAATACGAGCCTTGATAACAATCCGCCTCGGATTTTTGAGAGGAAATCGAGTATTTTACCGACAACAACGCGTCCGTAAGAAACGTACCGCCACTGTTTCCCACTTCCATCCAATACGACGTATAGCCAAATTTTTTAATTGCGTTCATATAATTCTCTTTCGTCAGCGACGTGTAATGCCCCAACGCGTTATAACCAAGACTGCCCATTAAATTGACGTCGAAATCGTGTCCTGAATATTCTTTATCCGTTTTTACCCGATAAAATTCCTCGTCGTTTATTCTATCGCTCAGCTCCATCACTTGCTGATGCCATTCGACGGAATGGGCAGGCGAATGGATATACGTCATTGGCGCAACGTACGTTTCCGAAAGCGCAACCGCGCCTATCGCCAACCACAGCAAGACGGGCTTGACCAATCGCAATTTTTGTAAAACTAACCCGACCAATCCGACCACAGTCGCCAACGAATATAATGCGAGCAACGCGTTAAACGAATCGTCGTTTCCCCAAAGCGTTGTCGAATACTGATCCATTCGTTGTTGGTTGACCCGTGTATATTCCACCGCAAAGCAGCAATACCATACGGCAAACCCAAATAAAATCAAACTCAACGCATACCTGGATAGCTCGTACCGCCTATTTTTCGTCATTCCTTCGTCCGATTTTTCTTCGTCTTTTTCAATGATTTTATTCGTCAATCCGTCGTAAGAAAGGGTTAAAGTTAGAAAAATAGTAATAAAGGCGTAACGGGTTGGAAAGCTCATATAACTGCCCGTTTGCCACATTTTATTGATAGGCTCGATTACAAGCGGAACTACGGTCAACACCCAAACGGCAAATCGCACCTTTGAATCCAGACCCGATTTTCTGCCTACAATCACAAATGGAAACAGGAACAAAACGGAAAAGACGGTGGGCAACGCCGTTTGATAGGGCGTAAACGACGCAGAATACACAAGATTTTCATAAATCGAGGATTTTCGCCCCGACGAAAAATATTGTAATAAGCAAGGCAACCAAACGATTGCCGATACACACGCCGCAACCGCGCAACAAAGCGTAAAATTAACTGCAAATTTTTTATCTTTATAAACGCAAAGCACGGTCAACGCATACAGCAATAAAAACAGCACTACCATATACGAAAGGTAATAATTGGAAAACAAACAAGCCGTCAATACAATCGTAAACAACGCGCGCTTGCCCTCGCGCAATTTCTCCAACCCCAACAATAACAACGGAAACAGATATACCATATCCAGCCACATTACGTTTTGATAATACATCATTACGTAGCCCGAAAATGCGTATAATACGGATAAAAACAAGTTCAATATCGCCGCATTTTTATTCTTTTTCATAAAATAAACGGACGAAGTCAACGCTATAACGCTCATTTTTAAGGCGACCAAAATATTGGCAAACAATGCGATTTGGGATTTTTCGACAAATGCAATCAATAGGGAAAACGGGCTGGACAAAAAGAAAAAGAATACGCCGTAAAAATTCATTCCCGCGGCATTTTTAAAACTGAAAAAGAACCCCTCTTTCCCCGATAAAATATCTTTCAAATTCATCAGCAACGGCACGACTTGTTGATCCATATCGCACCAAGACAACGTTTTATCCCCAAACGGATACATACCCTCGGCATTAAAAAATATCAGCATAGCAAGAAACACGACAATTGGAGACAACACCCAAACGAAAGAAGAAAAAACGCCGTAAAAACGTTTGCATACCCCCGTTTTATCGGCAATATTTTTTTCTTTTGTATATTCAAAAAGTTTTTCTTTTTGCATAGATTGCGCTCCTTTTGTCCGTCCGTTACGTAAAAGATGAACCGCCGACGATTACAGATTTCATTATACTCTATCCATAAAAAAAAGTCAACCGTCCATTGCCAAAATTTGCAAAGGACGGTTTTCCTATTGATTTTATCTGAAATTTAAACGGTTTTATGCGTTTTCGGAATTTTCAGCATCCGATTTTGCCGCGTTGTATCCACCGATATATTGAGGCGTAACGCTCTTATACGATTTTGTACCCGTACCTGCAGGAATCAATTTACCGATAATAACGTTTTCTTTCAAACCGATGAGATAATCGCGTTTGGTTCTGATAGCCGCTTCCGTAAGCACCCTCGACGTTTCTTGGAAAGACGCTGCAGACAAGAAGGAATCGGTTGCAAGAGCCGCTTTCGTGATACCCAAAAGCACACGCTTTGCAAGGGCGGGTTTCCCACCGTTTGCCATTGCTTTCGCGCTCTCGTCTTGGAACGTAACCATATCCACGAGTTCGCCAGGCAACAAATTGGTATCGCCTGCGTTTTCAACACGTACCTTTTTGAGCATCTGGCGCACGATAATTTCAACGTGTTTGTCGTTGATTTCAACGCCTTGCGAACGGTAAACGGATTGTACTTGTTCAAGGATATAATCCTGAACGCCTTTCACGCCTTGTACGTGCAAAATATCCTGAGGATATACGCTGCCTGCGTTCAACAATACGCCAGGCGTAACTTTGTCGCCGTTCTTCACCTTGATTTCCGCGTTGAACGGAAGAGTGTATTCTTTCTTCACTTCGCCCGTCGATTCATCCAAAACCTTGATATGTTTCGAACCGTCGGAATCGTCGATGGAAATCTTACCTTCCACTTCGCAAATCGTTGCGCAACCCTTGGGTTTACGAACTTCAAACAATTCTTCTACACGAGGAAGACCTTGCGTGATGTCGCCCGTTGCCGCGATACCGCCCGTATGGAACGTACGCATGGTAAGCTGTGTACCAGGTTCACCGATAGACTGCGCTGCAATCGTACCAACCGCTTCGCCTACCTGTACAGGCAACGTCGTCGCCATGTTTTTACCATAACACTTCGCGCATACGCCGAATCTGGACGTACAAGCAAAGATACTTCTAATAGCAACTTCCGTAATGCCTGCGTCGCAAATTGCGTTCGCTTCCTTTTCGTCGATAAATTGGTTCATTGACGCGAGAATTTCGCCCGTTGCAGGGTCGATTACGTCCTCAGCGGCAAAACGTCCGAGAATACGCGATTTCAAGCCCTCGATTTCTTTACCGACTGTATCGTAAATGGCTTTTACAACCATACCTTGAGGTTTTCTGCCTGCGCAACAATCCTCTTCGCGAACGATAATTTCGTGCGAAACGTCTACAAGACGACGGGTAAGATACCCCGAGTCTGCCGTCTTTAACGCCGTATCGGTCAAACCTTTTCGTCCACCGTGCGAAGAAATGAAATATTCGAGAACGGACAATCCGTTTCTAAAGCACGATTTAACGGGAACTTCTATCTTTTTACCTTGAGGGTTAACCATTAGACCACGCATACCTGCGAGCTGTTTAATCTGGTCGATTGAACCACGCGCGCCCGAATCTGCCATCATCCAGATGGGGTTGAACTTGTCTTCTTCACCCTGCTTTTTCAAAAGATTTGCCACTTTGTCCGTAGCTGCGTCCCATTGCGAAATAACCGCGCTGTAACGTTCGTCTTCGTTCAACAAACCTCTTGCGTATTTCTTTGCAATCTTGGAAACTTCTTTTTCTGCATTTTCAATGATTTCCTGCTTTTCTTGAGGAATTTTCATATCGAATACGGAGGTCGTCAATGCGGCGAGAGTGGAATATTTGTACCCTCTTTCTTTCATTGCGTCCAAAACGTACGACGCCTTAGGCGCTTTGCCCGTTCTAAACGACGCCTCTACGATACGGGAAAGATGTTTCTTCCCGATTGCGCGCGCATTTCCGATAAATTCGGTGTCGAGTTCCAAACGGAGATATGACTCGGGCGTATCTCTCTTAACGAACCCAAGGTCTTGAGGCAAGCCGTCGTTGTAAATCAAACGACCAATTGTCGTTTTAATGATACCCGAAACTTCCAATTTACCCGTTTTTTCGTTGCGTCTAACTTCTGCGCTCTTAATAGGCGTTTCGCCGGGTTTGTTTTCGATAGGACATTTGTAAGGCAAAGGCAAATCCTCAAACTTACCTTCGGGCAATTCTATCACACGTTTAAGATACATTTCGTCCTGTTCGTGCGCCGCTTTGTTTTGATATGCCAAAATCGCTTCGTTTTCAGACGAATAGATAGGCGCTTCGTAAACTTCCCCGTTTTCGTCGGGTCTGCCCTGATCGTCGTATTTTTTACCTTCTTCGCGACGTTTGATCGTCAAGCAATACGCGCCGATAATCATATCTTGCGTAGGCGACATAACCGATTTACCGTCTGCGAGTTTCAAAATATTGTTCGCAGACAACATCAAAAATCTTGCTTCCGCTTGCGCTTCTACGCTAAGGGGAAGATGCACAGCCATTTGGTCGCCGTCGAAGTCGGCGTTGAACGGTCCGCAGACAAGGGGCGAAATTTTAATCGCGCGCCCTTCAATCAATACGGGTTCAAACGCTTGAATGGACAAACGGTGCAACGTAGGCGCACGGTTCAAAAGGACGGGATGGTCTTTGATAACGTCTTCCAAAACGTTCCAAACCATATCTTTCGCCTTTTCTACGGCGCGCTTTGCCGTCTTAATGTTGTGGCATTGACCGCTTTCTACCAACCGTTTCATAATGAACGGTTTGAACAATTCGATTGCCATTTCTTTGGGCAAACCGCATTGATAAATTTTGAGTTCAGGACCTACGACGATAACCGAACGTCCAGAATAGTCAACACGTTTACCAAGCAAGTTTTGACGGAAACGGCCTTGTTTACCGCGGAGCATTGCAGACAACGATTTGAGGTCGCGATTGGACGGACCTGCCAAAGCCTTGCCGCGTCTGCCGTTGTCTACGAGAGCGTCCACCGCTTCTTGCAACATACGTTTTTCGTTTTTGATAATCATATCGGGCGCGCCGATTTCCATCATCTTCTTCAAACGATTGTTACGGTTGATAACACGACGATACAAATCGTTCAAGTCCGACGTTGCAAATCTGCCACCGTCAAGTTGTACCATAGGACGGATATCGGGCGGAATTACGGGAAGTACCGTCAAAATCATCCATTCGGGGCGGTTGCCGCTCTTTCTGAACGATTCGATAACTTCCAAACGCTTGATTGCCTTAATCGCCTTTTGACCAGGGCCTTTTTGGCTGTTTTGGGATTCTTCCAAAGCCTTTTTACAAATTTCGCTTTCTTCGTCCAAATTTACAGCCATCAACAATTCGCGAATGGATTCTGCGCCCATACCTACTTTCAAGCCCGTTTGCGTGGAATCGCCGTATTTTTCTTCTAATTCACGAAGTTGTTTGTCCGTAATAACCTGCTTGTATTCCAATTCTTTAATGCTACCGGGGTCAAGCACCACGTAGGAAGCAAAATAGATAACTTGTTCAAGCTGTTTCGGACCCATATTCAAAAGCAAACCGATTTTGGAGGGTACGCCTTTGAAATACCAAATGTGGGAAACGGGCGCGGCAAGTTCGATATGCCCCATTCTTTCACGTCTAACCTTAGAACGGGTGATTTCGACGCCGCATTTTTCACATACGTGTCCCTTGTATTTTACTCTTTTATATTTACCGCAATGACATTCCCAATCTTTCATAGGCCCGAAAATCTTTTCACAGAAAAGACCGTCTTTTTCGGGTTTTTGGGTACGGTAGTTGATGGTTTCGGGCTTGGTAACCTCGCCGTACGACCATTCTCTGATTTTTTCCGGAGAAGCTATACTAATCTGAATGGAATTGAAATCGTTTAATTCGTACATACTAATCTCTCCTTATTCTTCATCATCAAACAACGAATCGTCGTCATCGTCGTCATCTTCAAACAGTTTGCCAAAGCCAAACGTTTCGTCTTCGTCGTCAAAATCGTCGTCGCCGTCGTCCGATTCGTTGAGGTTAAAGTCCTCTCCGTCGTCGCTTTCGTCTTCAAAAATAGACTTGACGTCAAATTCGCCTTCTTCTTCGTCATCGTCGTCCACGTTGAAATCAATTTCTTCGAGTTCTTCGTCTTTCAAGCCTTCGTGGCGTCCGTGGAAGCTGCTCAAATCGTCCTCTTCTTCCACTTCGCGAATGATAAGTTCGTCGCCCGATTCCGTCAATACTTTAACGTCCAAAGCCAAACTCTGCAATTCTTTCAAAAGCACTTTGAACGCTTCGGGAATACCAGGTTCGGAAATGTTTTCGCCACGAACGATAGATTCGTACGTCTTAACACGTCCTACGATATCGTCCGATTTAACGGTAAGGATTTCTTGCAAAATGTGCGCTGCGCCGTACGCTTCCAAAGCCCAAACTTCCATTTCCCCGAAACGCTGACCGCCGAATTGCGCTTTACCGCCGAGGGGCTGTTGCGTTACGAGTGAGTAAGGACCGATTGCACGCGCGTGAATCTTATCGTCTACAAGGTGGATAAGTTTAATCATATACTGTACGCCGATAGTAACGCGGTTTTCAAAGGCTTCGCCCGTTCTACCGTCGAATACTTGGAATTTACCGTCAACCTTACCGTCGGGGTTCAACAGATTGTTTTCCCTAAACATAACTTCAAGGTCTTTTTCCGTTGCGCCGTCGAATACGGGCGTTGCAATCTTCCAACCAAGTTGTTTACATACGTAGCCAAGGTGTACTTCCAACACCTGACCGATATTCATACGCGAAGGAACGCCGAGGGGGTTAAGCAAAATCTGCAAAGGCGTACCGTCTGCAAGGAACGGCATATCCGCCTGCGAAAGCACGCGGGAAATAACGCCCTTGTTACCGTGTCTACCTGCCATCTTGTCGCCGACCTGAATTTTACGTTTCTGCGCGATATATACGCGAACGAGCTTGTTTACGCCCGGTTCGAGTTCGTCTTTGTTTTCTCTCGTAAATACTTTTACGTCTACGACCACGCCGCCTTCCCCGTGAGGAACTTTCAAGGACGTATCGCGGACTTCTCTCGATTTTTCCCCGAAGATTGCGCGGAGCAATCTTTCTTCAGGCGTGAGTTCCGCCTCACCCTTAGGCGACACTTTACCAACGAGGATATCACCGCTTTGGATTTCCGCGCCGATACGGATAATACCGTCTTCGTCCAAATCTTTCAACGCGTCGTCGCCCACGTTGGGAATGTCGCGCGTGATTTCTTCAGGCCCGAGTTTGGTATCTCTCGCTTCCGTTTCGTATTCTTCAATATGAATGGAAGTGAACACGTCGTCTTGCACCAATTTTTCAGACAGCAAGATAGCGTCTTCGTAGTTGTAACCTTCCCATTCCATATACCCGATAAGAATGTTTTTACCAAGGGCAAGTTCACCGTTATTGGTCGAAGGACCGTCGGCGATAATTTCGCCTTTGAACACTCTGTCGCCCGTGGATACGATAGGACGTTGATTCAAACACGTACCTGCGTTAGAACGTTCAAATTTCTTCAAAGGATATTCGCGAATCGTGCCGTCGTCCTCTTTGATTTTAATCATATTGGACGCGCAAGATACGACTACGCCGGGTTCTTTCGCCGTAACGATAACGCCCGAATATTGCGCAATCGAACTTTCGATACCCGTTGCAACGATAGCGGATTCCATCTTCAAAAGAGGCACAGCCTGACGTTGCATGTTCGAGCCCATCAACGCACGGTTGGTATCGTCGTTTTCCAAGAAAGGAATGAGCGCCGCTGCAACCGAAACGAGCTGTTTGGGCGAAACGTCCATATAGTCCATTTTTTCGCGAGGCATTTCCGTAATATCGTTTTGATGACGGCAGCCTACGCGTTCGTTGATAAATTTGCCCTCTTCGTCCAACGGTTCGTTTGCCTGCGCAACGATATATTTATCTTCTTCATCTGCCGTAAGATAATCCACGTGTGAAGTAACGATTCCCGTTTCCTTGTCCACACGGCGGTACGGGCTCATGATAAACCCGTATTCGTTTACCTTTGCAAACGTAGCAAGCGACGTGATAAGACCGATGTTCTGACCTTCAGGGGTTTCGATAGGACACATACGTCCGTAATGCGTATGGTGAATATCGCGGACTTCAAACGTAGCGCGATCTCTGTTCAAACCGCCAGGACCAAGCGCGGACAATTTACGCTTGTGCGTGAGTTCCGCAATGGGGTTGGTCTGGTCCATAAATTGCGAAAGTTGGGACGAACCGAAGAATTCGCGAATGACCGCCGATACGGGACGGATATTGATAAGCGCGGACGGCGTAATTTCCATAGGGTCTTGCGTCGCCATTCTTTCTTTTATCAATCTTTCCAAACGCGCAATACCTACGCGAAGTTGGTTTTGCAACAATTCGCCTACCGAGCGAACACGACGGTTTCCAAGATGGTCGATATTGTCAATCGTACCGATACCATACTTCAAATCGAGGTTGGTCGAAATCGACGCAACGATATCGTCTACCGTAATGTGCTTGTGGCAAAGTTTGTCAATCAAAGGACGAAGTTCTTTCTTCTGTTCTTTGGTAGGAACGGGATGTTCGCTGTTCAAAATTTCGTGGAACAACTTACAAGCCGCAACAAACTTACGACGGTTGTCGCGACGTTTTTCCCGATTCTTCTTTTCTTCGGGTTTTTCGTCGGGTTCTTCCGCCTTTTCACCCGTATAATACAACGCGTTGATATCGTCCACGTATTTTTCCGCAACTTCTTCCACGGAAAGATGTGCACATTCTTCCGCAATCATCTTCGAGAAACGGTAGTTGGGATAATAAATCGTAGGCAACAAGCCGAAATCTTTTGCGCGCGCCTGTACGGGGATATCGGAAATCGCCGAAAAATCCACCGTGTTGTTCGCGATAATCTTATGGCGAATTTCCCCGTCCTCAGGGTCGTCGACAAGCACAAAAATTTCGTTGATACCGCAATTTTGAATTTCCTTAGCTTGTACTTCGGAAATTTTTTCGCCTGCTTGCGCAATAATTTCGCCCGTTTCAGGGTTTACAACCGCGTCGGCTACTCTGCAACCAGGCAATCTGTATGCCAAATTGAGCTTTTTATTATATTTGTATCTGCCGACCTTTGCAATGTCGTAACGACGGGGGTCAAAAAACAGATTGAAAAGGTGCGCCCTTACGGAATCTTCCGTAGGCGCTTCGCCGGGACGCAGACGGCGATACAATTCGTACAGACCGTCCGATTCGGATTTTGCCGTGTCTTTCGCGAGCGTAGACGCAATGATTTTGTCCCCAGGGAACAAATCTTCAATCGCGCGGTTCGACCCAAAGCCGAGGGCGCGCAAAAGCACCGTGATGCACAGCTTTTTCTTTCTGTCCACACGAACGTAGAGCGCGTCTTGCGCGTCTTGTTCGAGTTCGAGCCAAGCGCCACGGTTGGGCATAACGGTTGTCGCAAACATTTCCTTACCCGTCTTGTCCTTGCTCGACGCATTGTAAACGCCGGGCGAACGAACGAGCTGCGAAACGATAACACGCTCTGCACCGTTGATGATGAACGCGCCGTTTTCCGTCATCAAAGGCATATCGCCCATAAACACTTCTTGGTCAAGAACTTCGTTCTTCACCTTGTTTACAAGACGTACCTTGACGCGCAAAGGAAGCGCGTATGTTGCATCACGCGTACGACATTCTTTTTCGTCGTACTTAGGTTTATCGCCAAATCTGTGCTCTAAGAAATAGAGTTCAAAATGGTCGGAGTAGTCGGTGATGGGAGAAAAGTCCT
>JAFTPE010000029.1 GCA_017463425.1 Clostridia bacterium | reverse complement strand
TTGATTTCTATACCACCGAAAATGAGTGTTTCAGGCGTGATGGGATACCTGAAAGGAAAAAGTAGTTTGATAATATATCAAAAGTTTGGAACGGCAAAGTTTCAATACCGATGTAGAGAATTTTGGTGTCGAGGCTACTATCGGTATAATAATGATTATTATATGTAACATCTACTCGCATTTGAAATTCATTCCCTTGGCGAACAACTTGTATAACTTCACCCTTAAATACAGCCAATTTTTTATTGTACTTATCAGGATAGCGCATTATGTCTTCGTATTGATAAGTTTGACATTGTTTTTTATATTCTGCTTCGGGCAGTTGAACTAAATCTGAGGGTTTACTTGTTCCGAAACAACCACTAAAAAAAATACCAATCATAACTGAACACAATAAGAAACATAAAGTTGTAAAAAATTTTTTCGTCTTATTCATAAAGACCTCCAATAATAGAATGATTTTCGGAAGATTTAAAAAAAGTGTGCCTTGACAAGCAAAGCACACTCCCGAAATGTACCCTACTTGTTGCCACACAATTCATTCCGATACGAGGAAATAAAGGTACACTTACGCATAGTTGTACCTCGAATCGGAATGTCTATTGAATTATGTGGCATTAATATTTTAGCACTATTTAAAAAAAATGTCAACGCATTTTTCCAATCTTTGATTTTTATGTCATTTCCCCTTAAGCTGTATGGAACAATTCGAGCAAGAATTATTGACTCGATAAATCTATCAGCTCCAGATAAATCAAAAACGAACTCTGTGTAAAGAGTTCGTTTTTGATTAACGTTCAATTTTCTTTTTTGGTTAAAACGCTTTCATAGCCGCCTGCGCCGTAACGGACACATTTGGAAACCCGAGCTAGGGTCGCCGAAGAAATCTCCGTTTCCGCTACGATTTCTTGATAGGTTTTTCCGTCCAACAACATTTTTGCTGCGGCGAGGCGTTGGCTCATTGCCTCCAATTCTTTAATCGTACACAGATCGTCGAAGAATTTTTCCGCCTCTTCTACCGTTTCCAATTTCAAAATTTCTTTATAAAGTTCTTGCCGCATAGGCGTATAATTTTTTATCGTCATAGCTCTTTATTCCTTTGCTTTCATTAAAAACGAGCGCGTTTTTTCGCTGCGAGGGGAGTCAAACACCTGCTCGGGCGCGCCCATTTCCTCAATGACGCCGTCCGCCATAAAAATAATTTTGTCAGAAACGTGTTTCGCAAACTCCATTTCGTGCGTAACAATCAACATGGTTCTGCCTTCGTCGCGCAAATCCTTAATTACCTTTAACACTTCGCCCGTCAATTCGGGGTCGAGCGCAGAAGTCGGTTCGTCAAAGCACAGGATATCGGGGGCGAGGGCAAGGGCACGCGCGATTGCTACGCGTTGTTGTTGACCGCCCGACAGTTGGCAGGGGTAATGTTGCATTTTTTCTTCCAATCCCACCCGTTTTAAAAGGTTCTTTGCCGTTTCCTCGTTGGTTTGGCAAACTTCTTTCAACAGAGATTTGCGTTGACGAGAGGTTAAATTTTGTTCTTTTAAACGGTTTTTTGCGTTCAGATCCATTGCCAACGTAACGTTTTTCAATGCGGTGTATTGAGGGAATAAATTGAAATTTTGGAACACCATACCAAAGGTCAAACGGTTGGTTAAATGCGGTGTCGTTATGCCGTTTTCGGCGTCTAAAATGACGTTGCCGTTTACGGTAATCGAACCACGGTCAATCGTTTCCAAGAAATTAAGACAACGCAAAAGCGTGGTTTTTCCGTTGCCAGAAGAACCGATAATGGAAAACACTTCGCCTTTGTCCATTTGGAAAGACACGCCTTTTAAAATTTGCGCGTTGCCGAAACTTTTATATAAATTGTTTACTTCTAAAAACGCCATATCACACCTTATAATAAGACAATTTTTTCTCGATATAATTGAAAAGTACGGTCAACAAGCCCACGAACAATAAATAGAATGCGCCTGCGTAGAACAAGGGCCAAATAATGGCTTTGCTGGCGAACATATCCGCAACTTTGATGATTTCGATAACGCCGATAACGCGCGCAAGCGCCGTATCTTTTACGAGGGTAATCACTTCGTTGCTGATGGGGGGAATGATGTGTTTGACAACCTGCATCAAAACGATTTTTGAAAAGACTTGGCTTTTTGTCAAGCCCAGCACTTGTCCCGCCTCGTACTGACCTTTTGGAATGGCTTCGATTCCGCCGCGGAAAATTTCTGAAAAATACGCTGCGTAATTGATAACGAACGCAATCAACGTGGCAATCAATGCGCCGCCGTTGTCGATTCCGTAATTAAAATATAGATAATTGTCTATTTTTCCAAACGGATTTATACCCGTGGGGGAAAGCATACCTGGCAAATAATATACGATAAAGAGTTGCAACATCAAAGGTACGCCGCGAATAATCCAAACCAGCACTTTGAATACGGCTTTGATTGGTTTTATCTTGCTCATTGTGCAAAAGGAGATTAAAAAACCCAAAGGCAGGGAAAAGAGCAAGGTGAAAACAAATAATAAACAAGTAACCGCAAAGCCTTCGAAAAGGCTTTGCGTAACGGTGATAAAGTCCATTATAAAATTCCTTTATACTAAATTTTGCGTGTAAAAAATTAGTTGGTTTGGTCGCTGTAATCGGTGATGATCCGATTGCTCAAACCGTATTTTTCAGCCAACGCCGCCAATTTGCCGTTTGCGGCGTATTCTACCAACTTTTCATTGATTTTTGCCGTCAAATCGCTGCCTTTCTTAAAGCCGATTGCATAATATTCCGAGTCGATTTGAGTGCCTTGGTTGATGGTGAGTTTTGCAAAATCGCCCTTGCCTGCTTCGGATTGCGCCAATAACAGGTCGACAACTGCGTATTGCGCCGTACCTGCGATTACTTCTTGAATGGCAACCATTTGAGAAGAAACGGCTTTCAGATTTGCGCCCGTGATATCTTCTACGTAACCTTCCGCAGCCGAGCTTGCCTCGTATGCAATCGACGTACCTGCAAATTGCGCTTTATCGGTGATTTCCGCCGTCGTATCCAAGCGCAAAACGCATTGCGCGTTCGTCATATAATAATAGGAAAAATCCACTTTGTCCGCGCGTTGTACGCCGTCGTCGTCCGCGCAGTTTGCTGTGAAACCGTTCCAAATACAATCAATCGTACCAGATTCCAATTCAGAATATTTGTTCGTCCATTCAATCAGTTTGAAACGAACTTGGTAGCCCAGGTCGCCGAAGAATTGTTCGGCAAGTTCGGTGTCAAACCCAACCAATTTTCCGCTAGCGTCCGTGTAGTTCATAGGCGCGTAATCGGTATATCCGATGGTAACCGTCTTTTTGTCTTCCTTACAAGCCGCAAAGCCCATAACCGATACTGCCGCCAATGCCATTGCCAATACTTTTGAGAATTTTTTCATAATGTTATCTCCTAAAAAATTTATTTTTTTCTTTCAAATACTTTATCGAGATAAAGTGATGATAGTATTATACTTTATTACGATAAAGTTGTAAAGTGTTTTTCATATGTTTTTTAAAAAAATATTAAAAAATTTTTTATATCCGAAAAAACAACAAAAAAGGCAAGGGTTTTCCTTTGTTCGACAGGATATTTTTTTCGTTCGACAAAGTTAGACAAAAGTAGTGTGTTTTCAACAAAATCTCTCCCAAAAATAGGCGGTTGCGCGCTTGAAAAGGCAAGCAAAGAATGATATAATATATATATCAAAAATCGTTGCGCGACGATAAAAAAACTAAGGAGTAGAAACAGTATGAACGAAAAGACGAAAATGGAAAAAACGAACGAAGTGAAAAGCGAACAATTTACAATGGAATTATTGCAGGCGTTAAAAGATTATTTCGTCGGCAAGGCAGAATTGAAAGAGAATGGAATTGCGCTGTCCTTGTTTGGCGGACAGAAATTTTTTATTTCCGTTAAGGAATCGGCGTAAGCAGTTGTTTAAAAAACTGTCTATATAAAGGAAAAACGTAAAGAAAAAACACCTGCCGCCAAGCAGGTGTTTGATTTTATCAGGGTTTATTCAAATAAAGAAAGATTGCGTTTTTTGAGGCGTAGAACGGAAAAATACAAAGGCGCGCCCAAACCGTACACCCAAAGACACTCGGTTAAAAACAGCGAAAGGGCGTAGGAAAAATATGCCGCTGTCGCGCTGTTAAAACCAGCGATCCCGTCGCACAAAAACACGATTATCAAAGGGATAAAAAACGAGTTAAACAGTACGGGAAATACGCCGCCTACGAAGAATCTTGCGTTTTCTTTTTGAATGTAGTTGCCGACAAGATAAGTGCAAAGCGCGGCAAGAAGGGTAGCAAGCGAGCCTATAAACACGTCGTAAACGAGATAGGGTGAGGCGAGGTTGGACAGCATACAGCCCACGTACAGGGCAGGGACAGCCTCGGGAAAAAAGAGGGGTAAAATGCAAAGCGCCTCTGCGGGACGAACCTGAATCGGTCCGAACGCAAAGGGCATAAAAGCGTAGGTAAACGCCACGTACAACGCGGAAATAATTCCTGCGCGGCAAAGTCGTTTGGTTGTGAAAAAACGTTTCATTGTAGTTGTACCTCGGTTTTTTTATTGGGAAGTGTTTACCGAAAACCTTCCACATAGGTTACAGTATAACACGAATAAAAAAACTTGTCAACCGATTTTCAGGCGTTTTTTTGCGCGTTTTGTTTTTGACGGGAACACCGTTCCCACAGCATTGCGGAGAGGGCGTCGGAAATGATTTCCGCCATAGAATACACCAAATTTAGGCGGGTTGTATTGAGCAGTCCGTAATTTGCAACGGATTTTTCCGCTACGATTCCCATAATGGACAAATCGCCGATTGCGCCCAATTTTTTATTTGCACCTGCGCCCGGTAAAAGTGGGGAATCGTTGATTTTTATCAGTCCGATATCGCCCTCGTTGCCTACGGCGGCGTCCACGGCGATCACTTGCGCGCGTGGGTGCGTTTCCTTTAAAAACGTACGCATATATTTGATTTCTTTTGCCGTAACGGGCGCGGCAAGCGTACCGTATAAAAAGACGTTTAATCCTTGCGTTTTATATTTCAGCATAGACCCCGTAATCGGGCCAAGACTGTCGCCAATGGCAAGATCGCTGCCCACACAAACGATTACGGGCGGCATATCGTCCTCGTCAAAACGTTTGGTTTCTACCTGTGAACGCAACCCTGCCCCCGCCGTTTTAAAAAATTTGTTGCGAATATCAGCGCGGAGCAGTTTGTCCGTCGCCATCGTTGCGCCGTCCGCGGCAAGTTTGTTGTAAATATGAAAAGCGTATTCCATAGCAGCTCCTTAAAAGGGATATGTAAGCAAAGTCGCGCAATCAAAACACACAGTATGATATTGCCGAAAATACGAAAAATTAAACCTACGTAGAGGGGATATCTTTAACGCGTATAAAATTTTTAAAAAATTTCTGTAAAAATATTGAAAAAATTGGTTTTATATGTTATAATGAAATTATCAAAATATACGATTTTTATTAAAAAAATCAAGCAAAGGAGAAATTATGTTTGGATTTTACAGTTTCTGCGCCGCAAAATTGACCAATTATTTGGTGGATATTATTATCGTGCTTGTCCTGATTGGATTCGCGCTTGTTTGCTCCAAAAAAGGTTTTATCGAATGTTTTTTCAATTTCGTTTCCACCGTGGCTGCCGTTTTGGTGGCTGTGTTGTTGGCAAAAGCGGTCATTTCTTTAACGGGCGGCTTGTTTGGATTACAAGATACTATGATGAATTCGTTTGAAAAAGCGTTTTTGAAAATAGAGGGATTTGATTTAGATATTTCTACCAACGGATTGCAAGCTGCGCTTGCGGAAAAAAATATTCCCGATTTTTTGGCAAAAATGGTTGTCGATACGTTTGGCAACAAAGAGATTGCCGAAGGGACGACGTTGGCTATGGCTGTTGGCGGTACGCTTGCAAAATACGCGATTACGTTTATTACTTGGATTGTATTGTTCCTTATCACTCGATTGATTCTGAGGATTTTAAAGAGCATTTTAACCAAGTTGGCGGAAAAAATAACGTTGATTGGCGCAGTAAACACGTTGCTTGGGTGCGTCGTCGGTTTGATAGAAGGATTGTTGCTGATTTATGCGGTACTTGCAGTATTGGCGTTGATTCCGTCCGATTCCATCACGGTATATCTCAATAACAGTTTCTTCGTCGGGTGGCTGTATAATCACAATCTTATCAATCTTTTACTCGGTTGGATTGTCAAATAAACGTTTTATACAATTCTAAAAAATTTATCCACAATCACGCGAAATTGCGGGAGTCCTTATCACAAAAGGGCTTCCGTTTTTTTGTCGAAATCAATCGAAATTTGTAATTTATACATTCATACAAAGCAAAAAGATAGGGTTATCCACCTCGAAAAATGCGAAATGTGGATAAAAAAGGGTTGTCCACTGTAATTTTACCAAAATTGTGGATAAAATTTCGTATGGGGGTGGGGGGTGATGTGGAAAACTCTACGTTTGAGAGGGGATAAGGGGGTAAAAAGGCGCAAAACCCTGTGGATAACTTCTCCACAATCGCTTTTTTGGACGTTAAAAAAGTGGCTTGTCATGTGGATAACTTTTAAAAAATCGAAAAAAAGTGAATAAATTTGAAAAAAATTGCGAAAGAAAACCAAAAAACCGCTGATTTTATCCACAAACGTATGTTCTTTTCCACAAGTTGAAAAAGTTATCCACAAAATGCATAAAAAGCATAAATGAATAAAGGCGGAAAACGCAGTCAACGGATATTATGAAAATGCACTTTTATTTCGGCTATGGCGGTGTCTAAGGCGTTGTCTTGCAGAGCGATAAAGTGCTTTTTTTCATACTTTTCCAAACGTTCGACAATGCCGAACAAATCGCAACCGCAAGCGCGGCATTTTTCAAATACGCGGTGGATTTCCGCCGACAATTTTTTTTCCGCCAAAGGGAAAATGCCGTTTGGCACGTCGCCCACGTCGCTGATGTTTAAAATGTCTTCCGAAACCGAATAATCCAATTTCCCCGCCGCCATCGTAACGTCGATTTTCAACGTTGCCCGTTCGTTTGCGCCAACGGAAAACTTGATTTTTGGCGCGTTGTTTTTGATTGTCAGCGTACAAATACGACCTGCCTGTTCCACCGAATAGGACGCCAAGCGCAATTTGTTGGTTACCGCGCCGAACGCAAACGTTTCTTCAGGCGTTAGCGTTGCTACGCGTTTTCCCTCCACGAACAAAGCCGTTTCACTTGCGTTGAATACGGGCTTGTTTTCACTTTCTTTACCTTGGTTGTCGCTTTGTCCACCGCCTTGATTTTTGTTTTGACCGCTGTCCTGTCCGCCGCTGCTTTGTGAGGAGGACGAATCAGAGGACGATTTGGAGGACGATTCGCTTGCCGAGGAAGAATTTTTATCCGACGGTGGATTTGCGCCTATTTTTTCTTGTTGAGGTTGAGTTTTTAAAATCGGCATAAAACCCGAACGACTGTTGCTGAAATATCCTATTGAAAATTCACGTAACGTAGTAGGCAACACCGTTCCCACTCGTTCGGCGTGGGCGGAAAGGACTTTTTCCATTGCGATACTGCCCGACGGGTCAACGAGAGCGGTGGTATTGAGTAAATCAGCGGCGTAGCCCTCGCAAGTGGCGACAAGGCAATTATCCGATAAATATTCGTCCCGTAAAAAATAATCGAGCGCGTCGAATACGTTTTGTTTAGCCGCAGTTTGTCCGATTAAAATCAAGTTACAAAATACGAGTTTTGGATACCAGCCTGTTTTTGCGTTGATTTCTTCAAAAGCGTCGGCAACCGTTTTTCCACGGCTGACGATTTGTACCGATTCCGTTGCTTTGCCCTGTTTAGACGATTGCGGAATGGCGATTTGCGAAGTGATGATAAATTCTTTTTCCTCGCGGTCTATTCCCACCGCCATTACGATTGCCGTTTTTTGTACGTCCAACAATCCGAAATCGTTGGAAAAAAACAGAAAAGCGAGGGCAATGACGATTAGGATATAATACCGAACGGTATTTTTGCTGTGAACGTTATGCATACGGAATCTCCTTATTATCGGTTTCGTTGTTTGCGGAATTGTCCAAATTGTCCGAAGTGTTTTTCAACGTTTTGGGCAAAAATAGACAAAGCAGAGGAATGAGATCGGCAAAAATCCAAAAAACGAAAGGCAACGTTCCGCCGATTAAAGAGTAAAACAAATTGTAAAATCGATTGCAAAACAGCACGAATACGAACGCGGCAACGTTGACGAGAAACGCAAAAATCGATTTTCGTTCGGTTTGTTTTAATCTTGCCAACAATCCCGTTGTATAATGCAGGGGCAGAGCCGTATAAAAAAGGAGTACCACGGACAACAAGTAGACGAACAGCAAATCGATTCTGCCAATCACGTACAAGGCGGGGAAATATTGCGCGATTTTTGAAAATGCGTAATGTTCGCGCGGGGCAATCGAGGAATACACGCCGAAAAAAACGGCGAGAAACGCCAAAATGCACGCCGCCCCTGCGCCGTAGCCCAACGTTATTTTTCCAAAATCACCTTTTTCATAACGGTAATCGAGCAACAACGGCAACAATAAAACAACGTCGGAAAAATGCGGTGTAGTATACGTGAACGCCGAAACACTTTTTCCAAATTTCGTGCCGAAAAGGGGCAAAAGATTGGAAAAATCCGTTTCCACCAACGACATAATCAACAGCGCTAAAAAGGGCAATAAAAACAGGAAAAGGCAAATATTCGCCACCCGTCCTACCGCTTTGATTCCTTTCGTGCAGAAAAACGCGCAAAATAGGAAAAACAAGCCGAAGGAAAACGTCGTGGGTTCGGTGTCGAAAAACGCTGCGTAAACGAATTTTTCAAGGTCAAGCAAGGGTAAAATTGCGCTAAAAAGAAAATACAGCGCGTATACAATATACACGAGGTTTATCCATTTGCCAAACACGCTTTCGAGGCGTTCGCGCAAGGTGTATTTGGAACGGGAGAGCGCGAGCAACACCGCCGACAAAACCCCGAATTGTAAAATAAAATGGAGCAATGCAGGAATCAATAAATCGCCTGCGGCGTATTTGGATAACAGCGAGGGCGTTTCCAACAATTTGGACGCAGGCAATAAAAAGGCGGCGGCAAAGGCGATTTGTCTGCCGTAAACGTTTTGTTTGTTTTTTGATGAAGTGATGTTTGAAGCCATAATCAAGATTCTCCCGTATCGTTTTGATTTTCAGACGAAGTTTGGTCTTGTGATAATTTTAATCGCGTAACGTTTTTTAGGCGTAGAAATTTCGGGCGTTTGACAAGGCTGCGTATATCGTATTTTACAACGGTATCGCGTAAATCGTGCCCAATCAAAGGTGAAAACGGGGCAAGCAGGGGTGCGCCGAATGCGTCTGCCGTGATAAGATACGCCGCTAAAAAAGCGAACAAAACGACGATGCCAAACGGACCTACGCTGCCTGCAACGATAAGAAATAGCCAACGTAAAATACTGCCCGTTTCCACGAAATTGGGTACGGTGTATAAACAAATGCCTGAAAATGCCACTACGATAATGGCAGGCGTGGATAAAATTCCTGCCGACACCGCCGTTTCTCCAAGTACCAACGCGCCAACGACGGAAAGGGACATACCCACGTATTTGGGCATACGGATACTCGCTTCTTTTAGCACTTCTAAAAGAAGTAGGACAAGAAACATTTCAAGGCTTGGCGACAGAGGCAAATCCCGAACGCCGCTGGCTATCGTCAGCATCAAACCAAGGGGAAGAAGTTGCATTTTAAACAGTTGCGCGGAAACGTAGAACGCAGGCAATAAAATGGCAATAAACAAAGAAATCAATCGTAAAAAACGGAACAGCGTCGCCATAAACGGCGAGATGTAATAATCTTCGCTGCTTTGGATATTTTCCGCTAATAAGAAGGGCGCGGAAAGGGCGATAGGCGAACCGTCTACCAAAATCCCTACCCGTCCTTCTGCAATTTTAGACGCCAAAACGTCAGGTTTTTCCGTCGTCGCAAACGAGTGGAAAATCGAATGTTTCCTTGGCGATAACAACGCGGCGATATAGGAGGAATCGGGTATTTGGTCAATGTCGATCTTTTTTAGATTCGTTAAAATTTCATCTTTAACGGCGACGCTAGACGTCCCTTCTAGCCAACACACGCAAACGATTGTTTGCGAACGTTTGCCTATTCGCATAGTTTGCAAACGTAAATCGGGGCTTTTTAAACGTTTTCTAACGAGCGCCATGTTCGTTTTCACGTCCTCTATAAATCCTTCGCGCGGACCTTTTACGGCGACGTCGGTGGGAGGCTCGATTACGGCGCGGACGGGTAGAAATTTTGCGCCGACAATCAAGCCCGTTTTCACTCCGTCAACAAGCAGCAAACTGTTGCCGTCCAATACTTCGGTGGTGATATCCGACCAAACGGTTATTTGTTTGAGTTCGGGAAACAAAGTGGTTTTTTCGATACGCTCAATAATGGATAGGTTTTCGCCCGTAGACGCAGACCTGCCTCCTTCGTTTTTGGATTTTTCCTGTTTTTTATCGCGTAACGCAGTACGCGAAAGAGGACGTGCGATTAAATCGCCCAACAGTTGTTTATTCACCATGCCGTCGGCGTAAATGATGGCGCAATTCACCTTGTCCGCCGTTTGGAATTCGTACGTGAGTATGTCTTCCGCAGGCAATAATTTTTTCGCCTGAGTAAGATTGTCTTGTAAAGATTTGGTCAAAGTATTCACAATGGCAGTATGTTTGTTTGCAAGGAAAAGTATACCAAAGGATTGAGGATTGCCAAAGCCGTTTGCGCGTTGCGCTTGACTTTTCAAAAGGAAGTTGTTATAATAAGTAAGAGGAGCGTTGTTATGGAAAAAAGCGTAGAATTAAGCGAATACGAAGTGTTGGAAGATATGCTGATAGACGGGTTGAAAATTGTACAGGATACGAGGTTGTATCGCTTTACGTCCGATTCGGTGTTGTTATCCAAATTTGCGCGCGCCAAAAAAGGAGAAGAAGTAGCGGATTTTTGCGCGGGCAGCGGTATCGTTGCTTTTCATTTTTACGCCCTCAATCGGCATAGAATAGAGGGATTAAAATTCACTTTATTCGAGATGCAACAATCGCTTGTAAATCTGTCCAAAAAAACGGCGCGATATAATGGGTTTGACAATTTTGATATCGTACAAGGGAAATTACAGGAAATTCCCAAACAATACAATGAAAAGTTTTCTTTAATCCTTTGCAATCCACCTTACGAGCGTATTGGCACGGGGTTTGAAAACGACGAATACCACAAAGCGGTGTGCCGTAAGGAATTGACGATTAAGCTAAAAGAAATTGCGCGGGCGGCAAATTTTGCCTTAAAATTTGGCGGAAGAATCGCAATGTTGCATAGAGCGGACCGTTTGGCAGAGGTTTGTTATACGTTAAAACAGGAAAATATAGAGGTAAAGAAAATTCAATTCGTGGGGGGCAGGTCTGCGACGAAACCGTATTTGGTATTAGTCGAGGGCGTGAAAGGCGGCAAGCCGTCGTGTGAAATTTTGCCCACGATACTCAACGAATAAAAGGAGAAAAGGGTATGGTTAGTTTTGTAGCGACGCCGATAGGGAATTTGAAAGATATCACGATTCGGGCGTTGGAAACTTTGAAAGAGGCGGACGTGATTTTTTGCGAAGATACGCGGCATACGTTAAAATTGTTAAACGCGTACGAAATCAAAAAACCGCTGTATGCGTGCCATAAATTCAACGAAACGGAGGCGGCGGCGAAAATTTTAGAGGCGTCAAGGCGTGGCGAACGGGTTGCCGTGGTGTCCGACGCAGGTACGCCCGTGGTGTCCGACCCTGGAAATATCGTTTGTAAAACGTTACGCGAGGCAGGCGAACCGTATACGCTGATACCTGGGGCGAGCGCGTTTGTTGCAGCCCTCGTATTGTCGTCGTTGCCTGCCGATAAATTCGCTTTTATTGGGTTTTTACCTGCGAAAACGGGCGAGAAAAAAGCGTTGTTGGAAAAATATAAGGATTTGGATTTGACGTTGGCGTTTCATTGCGCTCCGCAGGACGTGGATAAAGACGTACGGGCTATGTACGAGGTGTTTGGGGATAGAAACGCGGCGGCGGTGCGCGAGATTACCAAGATACACGAAGAAACCCGTCTGTTTACGTTGGCGGAAGGATTGAGCGGTGAAAAACGCGGCGAATACGTGTTGGTCGTTGAGGGCGCAGGGGAACAGGAATGTGTTTTAAACTCGCTGTCCGAAACCGAGCATATTCGGCATTATATGGCAGCGGGGTTGGATAAAAAGGAGGCGTTGAAACGCGCGGCGAAAGACAGGGGGGTTTCCAAATCTGATTTGTACCCGTTTTCCATAGATTTGTGAAAAATTCGGTAAAAATGCTTTAATTTCTCAAGAACGGGGTATTATAATATCATAAAGGAGCGTACCATTATGTATACCTATTATTTGATTTCATTCTTTTTGGTGATACTTTGCGCGGGGCTTGGTATACGCGCGAATATGAAAGTAAATTCGGCGTATAAGGCGTACGGCGCAATGCCGACCCGTTCGCGTATGACGGGTTATGATACGGCAACGAGATTGTTAAGAAATAACGGTGTGAAAGATATTTCCGTCGGCAGAGTGCAAGGAACGCTGACCGACCATTATCATCCAACGAAAAAAATCGTCAATTTATCCGAAAGCGTATACGGCGACGATTCGATTGCTTCGGTTGCCGTGGCGGCGCACGAAATTGGACACGTAATACAAAAAAAATCGGGATATTTTCCGTATAAAATTCGCAGTGTGTTGGTGCCTTTGACCAATTTCGGCTCTCGCTTGGCGATTCCTTTGGTGTTGGTGGGGTTGATTCTTGACGTATTCGTAGGCGCAATGCAAAATTCTGACGTTGGGTTTTATTTGGCTATGGCAGGCGTAGCGTTGTACGGTTTGTCTACGATATTCGCTTTGATTACGTTGCCCGTGGAATTTGACGCCAGCCGTCGGGCAAAGAAAATGTTGGTTGCCGAGGGGATTTTGACGGAAGAAGAATTGCCGTTTGCCGATAAAATGCTGGATGCGGCGGCGCAGACGTACGTGGCTGCGTTGTTGACTTCGCTCGTGTATTTCTTGCGTTTTGCGTTGTGGGTGCTGATGTTGTTCGGCGGCGGTAGAAGACGAAAATAAAAAAGAGGTGGGATATGAATACGATAAAATTTGAAAACAAAGGCGATATCAAGATGATTGCGCATCGCGGCGTTTCGGGTTTGGAACTTGAAAACACCTGCCCTGCGTTCGTGGCGGCGGGCGTGAAATCCTATTACGGAATTGAAACGGACGTGCACGTTACGGCGGATGGGAAATTTATCGTTTGCCACGACGACAATTTGAAACGGGTTGCGGGCTTGGATATGGTGATAGAGGAGAGCGATTTTGACGATTTGCGCGCGGTGCGAATGAAAGATACCGACGGGAAAACCATGCGCGCCGATTTGTTTTTGCCTACGCTTGAAGAATATATTTCCATTTGTCGAAAATACGACAAACAGGCGATTTTGGAATTAAAAAACGAAATGCCTAAGGAAAAAGTTTGGGAAATCGCGGAAATTATCAAGGATATGGGTTGGTTTGCCCGTACCACGTTTATTTCCTTTGCAGGGAACAATCTCGTGTGGTTGAAAGAAAAATATCCCAAAGCCGACGCGCAATTTTTAAGCGAAACGTTTGACGAAACGGTGTTAAACTTTATTTTAGAACACGAATTGGACGCCGACCTTTGCGGTTGGTGTTTGACTAAAGAAGTAGTAGATACTCTGCACGAAAAGGGAATAAAAGTCAACGTTTGGACGTTGGATACCCTTGAATACGCAGAAATGGCGCGCGCCGCAGGCGTGGATTTTATTACGAGCAATATTTTAGAGTAAGTAAATAAAATTTAAAAATGGGCATACCATGTCTTTAATGAAAAGAAACCCCCTTACCAGGTGCGCGTTGAATTCAACTCGTACACGGTAGGGGGATTTTTATATAAGGAACGTTACAAATCAAGCGAAAAACAAAAACCCCTTTCGGGAAAATACCGAAAGGGGAGTTGTTTCACAAGAAACTTGATTTTTAAAATTAGAGTTCTGCGAAGTATTTAATCGTTCTAACCATTTGGCTGGTGTAGGAGTTTTCGTTGTCATACCAAGAAACAACTTTAACAAGCGTCGTGCCGTCGCCCATAGGCATACACTTCGTTTGCGTAGCGTCGAACAACGAACCGTAGGTGATACCGATAATGTCGGAAGAAACGATTTCTTCTTCGGTGTAACCAAAGGATGCAGATGCAGCCGCTTTCATTGCGTTGTTTACGGTAGCTGCGTCAACTTCGCCTTCGCAGATTGCAACGAGTTGGGTAAGCGAACCGGTGGGAACGGGAACACGTTGTGCGCAACCGTCCAAAACGCCGTTAAGTTCAGGGATAACCAAACCAATAGCTTTTGCTGCGCCCGTCGAGTTGGGAACGATATTTGCAGCAGCAGCGCGCGCACGGCGGAAGTCGCCTTTGCGGTGAGGCCCGTCAAGAACCATTTGGTCGCCCGTGTAAGCGTGAATCGTGGTCATATAACCTTTCTTAATAGCTGCCAACTTGTTCAACGTGTTTGCC
>JAFTPE010000005.1 GCA_017463425.1 Clostridia bacterium | reverse complement strand
GGTATCAGGTTTTTTGTGGGATAATTGAACTAATGTCTCCACGTGCTTGGTCTGAGGGAACATATCATACGGCTGAATTTTTTCCACCGAGTAAAATCCTTTCAACTCTTCGCCGTTGCCCAAATTGGCGCACGCAGGGTTTTTAATCAACTCTCCCGATTCACTCTCTATCAATTGCCCTGTCAAAATTCCCAAATCTCGCGCAAGCGTAGCAGGATTGCAACTGATAATCGTCAATTTCGGGATTTTACTGCTAAGCAACGCCTTTAAAACGCTTCGCGCAATACCTGCCCTAGGCGGATCGAGAATCAAGCGCAATTGTTCGCCTTTCTCTTTCTTCAAAACGTCGGGCAATTTTTCTTCTACGTATCCGCAAATCTTCGTCATATTTTGCAATTTATTCTTCTCTTTTAACGAATCTGCGCATTGCGACGCCTCACTTTCTAACTCTATCCCGTACACGCGTTTCGCCTTTTTCGCCAACATTGCCGTCAACAAACCGCCGCCCGAATACGCGTCAATCACCACTTCCTCGCCGTCCTCGCACACCGATTTCACCGCATCTTTATACAATTTCGTCCGCACGTTTTCATTCACTTGTAAAAAGGTAATCGGCCCTGCCTCGTATCGTATTCCCTGTTCTTCCGATTCAAAAACCCCTATACCATGTACGAGTTGAAACTCTTTTCCAAAAATTACGTTGGTGTCTTTGTCGTTACAATTTAAGTATAAAGAAAACTCGTAAAAGCTCTTTGATAGCAATTCTATAAGATACGAAATATTCGGCAAGGCAAACTTTGTAACTACCAACGTGATAATAAATTTCCCGCCGATTTCACGGGCAACGATATGCCGCAAAATCCCCGTCTTGTTCTCCTCGTCGTATCCCTTAACCGCACATTCTGCCATATACCGTTTTAAAATGGCAATCAGCGTTTCTGCCCATTCGGGATGAATTGCGCAAGCTGCCACAGGCACGATACGGTGGCTGCGTTCGGCGTAAAACCCGATAACGCTGTTCCCGTCTTTATCCACCCCCACGGGCATTTGCAATTTATTTCTATACCCGTACGGATAATCGCTCTTCACCGTCAAAGGTACGTCTATATTCAGCCCTGCAATCTTACGCAGCGCCTCTTTCACGACGTTACTTTTATGCACCAACTGCGCGTTATAGTCAAGGTGTTGCAGACAACACCCTCCGCACCGTAAAAATACGGGACATTTTTCACGTGCGCGCTCCTCGGCAGGGGTCAAAATCTCCTCCACCTTGCCATAGCCTATATTCCCTTTGATTTTCAGCACCTTAAACCGAACTTTTTCCCCGGGTAAACAAGCAGGCACGAAAAAAGTAATCCCTTCGTGCCTGATGATGCCTTCGCCATTTGAGCCGATAGCATCCGTAACGGCGCAAATTATATCGTTTTTTTCTATCATAAATCCGTCCTCCCTTTTTCTTCTTCCGAACCAAAAGGTTAGCCCAAAATTTTACTTCAACGCAACCCTGCCCCCGTCATTTCTTATCAATCCGTTTCACGAGCATATTGACGCCTGCCCGCCAACGGTACATCAAATAATCGTACGCTACGAAAAATGCCGAACCGAACACCAATAAAACAGGAATGATATATTGATCCAACAGCGCAATCGCGCTCGTTCCGCCAAAGACGAACCGCCAAATTACGTACATAGTCGCGTCAAACCAAAGCGCCTTTATCGCGCACGCGACCCAACGGTTGATTTTCGTTTTTAATTGCCATTCGTTTACAATCGGATGCAGTCCGAAAAACATCACGAACGGCAACAAATCGAACAACCTTCCCGAATTGAATATAAACCCCAAAACGCACGTCGCCGCATACGCCAAAGCATACCCTTTAAAGCTCCGTTTCGCCAAGGGCAACATTAAGGCGATACAGGCGAACAAATACCCTGTAAACAGCAACAGAGCCGAATGTACGCCTATCGTCAGAAAAATCGTCGCTATCGCGCAAGAGAGCGCCGACAATGCAATTTCATGAGCCGTAATCTTTTTCATTACCGACAACCGCAACAAAGACTAAATAAACAATCCACACAAAGATAGGTGTAACAGCACGAAATACAGTTCGAACAAGCGTTTCCGCCCATTTGCCCGTCGTCAATCGGTTCTTGGTGGTTTGCATACGGATTTTGCGTTTGCTCTCTCGCCGTCTGCTTTTCATAATCGTTTTTCGCATTGATTTTCCCGTACGCATTGCGATATTTTACGTTGTCGGGGTCCATTTGCATTGCGATTTCCAACTGTTTTTTACTGTCGTTCGTCCAATTCTTTTTATAGAACACAACCGCCTGCAAATAGTGCCATTCTGCCCCGCGTTCGTTAAAATCGTCCAATTTCGCCTGCGCCTCGGAAATTTTATCTTCTTTCAAAAGCGCAGCAATTTCTTCAAACGAATTTTGTCCGTCCGTGTTCGTCTTTTGTTCTTTACGTTCGGCAATAATTTCACGATACGCCGTTTCCAATTTGGTCAAATTTCTCGCAGCCTCGTTTCCAGCCTCGCCGTCCAACCATCTGTCCTCGCCGTATTTGGCTTTTAATTCGGTGTATCGCGCCGTAATTTCCTCATCCGTCGCGTTTTCGTTCACCCCTAAAAATTCGTAATACTCTCTCATTGTTTCTCCTAATTTTTGTATTTTTATAATTTTTGCGCCGTCCTTTTTCGACACGCCTTATTACAGTATTCGTGTTTCTTCGGCTTTTATCCCGCAGAGCCGCCGTTTGATGGCTGTTTAGGCTTGGGTTTGCATTTCCCGTTACAACCCTGCCCCGACATAATCCGTTTTGTCATCATGGGCAAACCACGAAGAAGTATATTATCCGACAAATCCCGATTAAACCGAAACGAAATTTTCGACAAATTCTCGCGGATATCAAAAAACAACGAATTGAAAATATACTCGATTTCCTTGCCTTTTTCACCGTGAACAAGGCTTTCTCTACATTCCGCGCCATACGCCAAAACAAACGGATTATACGCGCCCTTTTTCTTGTCTTTATCATAATCGTCCAACGCGTCGATTAAATAAATCCATTTTCCTATCGCGTATAAAAGGTTTTTTGTATACGCCGTAGCCTTTTCCCCAAGGGCATAATCGGAAAATTCCGCCATCATATTCGCCGTAGCGTCCGCCGCGCGGTCTATGCTGTCCGTTTTCGCCTTTTCCGCCTGCTCCTGCGCTGACATATTATTCCGCACGATTCGTTCGATTTCGGGGTATTTCCGTCGCGCGCGCGCAAAGCCTTTTTGAAACCAAAGCCGCTTGCCCCTGCCTTTATCTCCGTCGGCGATATCGTCGGTGTATTTATAATACACCAAAATCGTATTCAACGCGCCGAGTTTTCGCGTCAGTTCGTCCACTTCCGCCATTTGCCTCGAACGTATACAATGCGTTAAACAATGCTGTTTTTCAATCACGACGTCCTGTCCTGCAATATTATGCAATAACACCGACAAAAACGTAATATCGTAAGAAAGCCCCATACGCGCGGAATGTCCGCACACCTCGGCAATCCCCTTGCAAACACCGCAATACATAGCCCGATAGAGCGTATCGTCTTTGATATATAAATACGGCGTATCCGCACGAACGTATCCGAACATAGCTCTCCTTTCCGTCCCATCCATGGTTGGGTATAAAAACCTACTTTCATTATAACACAGCTTTTGTAAAAATGCAAACCGAAAGCATACCGTTCACAAGAAATAACCAAAAAAATCACACGATTGACATAAAGTTCTCTCCTGCGGAATGGTCTTGACCATTTCCAACAAAAGCCATTTTGTCATTCCGAGGAGCAAAATTTTCTCCTGTCATTGCGAGGAGCAAAGTTTTTCCCCTGTCATTGCGAGGAGCAAAGCGACGAAGTAATCTATTAGATTGCCACGCTCCACTACGCTACGCTCGCAATGACGTTTAGTCCTGTTCTACCGACCTCACTTTGTCATACCGACCAAGGTTGCGTAGCAACCGCGTGGAGCGTATCCCCTTGTAAAACGCGCCACGAGATTCCTACGGCGCAACGCGCCTCTGAATGACAGCGTGGCGTTTTCCTGTTATTGTAAGAAACAAAGGCTTTTTTTACGTTATTGCGAGGAGCAAAGCGACGAAGTAATCTATTAGATTGCCACGCTCCACTTTCGTTACGCTCGCAATGACCATAGAACCGTAGGGAACAGTCTATTCTGTTCCGCAGTTTTTATATAAAAACCGTTGACTTTTTATAAAAAATTGCGTATAATAAGGGTGTCGACCTAAAAATGCGTCAATTTGGCGTATAATATTTTACTAATTCATAAGGATATAGTTCTGATAGGACTATATCTAATTCGCGTAATACAAATCTTTATGAATTAGTGTTATTTTTGGGTCGACTCCAAGCGATGACGGTATGTTCTATATGCCGTTTCGCAAGAGGCGGCATTTTTTTTGCAAAAAAAATAAAACAAAAGAGGTATGTAGGTTATGAACAAAAAACAGGTAAAATTATCGTACGACGAACGAGAAGAATTGACGCGGTGGGCAGAAGAAAAATTGTTTCTGTATCGAATAGATTTAAAGTTTAGCAGAGAAGAACTCGACGATAAAGACCATTCAGAGGAAATTTGCGAGGAAAAAACGGACGCGCTTTGGGAAAGATTGCAAAAAAGCATAGAAGCGTTTAACAATATGTCGGAAGAAGAAAAACAACAAAAACAAAAGGAAGCCGACGAATTTTACGCGCAAGTAGAAGAACGCAATAAAAAACTCGAACAACAAGACAAAGAAATGTTTGCCCTGTTGCCCAAATCCGTTCGGTGTACGGTAAAGGACGAAAAAGAATTTTTCAGCGGAATGATGAGCAAGAAAACCGCAAGACGATTGAAAATGACGTGTTTTAAACACCGCTTGATTTTATTATTGAAAGACGAATAATAGAAAAACCGAGTCGACAGTTTTTATTCTATCGACTCGGTTATATTTTATCAAAATTTATTTTTTATCAGGTACGGGTACGATTTCACCGTCGGCAAAACGCATAATTTCCGCCGCCATTTTATCCAAATCGTTCGCCACCACCGTCTTAAAGCGCAACGGGCGATATCGAAGATCCAACAAACTCTTAGGCGGTTTCATTGCCGTCAACAGGTTCAATCTCTTTATCCCCTTAAAGCTGTCCTTTACGTCGTTCCCCGACAATGCGTACAACACGTCTTGCGGGAATTTGTACGGGTTTGCCGTCGAAAGCACTACGATAGGCGTCGTGTCTTTCTTTTCTTCCGTTTCAATCGACTGCTTGTATTTTGCATACACCGCCAACGCCACGCCCGTATGCGT
Source organism: Clostridia bacterium (assembly GCA_017463425.1). Classification (GTDB taxonomy): domain Bacteria; phylum Bacillota; class Clostridia; order Christensenellales; family Borkfalkiaceae; genus Scatosoma. The sequence continues at coordinate 39,700 of JAFTPE010000005.1, read as the reverse complement.
GTCCATTGCATAGCCGTATTCTTCAAAAATTTCGTACATTGCCTCTACGGTGTCGTCCTCGCTGGAAAATCCGCCAAAGAACTCTTTGTCCAAAATCTGCTTTTCTTTTGTGGTGATATGATATTCTTTTTTCTCCGCAAGCTGTTGCATACGCTCTGCGGTCAATTTCGCGTCCCTGCCGCTGATTTCAAATAACAACCGTTCGAGGTTGGACGAAACCAAAATGTCCATAGAGGGCGACATTGTACGGAAAAAGTTGCGTTTTACGTCGTATACGCCGTTTTCAAAGAAATCCGCCAAAACCTTGTTACGGTTGGACGCGCACACCAACTTACGCACGGGTAAGCCCATTTGCTTTGCGTACCAGCCAGCCAAAATATCCCCGAAATTCCCCGTAGGTACGACGAAATCGATTTCGTCGCCGTATTCGATTTGTTCAGACGTAATCAAATCCAAATACGCGGAAAAATAATAGGCAATCTGCGGCGCTAAACGCCCGAAATTGATAGAATTCGCACTCGACAAACGAATATGCTTTTTCGCAAGCTCTGCGTTAAATTCTTCAGACGAAAACAAGCGTTTTACTGCGCGCTGACAATCGTCAAAATTGCCCTTTACCGCCGAAACGAACACGTTGTCGCCGTCTTGAATACACATCTGCAAACGCTGCATTTTCGCAACGCCCTCGTCGGGATAGAACACCGCCACTTTCGTACCGGGTACGTCGCGGAACCCTTCCAAAGCCGCCTTGCCCGTATCGCCGCTCGTCGCCGTCAAAATTAAAATTTCGTCGTCGATTCCCGTAACTTCACAGCTCTTTTTCAAAAGATACGGCAACACCGTGAGCGCCATATCCTTAAACGCGCACGTCGGGCCGTGGAACAATTCCAAAATATACATTTCGCCGTCGATTTTCACCAAAGGCACGGGGTCGTTGCCCTCAAACGAAGAATACGCCTTTTCGCATACCTCTTTCAAAAAATCCGCGCCGAGTTCTTCTGCGAGATATTTTCCCAAGACAAATGCCGCGCGTTCGGGATAAGTCATCTCCGCCATACGCTCCATTTCTTCCCGACTGACAGCAGGAAAACTTTCGGGAACGTACAAACCGCCGTTCTTCGCCAAGCCTTGTACAATCGCCTGCGCGCCCGTTACTCTTTCCCCGCCTCTCGTGCTTATAAAATACATACCATACCTACCTTTCAGAGCTTGTTTGTTGATTGCTCATTTTTCATTTTTCGTCGCGGAAACAGCCGAACGAAACCTGCTCGGCTGTTGTATCCGACGTTATGTGTTTTTCGCGTTTAAACGCCTTTTAAGGGCGAATTAAAGATACTTCGTAACGAAATCAGGAAGTTCTTCCTTAGCCGCAGAAACGGAAACGGTGATAACGAGATTGCCATCTTTCGCCACTTTTTCAAGCATATAGAAGAAAGCCGCCATTTCCTGAACCGGTTTGCCCGCAATGCGAACGATACCGTCAATGTACACGTATTCGTTGTCGTGGTTGCCTGCAATCACGCCTTTGATAAAGCCGCAGAGCGCAGCCTCGCCTGCCACGTCGTATTCGCTGACGTCGATAAAACGAATCTCACGTTCGAGATCGTACATATAACGCTTGGTATCGGTGATAAAAATCATATGCCCTTTCGCTTCGTTGACAGCCGCATTCGCTGCGTCTATCATCATCTTGGTCTTACCAGTACCTTTTGCGCCGTAAATTACTTTAATCATAATTCAAATCCTCCCAGATTTTTACACTTTCTACAAAGGGAAATGATACGCTTCCTTTGTATATTCTATTTTAACAGATTTTGAAAGAAATTTCAAGACTTTTTTGAAAAATTTTCCGTTTATATGTAAATTTTTTTTATAAAATCAGAAAAAATCTCTTTTTCGCCGTCAACGCGCCCAAATTTTTGTGATTTTTTAACGTTTTGTCAATTTTTTTCAGCGGTTGCCCTTCGACTCTTTCTTTGAGAGAGCCTTTTATTCAGTCATTGCAAGGCAACACAGTTGCCGTGGCAATCTAATAGCTTGCTTCGTCGCTTTGCTCCTCGCAATGACAAAAAAAACTTTGCACGGTATGACAACACGCCACGCTGTCATTCAGAGGCGCAACGCGGCGTAGGAATCCCGTGGCGTATTTTTCAAGGGATACCCTCCATTCGCTATCGCTCAGTCGGTATGACAGAACCAAGTGTCATATCGACCAAAGTTGCACAGCAACTGCGTGGAGATATCTATTCCCTGTACGCTTTATTGAGGAGATACCTCGACTACGCTCGGTATGACGGAAAACGGGATACGCTCCACTCGCTTCGCTCGGTCGGTATGACAAGTAGGCGTATGCCGTCTTCGGTCGGTATGACAGAACCAAGTGTCATATCGACCAAAGTTGCACAGCAACTGCGTGGAGATATCTATTCCCTGTACGCTTTATTGAGGGGATACCTCGACTACGCTCGGTATGACGGAAAACGGGATACGCTCCACTCGCTATCGCTCGGTCGGTATGACAGGTAGGCATATGCCGTCTTCGGTCGGTATGACAGCTGAGGTCGGTATGGCAATCCACCGCACCGTGGTCTTGACCATTCCGTTTCATAGATATAGGCGCATTGCGTCAAAACAGCGGAACGATCAAAATCGCTCCGCTGAAAACATCAAACCCAATACGATTACGCCAATTCCGAAACAAACCGCTTGATTCGCAAAAGCCCTTCTTCCATATCCGCTTCGCCGAGCGCATACGAAAGCCGTACGCAATCGTCCGCGCCAAACGATACGCCGGGTACGGTAGCCACTTTCTCGCCGTCCAATAACGCGTCCGCAAAATCCACGGAATTTTGAATGACTTTGCCTTTGTACGATTTTCCGTACAAATCCCCTACAACCATCATCACGTAGAACGCCCCGTCGGGTTCTACCGCGCGTACGCCGTCGATATCCGCTATCAATTTTAACAGCTTCGCTCTGCGCCCGTCAAACACCTGCACCATGCCCGCAATTTCTTCTTCGGGCGCGTTCAACGCCTCAATCGTTGCATATTGCGAAATCGAACTCGCATTCGACGTTGCGTGGCTCTGGAACGAATCAATCGCCTTTGCCACGTCCGCAGGCGCAGCCAAATATCCAATACGCCAACCCGTCATTGCGTACGTCTTGGATACGCCGTTGATGGTAATCGTCAAATCCTTCATCTTGTCGCTGCATTTCGCGATAGAGAACGGTTTTACGCCGTTATAACACAGCTTTTCATAAATTTCATCCGCAAGCACGAAAATACCAGTTTCTTCGCAAACCGCTGCAATCGCGCGCGTTTCCGCCTCGTCGTATACCGCGCCCGTGGGATTGGACGGAGAATTGAAAATCAGCATCTTCGTCTTGGGCGTAATGGCAGCCTTTAAATCCGCCGCGGAAAATTTGTATTTGTTTTCCTTTTTACAGGGCAAATATACAGGCACGCCGCCGCACACCTTCACCACTTCGGGATAGGTCAACCAATAGGGTTGGGGAATAATCACTTCGTCCCCCTCGTCTAAGAGCGCGTAACAAGCGTTGAAAATGGAATGTTTTGCGCCGTTGGAAACAATGATTTGCGAAGGCTCGTAATCCAAGCCGTTGTCTTTTTTGAATTTTTCACAAATCGCCTTGCGCAAAGGCAACAATCCCGACGAGGGCGTATATTTCGTGTGTCCGTTGTCAAGCGCGGTTTTCGCCGCGTCGATAATGTGCGCAGGCGTGTTGAAATCGGGTTCGCCAACGCCGAACGAAACGACGTTTTCCCCTGCCTGTTTCATTGCCTTTGCTTTTGCGGAAATCGCAAGAGTCAAAGAAGGAGCAATTGCGGACATTCTGTTTGCAATTCTGTTTTTCATATGTATACATTCTCCGAATAGATTTTTTCTCGTTTGATTTTTACCTATCTATTTTACCGCTTTTTTCAAAATATTGCAACCACAATCCACCCCTTTTTGATAAAAAGTTGAAAAATAATCGATTTTTTTGGAGAAAATCTGTTTTTTAATTTGCTTTTTCGATTTTTGAGAGGAGATACGCTCCACTCGCTTCGCTCGGTCGGTATGACAAGTAGGCGTATGTCGTCTTCGGTCGGTATGACAGAACCAAGTGTCATATCGACCAAAGTTGCACAGCAACTGCGTGGAGATATCTATTGCGTATACGCTTTATTGAGGAGATACCTCGACTACGCTCGGTATGACGGAAAACGGGATACCCTCCACTCGCTTCGCTCGGTCGGTATGACAGGTAGGCGTATGCCGTCTTCGGTCGGTATAACAGAACCAAGTGTCATATCGACCAAAGTTGCACAGCAACTGCGTGGAGATATCTATTCCCTGTACGCTTTATTGAGGAGATACCTCGACTACGCTCGGTATGACGGAAAACGGGATACCCTCCACTCGCTTCGCTCGCAATGACAAGGGTGAGTGGGGGGAGTGGCGGGAATATTTTAATTTTAGACGAAAAAAGAACGCGGCTACAATCAAGCCGCGTTCCCTATTATTTAATTTTTGTTTGGCTCTCGCCTAAGAAGATTATTGTTCTTCTTTACCGCAAACAGCACATTCTTTCTTGCCGTCGGTATCTACGTCATTCGTCATGTCATGCGTGTGATGAGCATTGCAAGAACGGCAAACTTCACCTTGGTTCCAATCGTGGTTGTTAGGTTGATAGTTAGGGTTCTTGAACGTTTCGCCACAGCCTACATAACCAGTAATTGTTTCGCTTCCGTCAACTACACCATTATTGTTGGTATCAACCCAAACTTTAATAGCGCAATCACAAACTACATATTCAGCGCAAGAACCAGTTGCATTGCTTGCATGTGTTGCAGGTCTAGCAATTGCTACATAACCATCTTTTGCACCACAATCAACACATACTCTGTGTGCATTATGACCATCAGCCGTACAGGTTGCATTCGTCCAAGCAACATCTGCATAAACATGGTCAAGAGGTTTAATCGCAAGATAGGTAGCTGCATTGTTCGTATTTACATTAACAGTATTACCATTTGCATCCTTAGCCGTCATTACATTATAACCGTCTACGGAAATCGCACCACAGTTGTTGGAACATACATAATATGCACGACGACCTGCAGCCGTACAAGTAGCTTCTACACCAGCCACATAATATTGAGCATATTTATCAGCCGTTGCACTCGTAATAAAGTTATGAGACTTATTCGCACCAATAGCAACTTGGCAAAGGTTACACTTAGCAGCTGCCGAGCAGGTAGCAACCGTAGCACCTACATTAAACGTAGCCTTAACTGCAACCGATTGAAGGTTAGCGGGAACTTCAGAAATTGTTGCGTAATATACGCCATTTGCAACATAAGCAGCAGCAGAAGAAGCTACAGGATAACCCATCGCATCAAGATACCATACGCCAGGAGCGTTAACATCATGACCTACAGCAGGAGTATATGCTTGACAAACCGTACACTTATAAGCAGATGTATCAAAAGAATTACAGCTATTCGTAGTTGCAGCAGCAACGTGATTTCTAATCGCATTCAACAACGCATCACGGAGCGTTGCACCCGTTACAAACGTAGCTTCTGCACCAGCGGTAAGAACGATCTTATGACCAGTCTTAGGAGCCTTTACAAGTTCAGCAGTCGTCTTAACCGCATAAGTCGTTACACCATTAGCCGTTGTAGCAACCGCTTTCGTACCACAACCATTTGCGCAAAGGATATGTGCATTCAAGCCATCCGTCGTACAAGTAGCAGCCGTTTCAACAACAGACATACCATTTACAAAATTGTGACCAGTCGCATAGTTATAAACATATTCAACCTTATCACACTTAGAGCAATACCAAGAAGAAGAGGTATAACCATCCGTCGTACAGGTAGCGGGCTTTTCAGTCATATAAGTCTTAACGTGGTCTACTACAGTACCCCATTCAGTTTGACAAACGCCACAATAGTTCATGTTGCCACAAGCAGCTTTCTTAGAAGCAGCATTCTTGAATTCTACAGATACAGCCGTATCGGTGTTATTAACAGCACCATCGTGAGGCAACTTAGCAATCGTCGATGCAGTTTGAGTTGCATTACATCTATAGCAGGTGTAAGCTGCCGTCTTACCTTCAGCTTTACAAGTTGCCGCATAACCAGCCACGAAAGAAGTTTTGCCTGTAGCAGGATTTACATAATCGTGACCAAGAGCAGCCGTAACCGCTTCAGCATAACCTTCCGTAACAAGAACCTTTTCAGTTGCTGCATTTTCGTCTGCATCAAGCGTTACCATATCTGCGATAACAGCGAAATCCGAAGAATATCCAGCACTAGGTACATTACATACTGCACAAACTTTGAAGTTCTTAAGACCTTTCGTCGTACAACTAGCAGCGATGAATTCGCCCTTTGCGTTTGCCGTCAACGAGCTAACTACTGCAGTAGTGTCATTCGCATCAGCCTTGAAGTAGTTTACCATCGTATGACCTGCAGGGATCTTAGCTTCTTCATAGCCTTCCGTGTAAACGTTGGAAGCAATGAGGTTAACCTTTTCAAGCTCAGACATCTTATTCCAAGCAACTACGTTGTCTATAGATTCTGCTTGATATGCTTCTGCAAATGCCTCAGCACAAGCCGTACAAATTTTGAAATCTTTAAGACCGTCAACGGTACAAGTAGCCGCTACGGATTTTGCTCCAGTTGCAGAATCAGTAGTAACCTGAACATTGTATTTACCAACAGTCCACGCATTAATAGCATTAGCGCCAGTGCCTACAGTGCTAAACGCAAATGCAATCTTATGAGCTGCTTTGGATTCCAAAACTTCGCTACAGTTGGTACATTTTACTGTGGTTACGCAGTTTTCCGTTACAGGAGTGCCTGCCACGTGTTCAAGTTTTTCACCTCTCGTTTCGCCACAGTTAGCACAGGTAGCAGGTGCATCACAAGTTGCATTCGTGAATGCGTGTGCCGTAAAGTCCTTCGATTCTCCACAAGCATTCGCACATTCTACTTTGCCGTCACCGCACTTTGCGTCGCCATAGTTATGACCAAGCGCTTTAACAGTAATATGTTTTTCTACGCCGCACTTAGAACAACCCATATCTTTAAAGCCGTCTTCGTCGCAGGTAGGCGCCATTTCGTCGTATACTACGCTGTAATCATGTACGCAAACTACAGGATCTCCCCCAAAATTGATATTAATGTCCGTAGAAGGAACACTGCTATCAACAGGGGCTTTGTCTTCGCTGCTGTTCTTGTCTGCAGAGTTCTTACAAGCAGAAACCCCTGCAATACAAGCGATAGCAGTAAGACCGCTTAAAATTGCCACTAATAATCGCTTCATTTTCTTCATAAAGCTCCTCCGATTAATAAAAAATTTATAAAGTGATAAGTTACTTTTGGACTCTCGTCCAGTGTGATAGCGGTCTTCGCGGTCAGTAGCAATTATGTAGAATTACGAGTGCTGCATCTTCGCAAAGGCATACTGCGCCCGACCCGTTTAGATTGTATCACATTGTTGATTATATCACCTTTTTTTTATCTTGTCAACATTTTTACGCATATTTTTTTAAAATCTGCAAAAAATTTTATTTTTTCTTTTTTTATTTGGTTTTTTGTGGGGATTGTGGTAAGGCTTGGGAAAGAGATATGATTTATTGTAGAGAGATACCTCGACTACGCTCGGTATGACGGAAAACGGGATACGCTCCACTCGCTTCGCTCGGTCGGTATGACATGTAGGCGTATGTCGTCTTCGGTCGGTATGATAGAATGAAAACGGTATGACAGAACCAAGTGTCATATCGACCAAAGTTGCACAGCAACTGCGTGGAGATATCTATTGCGTATACGCTTTATTGAGGGGATACCTCGACTACGCTCGGTATGACAGAAAACGGGATACGCTCCACTCGCTTCGCTCGGTCGGTATGACATGTAGGCGTATGCCGTCTTCGATCGGTATGACAAGTAGGCGTATGTCGTCTTCGCTCGGTATGACAGGGAAAAACTATTCATTCAAAATTCAAGCTCAAATCAAGCCAATCGGGATTATTTATTTGAATGAGCCATTCTTTTTTCTTTCTCGACCACTTCTTTAATTGCTTTTCACGTTCAATCGCAACTTCTACCTCATTCGTCGTTTCATAATATACTAATTTATCAATATTGTATCTCTTCGTAAAACCCTCTATCAATTTTTCCTTATGTTCGTATAAACGACGAATTAAATCATTCGTCATTCCAATATACAATACCGAATTGGATTTATTTGTCAAAATATAAACGTAATATTGCATTATTGTTCTCTTTTGTGGTTTTATTTTTCAGATACACTCGACTCACTTCGTTCGCTCGCTATGACAAGTGGGCGTATAACAAGGGTGCTTACATTATCAATTTTTCCGCCACACCCTTCCATATTATTATATATTTATATATTTTGTTACTTTTTTTGATTATATTTCCGATTCGCCCGACAAGAGAGCCTCACGGTCCGCTATCGTCAACGCCTCTACCATACTGTCGATATCCCCCGCGATAAACGCGTCTAAATTGTATTGACTCAGCCCGATTCTGTGGTCGGTTACGCGGCTTTGGGGGAAATTGTAGGTGCGGATACGCTCGCTCCTGTCGCCCGTGCCGACCATACTGCGACGGTTTTCCTCGCGCGCTTTGGCATTCTGACCGTTATAAAAATCATACACGCGCGAACGCAACACTTTAAACGCGCGTTCTTTGTTTTTCAGTTGCGAACGTTCGTCCTGGCAAGTAACCACTATCCCCGTCGGGAAATGCGTAATCCGAACGGCAGACGCGACTTTGTTTACGTTTTGACCGCCTGCGCCGCCCGAATGGAAAATGTCGATTCTTATATCCTTGTCGTTGATTTCCACTTCCACTTCTTCCGCCTCGGGAAGCACCGCCACCGTCGCCGCCGAAGTGTGGATTCTGCCTTGTGTCTCGGTGGCAGGTACGCGTTGAACGCGGTGAACGCCGCTTTCGTATTTCAATAATTTGTACGCGCCTGCGCCCGTTACATTGTACACCGCTTCTTTGACTCCGCCAAGTTCGGTTGCGTTGACGTCGATTTCCTCCACGCGCAAACGGTGCGCCGCGCAATAGTTTTGGTACATTCGGCAAAGTTCGCCTGCGAAAAGAGCCGCTTCCTCACCGCCTGTGCCGGCGCGGATTTCTAAAATGCAGCCGCGTTCGTCGTTTTTGTCCTTAGGCAACAACAGAATTTTTAACTCGTCTTTTATCGCGGCGAGGCGATTTTTGCAATCGTAGCCCTCGTCCGTGAGCATTTTTCTCATTTCCGCGTCCGTTTCCGTTTCCGCGAGCGCGAATGCGTCCGTCATTTCCTGTTCCACGCGCTGATATTCGGCATATTTTTCCACCGTTTCCGTTAGTTCGGATTGCTCCTTAGAATACCGCTGCCACGTACCCATGTCTGCGATGACGGCGGAATCGGAAAGTTTTTCGGATAAAAATTCGTAGCGTTTTTTGATGTCGTCCAATTTCTTAAACATTGTGGTTTTCCTTTTTCAGAATTTTACAGCCACTCTTTCGGGTGGCTGTACGAATTTTTCAATTTTTTGGTTACATAACGATTTTTACGTAACGATCTTTGCCGTTGAAATCCTGCACGATAATGCTGTAACAATCGCCTTTGAACATTTTTGCAACTTCCGCCGCCTCGCCGTCGCCGACTTCCATAATCAGCGAGCCGCCATGGTTAAGGTATTTGGGCGATTCTGCCGCGATACGGCGATAATAATCCATTCCATCCGCGCCACCGTCCAACGCCAAAATCGGTTCGTGATCGCGCACTTCGCGTTGCAAAGTCGGGATTTCCGACGACGGGATATACGGGGGATTGGTTACGATTACGTCGAATTTGCCACGAATCCGCGAAAACAAGTCGGATTGTACAAACAGAACGTCCGCGCGGTTTGCCTCTGCGTTTTCTTTCGCAAGTTCCAACGCCGCCTCGCTGATATCCGTTGCCGTTACTTTGATTTTGCGGTTGGCTTTTTCCGCTTCTTTATACATCGCAATAGCGATTGCGCCGCTGCCCGTGCAAAGGTCTAATACATGGTTGCCCTCTTCCGTTGCGTTGAACGCCATTATTGCCATTTCTTCCGTTTCGGGACGGGGAATCAACACGCGTTCGTCCACTTTGATTTTATATCCGCAAAAATCGGTGTCGCCGATAATATACCAAAGCGGTCTGCCCGTCAAACGTTCGTCTGCGATTTTGAGGATTTCTTTTACTTTGGGCAGTTGTAAGATACGTTCTTCCGTCGCGACCGTGCTTTTGGGGATATCCAAAACCAAAGCGAAAATCCATTCCGCCTCGTCCTCCTCGATATTCGCGCTGGCAAAACGGCGTTTGGTGCTTTTGAGTAGCGCGCTCATTTTTCCTGCGACGGGGAAAACCCGTTCGGGAACAGTCGGGTCGTTGTCCATAGCAAGCACCGTTTTAAAAGCGGTGATTGCGCATTCAATCATACCGTCCTCGGGTTCGCGCGTGGTCAGACGTTGCAACAGCAAACCGGGAATTTTGAAAATATAGAAAAATTTGCTCTTGGTTTTCGCGAGCAGTCGTAAAATTTCATACGACACGCCTGCCACAACGGGCAATAACAAGATTTTAAACAAGAAACGAATCAAATTGTCCAATCTGTCGTCGCCTGTGTACAGAAATTGCACTACGACTATGTTGACCAGCGAGAAAACGAGAATACTGACAATCATTACCAAAAATAAAAACGTCGTACCGCAACGGTCGTGCACACGCGAACAGCCGCGGACGTTTTCCACCGTCAGTTCTTTGCCCTGCTCGAAACAAGTGATGGTTTTGTGTTCTGCGCCGTGGCACATAAACACGCGTTTGAGGGAGGGAATTAGGGATATCAATAATATATACGCCGTAAAAATCAACAAACGGATTCCGCCCTCTAATAGATTGAACCACAAGCCGTCCAATCCCGCGCTGGTTTTGTCGAAAGGCAAAAAGCTGGTTAAAAATTGCGGCAATGCGATAAAAATCGCAAGAGCCAACACTACGCCAAGCACCGTGGCTATACCGTTGAAAATGCCCTGTTTGTCGATTTTTCTTTCCTCTGCCAGCCATTTATCCGCTTTGGTACGGGTTTTCTCGTCCACTTCTTCGGGCATCACGACGTCTGCGCTGCGGAGCAATACTCGGTTTCCGTCAATCAAAGAACGGACGAAACTCACCACGCCGCGCACGAACGGCAAACGGAAAAACGGATTTTGTTGTTCGGGAGGCGTCAAGCGTTCCGATTCCACCTGAATCGCGCCTTCGGGGTCGCGCACAGCCGTCGCCATAGCCAACTTGCCGCGCATCATTACCCCTTCCATCACCGCTTGACCGCCGATATAAGTAGTTTTTTTCTTTTTATTCGATTTCATAATTTTCCTTATATAAAGCCGCTTTATACAGCCGCTTGACAAAAAAGAAGGCTTTAAGATACGCGATCTTAAAGCCTTTTCGGGTTTTACCATTATAAACCGTATCTTTTCTTGAATTTATCGACACGTCCACCGGTATCAACCAACTTTTGCTTGCCCGTGAAGAAAGGATGGCAGTTGCTGCAAATATCCACTTTCATTACGTCGCCTTCTTTGGTCGTGCCGGTTTTGAAAGTAGCTCCACAAGCGCAAGTTACAGTTACTTCGTGATATTTGGGATGAATATCAGCCTTCATTGTTTTTCACCTCGCTGTTAGTTTCTTTTTCTATGCTCCCCAATTATAACGCTTTTTTTTATCGCCGTCAACTGTTTTTGCCTCGAATTTGTAAAAAATAGTTGCAAATTTCACGAAAATGCGTTATACTTATCTTGTTCGCGCTATGACAGGCTGTTTTTCACGTCAAATTCCCGCGCGAATGAATATGAAGGAAACTCTTTTTATGAAAGTTTGGCAACTTGCGTATCCCCACAATTTACAACACGTTACCGCGCCCGATTTGAAATTGACGGAAGAAAAAGTCAAGGTGAAGGTAACCAAAGCGTTGCTCTCCGAACCCGACGTTGCGGTGTATTCGGGCGCAATCAAGGTGAAAGCGCCTTTTATCCCCGGCAGATTTGCAATCGGTCAGGTAACGGAGGCGAACGAGGATTCTTTCGTGAAAAAAGGCGAACGCGTCTATCTTGCAGGCGTTACGGAGGACGAATGCGCCCCTGACGGTTTGCGTATCGCCGGTGAAACGGTGGACGGATTTTACCGCGACTTCGTTTTGGCTGGTGTAGACAACGTATATTCCCTGCCTACGTCCGTAACCGACGAGGCGGCGTTTTTAATCGACGCTATCGCTATGGCAGAACACGTCGTGGACGAAATGCACGTCCGCGTAGGTCAGCATATTCTCGTCCTTGGCGGCGGATTGTACGGCAATATCCTTTGCCAAATCTTGATTTATCACCGCGCCGTGCCTATTCTTGCAGACAACAACGCAGAACGCCTTGCGCGCGCGAAAAAGAGCGGTATTTATTATACTTTCCCCAATGACGACACTTTGAAAGAAAACGTAATGAACGTTACGGGCGGAAAAATGGCGGACGGCGCAGTATATTTGGCGTTTGCCAACCGTTGCGAACCGTCGGTGTTATTCCCCCTCGTAAAACGGGATGCGTACGTGGCTTTTTGTTCGCTTATGGGCAAGAGTTTGCACGTCAATTTGGAATACGCACTCAAAAACAACGTAACGATAAAAGGCATCACCGAAAGCCGCGAATTTGTTTCCACCGCAATCAACTTGCTTGCGAACAAAGCCGTCAACTTCTCGGAATTTCCTATCAAGAGTTATCGGGAAGAAGAACTGGGGGAAATTATGGCAAATTACGCCAATTTGTACGGCAGCGGCGCAAATTTGCCCGAACAAATCGATATTATCAAATTTATTTTCTAAAATCGGAGAAAGAATATGAAATTTGTCATTGCTTCGGATATTCACGGTTCGGCGTATTGGTGTAAAGAACTGCTTTCGGCGTTTGAAAGCGAGGGCGCGGAACGGTTAATTTTACTCGGCGATTTGCTCTATCACGGCCCGCGCAACGATTTCCCTGACGAGTACGCTCCGAAAGAAGTGTTTGCTATGTTAAACGCGATAAAAGAGAAATTGACGTGCGTGCGCGGAAATTGCGACAGCGAAGTCGACCAAATGGTGCTCGACTTCCCTATGATGGCAGATTACGCCTTAATCGACGCAAACGGCCACACCCTGTTTTTAACCCACGGACACTTGTTCAACGCAGACCTGCCCCCCACGATTGGAAAAAACGACGTGCTTTTCAACGGGCATTTTCATACGCCTTGCAACCGAGTGTTGGAAAACGGCGCGCTGTATGCAAATTGCGGTTCGGCGGCTCTGCCTAAGGACGAAACGCCCCATTCGTATATTCTTTTCGAAGACGGCGTATTGTATTGGAAAGATTTGGAAACGGGCGGAATTTTCGATTGCGTAGAATTGTAATAAGGCAAAAGTTTAAAAATCCCGAAACTACACGTTTCGGGATTTTTCATTTAAAATATTCTTCCAACCAATTCGTCTATGGACGTTTCAAAAATATCAGCTAATTGACATAACTGCAAAATAGACGGTTCTGTATATCCTGTTTCCCAATGAGAAATTGTTTTAACCGAAATTTTTAATATTTGAGCCAATTCTTCTTGCCCCATTTCTTTTTCTTTTCTCAACGCTTTTAAATTAGTTGAAAAATTCATCGCATTCACCTTAATTTTTATTATAATTATTTTATCAAAAATTGAGATTTTTACTTGACATTCTCAATTTTTGAGATTATAATATATGCATATAATAAAAAGGAGGACTTATACCATGGGTGTTTGTCGAGATTGTATATATTTTGTGCGAGAAGGTATGTTTAATTCATATTGTACAAAATTAGTTAAAAAAGGGTTATTAGGCTCTGAATATTATCAAGAAGTTAGCAGTTCCGATTCCTGTAATTATTTTATGGCTCAACCAACCGCTGAAAATTCAGGATTTACAAAAAGTTCTTCTTCCTGCTTTCTAACCTCTGCCTGCGTAGATTACTTGGGGAAAACTGACAATTGTGAAGAATTAACAAAACTTCGCTTTTTCAGAGATACTTATTTAAAAAAGTCAGAAAAAGGCGCTCAATTGATTCAAGAATATTACAATATTGCCCCTTCTATTGTAGAAAAAATTGATAATTCAGATAAAAAAGACGAATATTATCATTATATTTACGACATAATTAAAAAGTGTGTAATAAATATTGATAAGCAAAAATATGAAGATACTCTTAAAGAATATAAAAATATGGTTCATTACTTAAAAAAACAACTTCTCTAAAAATTATTAATTTTATTTATCTCCTTTCAAAATTAAATTTTCTTGTATTATCTGAATTTCTTATTTAAATGCTTGACAACAATCGAAAAAAGTGATATCATATAGAAAATTTCATTTGAAACCGATGATGAAGAGTAGTATTTTCGACAAACGGACGTTTCAGAGAGTCGCAGGCGGTGTAATTGCGATACGACGAGCGAAAAGAATGGACTTCGGAGGGCAACCGAACGCGCAGACTTTGCGTTAGTAGCAGTTGACGGGTACTGCGCCCGTAAAAATGCAGAGCGTATGTCAGTACGCAAAAAGCGGACTTGGTAAAAGTCAATTTGGGTGGCACCGCGGTATAGATATATCGTCCCGAAAACAGGCAATTTCTGTTTTCGGCTTTTTTTATCGAAAATAGAAAATCAAACGCCATTCCCTCAAAAATCATACGTGTAAACGAAAGGAGAAATCGTTATGCAAAAAGAAATTCCTTACAAAATTTATTTAGAAGAATCCGAACTGCCTACGCATTGGCACAACCTGCGCGCGTTTATGAAAAACAAACCCGCGCCCCTGCTCAATTCTCAAACCCTTAAACCTATGACGAAAGAAGAATTGTCAGAGGTGTTCTGTGAAGAATTGGTAAAACAAGAACTCGACGACACCACCCCCTATATCGAAATCCCCCAAGAAATCCGCGATTTTTACAAAATGTATCGTCCTGCCCCTTTGGTACGCGCATACTGTTTGGAAAAAGTGTTGGATACGCCTGCAAAAATTTATTATAAATTTGAGGGAAACAACACGTCGGGGTCGCACAAGCTCAATTCTGCGATTGCGCAAGCGTATTACGCAAAACAACAAGGTTTGAAAGGCGTAACGACGGAAACGGGCGCAGGACAATGGGGTACGGCGCTCTCTATGGCTTGTTCGTATTTTGGTTTGGATTGTCGGGTGTATATGGTAAAATGTTCGTACGAACAAAAACCGTTCAGACGGGAAGTTATGCGCACCTACGGCGCAAACGTAACCCCCTCGCCCTCCACGACCACAAACGTCGGCAGAAAAATCCTTGAAGAATTCCCCGGTACGTCAGGCAGTCTTGGTTGCGCCATTTCCGAGGCAGTAGAGGCGGCGACGAGCATGGACGGATACCGCTACGTTCTTGGCAGCGTATTCAACCAAGTGTTGTTGCATCAATCGGTAATCGGTTTAGAAACGAAAACTGCGCTTGATAAATACGGCGTTACGCCCGATATCATTATCGGCTGCGCAGGCGGCGGCAGCAATCTTGGCGGTTTGATTTCGCCGTTTATGGGCGAAAAACTGCAAGGCAAAGCCAATTATCGCTTTATCGCCGTTGAACCTGCGTCCTGTCCTACCCTCACGCGCGGTAAATACGTATACGATTATTGCGACACGGGCAGAGTTTGCCCCCTTTCCAAAATGTACACCCTCGGTTCGGGCTTTATCCCTTCGGCAAGCCACGCAGGCGGTTTGAGATATCACGGTATGACCTCTACGTTGTCCGAATTGTACCACCAAGGTTTGATGGAAGCCCGTTCGGTAGAACAAACGGCGGTGTTTGAGGCGGCGCAATATTTTGCGCGTATTGAAGGTATTTTGCCTGCGCCTGAATCTTCCCACGCCATTCGCGTAGCCATTGACGAGGCTTTAAAATGCAAGGAAACGGGCGAAGAAAAAACAATCGTATTCGGGTTGACGGGTACGGGATATTTCGATATGATGTCCTATCAGAAATTCAACGACGGGATTATGACCGATTATATCCCCACCGAGGACGACCTTGCAAAAGGCTTTGCAGGATTGCCTAAAATCAATTTATAATAGATAAACGCATACTTGCCCCCACCGTTTACCGTGGGGGCATATTTATTTCAACGCGTACATGGGTAGCATATATTAAATTCAATCCGTACACGGTATAGAAAAAATCGAGATACGCGCATTTTGCGATATCTCGATTTTTAGTTTCGTTTAATATCAATGGAAACAACCAAATCCCCGTCGTTTATGTACACCTCTTAAAACGAGGAATACGTTATCCCATTATTTTCGTAAGTAAGGCTTTTGCCGAATCTTTGAAGAAATTGAACAATACATCAATCAACGACCCCGACGCAAAATATTCTTCTACGTTTATCAGCTCTGCATATTCCAATATACACATCAATTCAATGATTTCACAACACGCCCACACGCCAACAGCCAAAAACACCAAACAAGATAAACAACCGTCTAACGTCCGCATAAACGGAGAATATTTAATCGCGCGACTCAATTTCTTTAAAAGAGAATTGATTAACGCAAGCACAGGCAGCAAAACCGAACAAATAAGAACCCCTGCCAACACTTTGCCAAGCACGTCGCGAATCATTTGGCTTTCAATCTTACTGAATATCGTACTCAGCTTTGCGCTGAAATTACCGATACAGCTAAGCGTTCCGCTTTGCACAAACGGCGAAAACGGCAACCAAAATCCAAGTACCGTTACTGCAATGCCGCCAAATGTCAAAAGTATGGCTCGAACACCGTCAACCAAACCGTATTTAAACCCTTTATACGCAGTCCATACGATTGTCAAAATAATAACAAAGTCAAACGCATAACGAACGGCATAAGGCAAAATCTGCGCAACGATTTGATTTCCTAAAATCTGCGCGCCGACGGAAGAATCGGCAATTGCAGACGTCGCGTTGATTACCACAAGCGCCAACGCCCCCACTATTCCCATGGCAACGGCAGTATTGGCAACGCACATTACACCACCGAGCAATCTTCCAATCCAAGTCGGTTTCCCTGCGTTTTTCCAAACCAGCGTTTTGCCTTGTTCGTATCCGCTGTCGTATTCCTCTTCGTCGTCCTCGTATTCAAAGCCGTTTTGGACGTACGTCTTGCTTTTCAGCGCCCATTTCCATCTCGGTCTAAACAACGAAGCCGCAATGCCGTATATAATCAACGCAACCAACGCGCAAATCGCCGCAAGCGCAATCAGGGTAAGCGCCGTCGTATCCGCACTATCCGAAGGTGAACTGGGAATTTTCCCCTTTTCCGCCAACACTTTACAACCTATCACGAACAAACCAAAAGCCAGCAAACCGACCAGCATCATCCAACTTACCCTGCGGAATCCCTTTATGCAGCCTCGAATAAAGGCTCCCAGCAAAATGACTCCGCACAGGATTCCTATCGCCAAAGGCAAATAAGATAAATAATCTTTTATTGCTATGGATAAAATAGAATTTAAAGGAATCATAAATTTTCACTCCTCGTCAATCGGGCAAACGCCCAATACATTCTTCATTTATATATAACACACGCGCAAACGTCGCGGCGTTATTCGTCTTATTTATTAAAATTATCTTTCAACGACACAATTTCCGACAGCACCAACGCGCCGTTTTCGTTGCGGCATTTTTTATAATATCCCACACGCATCAGTTGGAATGCTTTATTATCTTCGCTTTCCGCCAAATACGGCTCTGCCTTGCCGTGGAAGATATGTTCGCTGTCCAAATTCATACGTTCGCCAAAATCCTGCCCTGCGTATTCGGCATCTTTCAAAAGTACGCCGTATTTACGGATTTCTGCATTTACACCCGTCTTTGCGTCCACCCATTGAATCGTACCTTTCACCTTGATTCCGCTGGTATCGTTGGACGAACGGCTGTTAGGCACGTACGAACATTTCAGTTCGACCACTTCGCCCGTTTCGTCTTGTATCACTTCGTCGCAATGTACGATATACGCGCCTTTCAAACGCACGTATCCGTCCGGTTTTAAACGTTGATACTTGGGAGGCGGTACCAATGCAAAATCCGCTTTGTCAATATACACTTCGTTGGAAAAAGCCACCTTTCTCGTTCCCAATTCGGGTTTTAAAGGATGAATTGCCGTTTCCAACATTTCCTCGCCCTCGTAATTGGTAATGGTAACTTTCAACGGCTCTAACACAGCCATTGCGCGTTCGGCGTTCTCGTTGAGATTGTCGCGAATACAAGCCTCCAAATAGGAAAGCTGACATTCGGAATTGGCTTTTACAATCCCGATTTTCGTACAGAAATCCAACACCGCTTCGGGTGGAACGCCACGATTTCTAAGCCCTGCCACCGTCGGCATACGAGGGTCGTCCCAACCGTGTACGTGTCCTTCTTCCACGAGTTTTTTCAAATACCGTTTGGACATTACCGTATTCGTAACGGCGAGCCGTGCAAATTCGATTTGACGGGGTTTCGGCGCAAAACCGAGATTGATACCCACCCAATCGTACAAAGGACGGTGATCCTCAAATTCGAGCGTACACAGCGAATGGGTTACGCCTTGCAAATAATCGCAAATCGGGTGCGCGTAATCGTACATAGGATAGATACACCACTTGTCGCCCGTGCGGTGATGTGTACAACGCAAAATACGGTAAATAACGGGATCGCGCATGTTCATATTTGGCGACGCCATATCGATTTTTGCGCGCAAACATTTGCTCCCGTCGGGGTATTTGCCCTCTTTCATCTCACGGAATAATTGCAAATTTTCTTCCACACTACGGTTTCTGTACGGGCTTTCCTTACCCGCTTCAGTCAAACTGCCACGCGTCGCGCTGATTTCTTCGGGCGAAAGGTCGCATACGAACGCCTTTCCGTCCATAATCAGTTTTTCCGCATATTCGTAAATGGTATCGAAGAAATCCGACGCATACACTTCTTTCGCCCATTCGTACCCTACCCATTCGATATCTTTACGGATAGCGTCTACAAACTCCGTTTTTTCCTTAGACGGGTTGGTGTCGTCAAAAAAGAGATTACATTTGCCCTCGTATTTCTTCGCCGTACCGAAGTTGACGAGCATACTCTTGATATGCCCGATATGAAGATACCCGTTCGGTTCGGGGGGGAAACGAGTTTGCACGGCGGAAATTTTGCCGTTTTCAATGTCCTCGTTGATAATTTGTTCAATAAAATTCGTCGCTTCGATAGTTTTCATAATTCTCTCGCTTTGTTCCATGAATTGAATGCTTT
This sequence comes from Clostridia bacterium, assembly GCA_017463425.1. Taxonomy (GTDB): domain Bacteria; phylum Bacillota; class Clostridia; order Christensenellales; family Borkfalkiaceae; genus Scatosoma. The sequence goes on along the minus strand of JAFTPE010000005.1, from coordinate 20,308 downwards.
GCATTCGTGAATTGCGCTGTTATCGCATAAATTGAAAGCTATGCTTTCGTGAATTGAATTGTTACACAATTCATTGCGGATGTATTTATATATTCTTTTTCGCAGTCGTAATCGACGTTGCTAACAACTTTCTAATTTTACTACATTCGTCGTATAATTTTTTATGTTCTATTTCTTTTATATACCCTGTTTCCCTTAAAATGTCCAACCAATATTCCGTTTCATAACATTCTTTTAACGCTATCTGAAATTTATTTATAAAATCCATTCGGCTACTTGCATAATTGCCTTCATGTATATTCGCTCCAATGCTCGTGCCACTTCTTATCAATTGATTTACAAGTATCTTCTCTCCTCTGTCTTCTTTTATCGTCTGACACAATCTCACGATTTCTATCGCAAATTGCTTGGAAAGTATAATCAATTTATTTTCGGTCATAATTTACCCCGCAATGCAACGGCAGCCGTTGCAATTCACGCGCGCTTGCGCGCAATCCACGAACGCCGTAGGCAGTCAATTCATGCATACGCAGTATGCAATTTATTTATTTTAAGACAATCCTACAATCGTGCCGTTGGATAAAAGGTCTATTTTTTCCGCCGCAGGGTGTGCGCCCAAGCCCGGCATCAATAAAATTTTTCCTGCAATCGCTACGATAAAACCTGCGCCGCCTTTCAAAACGATATCGCGCACCGTAATACGGAATCCCTCGGGACGTCCTAACAACTCGGGATTATCCGACAACGAATATTGCGTTTTGGCAATAATCACAGGCACATTGCCGCAACCCTTTTCTTCTATCTGCTTAATCTTTTCTAACGCCTCGTCGGAAAAATCTACGCCGTCCGCGCCGTACACTTTTTTCGCTACGTTTTCAATCTTTTGACACACGCCTTCGCTAAGTTCGTATGCAAAATGTAATTTAGAGGGAATTTCACAGGCTTTCACCACTTCCGCCGCCAATTCTTTTCCGCCCTCGCCGCCATGCAAGAACACGTCGGTAAACACCGCAACCGACCCTGCTTTCTTTACCGCTTCGATAACAAAATCCGTTTCTGCTTTCGTGTCCGTAAAGAATCTGTTCATTGCTACGACAACGGGTTTTTGGTATACGTTTTTCATGGTTTCAATATGTTTCAAAAGGTTTGGCATACCTTTTTCCAACGCTTGCAAATTTTCCTCTGCCAGAGTCGCTTTTTCCGCGCCGCCGTGCAATTTCAACGCCTTTACCGTCGCCACGATCACGATACAGTCGGGTTCGATTCCCGCCGCGCGACATTTCGTATCCAGGAATTTTTCCGCGCCCAAATCCGCGCCGAACCCTGCCTCCGTTACTGCATAATCGGAAAGACTCATTGCCGCGTAGGTTGCTTGCACGCTGTTGCAACCGTGCGCGATATTCGCAAACGGCCCACCGTGAATAATGGCAGGCGTATGTTCCAACGTCTGCACGAGGTTGGGTTTCATTGCGTCTTTCAAAAGCACCGCCATTGAACCAACCGCGCCAGGAATATCTTTGGCGCGAACGTATTCTCCGTCCATGTTCAGCCCTACGATAATATTGCCCAAACGCTTTTTCAAATCGTCAATATCCGTTGCCAAACACAAAACTGCCATAATCTCGCTGGCTGCGGTAATATCAAAATGGTCTTCTCTTTCAACGCCTCTGCCCTTTCTCCCAACGATAACGTTGATCAGTTGCCGTTCGTTCATATCCATACAACGATGAAAATAAACGTTGTTCGTGTCAATTTTTAATTCGTTACCGCGGAAAATATGATTATCCATCAGCGCGCACAGCAAATTGTTCGCCGCCGTAATCGCATGGATATCCCCCGTGAAATGCAAATTGATTTCCGACATAGGCACAACTTGCGCGTATCCCCCGCCTGCCGCTCCGCCTTTAATCCCAAATACAGGGCCTAAAGAGGGTTCTCTCAGCGCCAAACAAGCCTGTTTCCCGATTTTCGAGAGTCCGTCTGCAAGCCCGATAGAAACCGTCGTTTTTCCTTCGCCCGAAGCGGTGGGGTTGATTGCCGTTACCAAAATTAATTTCCCTTTTCTTTTCGCTGACTTTGACACCGTTATTTTTGCCTTGTATTTCCCATACAATTCCAAGTCGTTTTCTGTCAAATTCAATTTCGCCGCCACTTCGCGTATGTCAATCAATTCGGCTTGTTCTGCAATCTCAATATCCGAAAGCATATCCACTCACTCCTTCCATCGTAAAAACACTTGCTCTTTCGCCTAAAATCTTGTCGATTTTCCCCTCGTTTTTAGGTCAAGGGTATACGATTGCCGATTTTAAGGCATTATCAGTCATACTATTATAACACATATTTAAAAAAAAAGGAATAGATATCTCGATATTTTTTTTAAAATTTTTTAATTTTTTTCAGATTTTTTCTTAAAAAAGGAATATTTTCCCTATCGATAAACAATTTTGAAAATTTTTTCAAAAAAAGCCTCGCCTACGATTGACTTAACGGGTTAAAATATCGTATAATAATAGGCAGTATAACTTAAGCAAACTCAAAAGGAGAACTGATATGGCAGACAAAAGAGCAGTAACGATGGAAAAGCTCGTATCCCTTTGTAAAAACAGAGGGTTTATCTTCCCTGGCAGCGAAATTTACGGAGGATTGGCAAATACTTGGGATTACGGTCCTTTGGGCGTAGAATTGAAAAACAACGTGAAAAAGGCTTGGTGGAAAAAATTCGTCCAGGAAAATCCCCTCAATACGGGCGTGGACTGCGCAATTTTGATGAACACCCGCACGTGGAAAGCCTCGGGGCACTTGGGCGGATTTTCCGACCCGTTGATGGATTGTAAATCGTGCAAAGCCCGTCATCGCGCCGACAATTTGATTGAGGCGTACGTTGCGAAAAAAGGCTTGGACGTAAAGGTAGAATCTATGGATAACGACGCAATGGAGGCGTTTATCAACGAACACAAAATCGTTTGCCCCGCTTGCGGTAATTCCGATTTCACCTCTATTCGTAAATTTAACCTTATGTTTAAAACCTTCCAAGGCGTAACGGAAGATTCCGCAAACACGGTGTATCTCCGTCCCGAAACCGCGCAAGGTATTTTCGTAAACTTTGCCAACGTACAACGTTCTACGCGTATGCGCGTGCCGTTTGGTATCGCCCAAATCGGTAAATCGTTCCGTAACGAAATCACGCCCGGCAACTTTACTTTCCGTACACGTGAATTTGAACAAATGGAACTCGAATTTTTCTGCCAACCCGGCACCGACCTCGAATGGTTCAACTATTGGAAAGACTTCTGTAAAAATTGGTTGCTTTCCTTGGGTATGAAAGAAGAAAATTTACATCTTCGCGACCATTCCCCTGAAGAACTTTGTTTCTATTCCAAAGCGACCACCGACTTTGAATATAAATTCGCATTCGGCTGGGGCGAACTTTGGGGTGTAGCGGACAGAACGGATTACGATTTGACCCAACACGCGAAAGAATGTGGCAAAACGATCGATTACGTCGATCCCGTAACCAACGAAAGATACGTACCTTACGTTGTCGAACCCTCGCTCGGCGCAGACCGCGTTGTACTTGCGTTCCTTACCGACGCATACGACGAAGAAGTGGTTGACGCAGAAAAGAACGACGTTCGTACCGTGTTGAGATTGCATCCTTTCCTTGCGCCTTATAAATGCGCCGTATTGCCTTTGCAAAAAAATCTTTCCGAAAAGGCAGACGAAATCTATGCAAAAATGATGAAAAAATTCCCCACGACTTACGACGTTACGGGTTCGATTGGGAAACGATATCGCCGTCAGGACGAAATCGGTACGCCCTACTGTGTAACGATTGACTTCCAAACCCTTGAAGACAACACCGTTACCATTCGCGATCGCGACAGTATGGAACAAATCCGCCTTAGCGTGGAAGACGCAATCAAATATATCGAAGAAAAAATCGATTTCTAATCCGTTAAGGAAAAAATAAAACGAGCGAAACGTATCTTTTTATGCGTTTCGCTCGTTTTTTATATAAAATTGAATCAATCTTTTAATCCCAATAAATAATCGGCGCTAACGTCAAACAGTTCGCACAATTTTATCAACGTGGCAATGCTCGGTTCAGTACGGCCTTGTTCATAACTCGCATACCCGTTGGGCGACAACCCCAATTTTTCATACACCTCTTTCTGCGTCATATTATTTTCCAACCGTATCCATCTCAATCTTTCGCAAAATTTCATAAAATCAGCTCCTTTTAAAATAGCTTTACCAATAATATTTTGATAACCTCTTTTGCGCATTGCAACAGCATTTATCTTATAATTCACCTCGTACCTGGTAGGCTTGTTTTTTCATTCAACGCGTACCTGCCTTACAGGAAAGCGAAAAACGGGCGCGACAACCGCCGCGCCCGTTTTTGTTTTATTAATTCTTAGTCTTTATCGCCGAAAAGGTTGTCGATACCTTTATGTAAAGCAGCTTCTGCCGCGCAAGACGGGCAATATTCTTTTCCGTCAAGGTCTTCGTACACTTCTACGTTTTTCTCCGTTTTACATTCGTCGCATTTACCGTCCGTACAACCTGCAAAACAGCAAACAGCCGTTAAAGCCAATAATAAACAAAGTACTTTTTTCATAAATAAAAATCCTCCAAACTTTTTATTGTATTACTATTATATCATTTATTTTAAATTTTGTCAAGTGCTAATCAAAATAATTCCCCTCCTCTTCTTCACTTTTTTCTTCGTTTTTGAGGCATTTCTCCATTTTGTTTTGAAAAAATATATCAAATCAAACAGAAAATGTTCGTTTTTTAACAGAATAAATTTTTAAAAAAATTTTATTTCGTTTTATTTACTTTTTTTGTCGAATACGGTATAATATATTTGTAAATCGGTTGCGGAACAAATCACATACGCAACCACGTAAATCAGCTCATCATTTTCCCCCTTATCATATTAGGTAGTCGCCTTGGAATTGCAAAATTCTGAGGCGATTATCTTTGTCTAAACTCAAAAATTATCCCCTGCGTCTTTGCAGGGGATATATTTTGCTTATTTGCTATTCAATTTTAAGAATACACATTTGTTTCCTATTCGTTTCTTTTTGAACATACTTTCAGTTGCGAGGTTGACCTCGCTCTCTTATTACGAATATATTTACTTGTATTCTGTATCTTCCTTGTTCATTGGAGTATTCTCCTCTATTTCTTTTTTGTTAAAGTACCTACTTGTCGAATAGAACGTAATCATTCCTTTTCGTACCTCCTTTAACACTTAGACTATTTTTTGTCGTATCCCTACGACCCTCGCCGAACAACTTCGGTAACGTTACTTGTTCATTGGTTCTCCCTCAACTACTTATTTCTTGGTGTAAAAAGTTACCTCGTCTACTGTGTAAGGAATCATCGCTTTTCGTACCCTCCTTCACTTAGATTTTTCGTTGCCACTTGCAACCCTTTTGTCGAATCCTATCGACTGTATAAAACTTAGTGCATTGGTTTTTCCTCAACTTGCATTTGAAAGGTTGAAACATTTTTTGTTTCGTTCTTTCTTTTTGTACTTCTATTATAGCACAAATTTTTCATTTGTCAAGCGTTTTTTAAAAAAAATTTTGAAAAATTTTAAAATTTTTTTTGCAGAAACCCTGCGCGCCTTTATTTTAAAGGGATTGCGCTATAAAAAAATTTTTCGGAAAATCGCTTGATTTCCCGAAAAATCCTATATTTTGATTCGATTTTTATTTTTTTAGCGTTCTTTTATGGCAAAGCGATTCAATAATTCACGTTCTCGTAGCAACATTCCTCCGCCGAGTACCGTCGTATACTGTGGTTCTTCACAGACGCGATATCTCATACCGAGCTGCGCGCCGATATATTGCGCCACGGCAGGGATTTGCATAACGCCACCCGACAAATACACGCCATTTCTATGCACCGTTGCGGCAACTTCCGCCGGCAACTTCCACAATACCGTCGTTGCGTATTCCACAACTTTCTTTATATATACGCGAATATCTTCGGTAACGTCCTCCGCCTCTACGGAAACCGAAGTCGGTTGACAGGTTTCCATCGACCTTCCCGACGCCACCCGCGAACCACGCGCAACGGGCGCCAACGTTCCGATTTCGTTTTTGATTTTTTCCGCCGTCAACGTACCAATCAACAATTTATATTTATTAGAAACGCGCGTAATGATGTTTGCGTCCATATTATTACCGCCGACGTTCATAGAAATACCGGCAACCAATCCGTCGATAGACACCACCGCAGCATTGGATACGCCGCCGCCAATATCCAAACAGAAAATCGGGTCGCCTTCGATTACCGCGCCTGCGCCAAACGCCGCCAAATACGGCTGTTCTACGTACCACACTTTTTTCAAATCACATTCTTCTGCCAACGCTTTGTATGCCATAAGCGTCGTTTCACCGATACCGCAAGGCACGCTGAACAACACCTGCGCTCGACGAGTCAAACTCCCTTTCACGCCGATACGCGCAAGAAATTCTTTCAACATACTCACCGCCAAAGGCACGTCAACGATTTCACCCTCGTACACGGGATAGAGAATATTGGTAACCTCTGCGGTTTTGCCAATCAGGTTTTTCGCCTCTTTCCCAATCGCCTTTATCTCCCGTTCGTCGCCCTCGCCGGCAACCGCCACACAGGACGGCTCCGCCAACACCACGCCGTTGTTGGTGTCCGCGCGGTATATCTTCGTCATTGACGAGCCGAGATCAATCGCAAGTTTTATCATATCCGTATCCCCTTCGCTTTTCTTTCGTCGCATACCTGCCCTGCCCGTTTTTCAAAACAGACCTACCGTGTACGCGTTTATTCTATCCGTATTTTTTATCTATTCTCTATTTCCCGTATCATCTGTTTACACAATTCTACGGGCAATCCTACAACGTTGGAAAAACTGCCGTCAATTTCCTCAACCAAACCGCCGTCCTGAATCCCGTACGCCCCGGCTTTATCCATAGGCGAACCCGTAGCGATATACGCGCGAATTTGCGCGCTTGTCAACGTAAAAAACCGCACTTTGGTACACGCCGCCGCCACCATTTCTTTTCTCACTCCGTCAGCCGTTGGATACGATATGCAAACGCCCGTATACACTTCGTGCGTTTTCCCCGACAAAGCGGACAACATACGAAACGCCTCGTCTTTATCTTTAGGCTTTCCCAACACTTCATTCCCAAGCGCAACCACCGTATCCGCGCCAAGCACGGCTTTTCCCACCGCCTCTTGCCTTTGCGCAACTTCGTTTGCCTTTTGTCGAGCCAAACTTTTCACCAATTCTGCAGGAGTCAAATTGCCGTCAACGATTTCTTCACCCGTTGCAGGTATAATTTCAAACGCCTGTACAATTTCCGCCAACAATTCCTTGCGCCGTGGCGACGCGCTTGCCAAAATCCAATCCATACCGCCAAAAAACAACAAGCCGCCCCGACCTATCGGCGCGGCTTGCCTCTATTCGATTACAAAATTTCCAAATTTTTACGGAACGTCTTTTTAAATTCGGGATTCGACGCGCTTGCATCGCGAATCTCTAACGCCGCGTCGCCTGTAACGATGGTTTTCATAATAACCGAATCGCCCAAAACGTCGCAATTCAAACCCGTTACCATACCGCAATGCGTTCTATCCAAACTCTCCGCAATACGCAACAATACGCCCAATTTTTTCACAGCGTCAAGGTCTTCTTCCGTTACGATATCCTTGTATTTTTGCCATTCGCCAAGAGGAATATCTTCGCGGTTATGACAACCCGCCACAAACGCCGCCAACACGATTTCTCTGTGCGTAGCCCCATAAATGGCTGAATTCAAAATCATATAACAGCTATGTCTTGCGTGATTGTAATATTTCATACGTTCACCGCAATCGTGCAAGAACGCCGCAATTTTCAACACCTTCAAATACTGACGGGAAAATTTGTGCAATACACGGAGCTGTTTAAACAGCTGTACGGACAACACCAACACGTGTTCGATATGTTTGGGATCGCAACCGTGGTATTTAATCAATCTATCCAACGAATACGTCAATACGTCGGAAATGGGTTTTTCCGTCGTAATCGGCAACGCTTGATTTACCATCAAGCCTTCACGCAATCCACCCGAACCGATTGTGAACATCTCAATATTCAAATAGGAAGTAAACGCTTTCATAATCCCCATTGCCGCAGGCATAATGTCCGCGCGCGCAGGCGAAAGCCCTTTGATTTTTTTACGCTTGTCCACGTCTAATACGCGTACCATGTCGTAGATGCTCGTAAAATCTTCCGTCGTGATTTTATAGTTGTGCGCCATATCCAAAGGGTATTTTCTTACCAACCGACTGATTTTGAACAAGTTACGGAACGACCCACCTACGCCAATCATAGGCACTTCGGGATCGATTTCTTTCAGCCAAGGCAATTTTTTCATCTGTTCGGTGAAAAATTCTTCCACGTGTTTGGTTGCAGCCTCAGGCGTAGCGTCGCTGGCGAACAAATCCGTCAACGTTACCGCGCCAAACGGCAAAGAGGCATAATTCAATACGTTTCTTCTGTTATAATAAATAATCTTCGTACTGCCGCCGCCAATTTCCAAAATCAAGCCTTTGGGCATGTCCATCGTGTTGATGACGCCGCGATATACAAGCAACGCTTCTTCTTCCTCGGACAATACGCGAATGGTGATGTTGCAACTCACTTGAATCTCGTCCAAAAACGAACGTTGATTCTTTGCCCGACGCACCGCCGCCGTACCTACTGCGATAATTCTTTCCACGCCTCTTGCGTCGCACAACCTTTTAAACATTTTCAAGGTTTTAATCGTTTCTGCAATTCGCTGTGGTTTCAAAAACCCATCTCTGTCCATATCCTGTCCCAAACGCACGCTTTCTTTCAGCTCGTCCACCACCATATAATGTCCATCGGTGAACATATCCACAATCAAAAGCCGTGCCGTGTTAGAACCCAAGTCGATAATACCAATTTTTTCCACTTCTCTACCTCTATTTTTCTTTGCGCAAAGCCGTCCCAGCGCCCGTGTCGTCGTTTCTTAATAATTTATTTATCTCTACGTTTTCGTTTCTTCAAGGACCGTGCTGCGTCGACGTTTTTCGTCGAATCCCCACGTTGCTTAGTTAAATTTTTTCCCATAGTTTACCCCATAAATCCCGATTTGTAAATACCCTTTTGAAAAATTTTTTAACATTTTTTACACTTTTGTTCATTTTCGATATTTTTTGTCTTTTTTTTGTGCGAATTGACAAGAAATAAGCCCTATTTTTATTCTAAAAAAATGAAAAAATCGGAAAAACGTTCCATTCCCGTTCTTCCGATTATTCCCAATTTTTCATCAATTTATGCTTTCTTTTCCTGCAACGTACGATAAAACCCAAAACAGGACAATCCAATCAAAAACGCACCGAACGCCCGACGTAAAATGTCCGACGGCAACACGCTTGCCAACGTCGCGCCAATTGCCGACAACAACAACGCCGGAACAATCACCCACCATATTCCTTGCGTATCAAGCAATCCGTTGTCCGCATGCATTTTTAACGCCCCTACGCTCATAGGTAAAAAGGAAAACAAATTGGCGCATTGTGCAATTTTTTGCTCCACGCCGCCAACCAAGACGAGCAGCGGAATGGTAACCGTTCCGCCACCCATACCCATACCTGCGGGAATCCCGCCTAAAAAACCCAATACAAGATATAAATAAAAAGACATATGTAGGCAACGCGTTGTTGATTAGGCGCATTGGAAACTGCGTTTTCGTAAATTTTCACATTCGCTCCATACATTGCGCGCTGTGTTGGCATACGAACAAACTCTTATTAAAAGACTCTTATTAAAAGAAAAATAAAAATGCGCCTGCGGCGAGCTGTAAAAATGCGAACGCCAAATTCACCGCTGTCACGGGCATTTTTCCAAGCAATCTCGCCCCGACGACACCGCCAAGCGTTACCCCCAACGCCGTTGGAATCAACACCGAAAAATCGTACAAACCACGAAAAAAATAGAACAAAAAGGAAAACAGCGAAACGGGCAAAATCACCAAAATCGCCGTCGCGTGCGCTCGTTTTTCTTCCAACCCCGTCTTTTTGAGCAACGGCACGGCTATCATACCGCCGCCACCGCCAAACAAACTGTTTGCCGCCCCGACGATTGTACCGCAAACCGCCCGTTTTACGTTTTTCGTTCCGATTTTTTCCATTTGTTCCATGCAATTTCCCTCTTTACACTATATTATAAGCAAAATTTTTCAAAATTATCAAACTTTTTCTTTCAATTACCGTCATAAACGCTTGCCAATAAATTGATTTTGTATTAAAATAGTATAAGCGCAATGTTTTGAAAGCTGGGAAAGGCTTTTCTCGATTTTTCAAGCCGTTGCTCATTCTTAACAGAAAAACAAAAAACCAAAGGTGGTTATATGAAAGCAAGTATCAACAACCGCAAGAAGAAATTTCTTGCTCTACTCTTATCGCTGATGATGGTATCTTCTATGTCCGCGCTTGCCGCGTGCAAAGACGACGCCGTCGATTCTTCTTCCTCCTCGTCTTCTTCGGAAACGAGCAACGAAGAAAAAGACACCGGCGTTATTACCAACGCTGGCTTTGAAACGTACGACGATAACAAAGGTTTGAACCCTATCGGCACGTCCGTTACGGGTTGGACGCGTTCGCTCAACTCCACGACGGCAGGCAGCGCGCTTACTTCCAAAGCGGCAAGCGGCGTTATCGACACCACGAAATGGGAAGAATTGACAACTTCTAAAGTAAACGTTACCGACTCCATGACCGAATCGGAAGCGAAAAACGCTTGGGACAAGATGACCGTTCGGGACAAGCTCACGTATTATTCGATTTGGGAGAAAAAGGACGAAAACGACGATAAGAAAATCGAAAAAGAACTCGATTTCTATCAATCGTTCAATATCGACTTGGACGATTTGCCCGCATTGAACGCGGCAAATCCCGGCGTTGCGCCCGACAGCGGTGAAAAGGACAACAACGTTCTTATGATTCACAACCAATACCCCGAAGACAAAGCAACGGGTACGGCGCAAAAATACACCTCCTCCTCTACCGTTACGATAAAGGCTGGTACGTCCGCATGGTTCTCCGTTTGGGTAAAAACGAGCGAATTGCAGAGCGCGACAACCGACGGTGAAGCGCAAGACGCGGTGGGCAAAGGCGCGTATATCAGCGTTACCCACTCCGTAGGCGGCAAATCAATGGACGCTTTTGAAGTGAAGAACATCAACACCGACGAATGGACGAAATATTCGTTCTATCTCCAAGGCGCGTCCTACACCGACACCACGTTTAACGTAGTGCTTGGGCTTGGTCAAGGCGGTGGCACGGACAGATTGGAATACGTCAACGGCTATGCGTTCTTTGACGATATCGAATGTGAATTGATTACCAACGAAACGTTTGAAAAAGACGCGGCAGACGCCGTGAAGACGGTTGGATTTGAGGCAAGCAAAGAAGACAAGATTGTTGACGCGTCCAAAGCAGACGCAGGCAACAAATTTGCCCTCAATTTCTACGGTAAGTTTGACGAACTCGATTTCTTTGCCAGCGACGTAAACGCTACGCCTACGACGGAAAAATCCAATAAGGGCGTTTCGTATACGGCGGCAACCGTTTCGGGCGGCGACGTGAAAACGTACACGGGGCTTGGAATCAATACGGCAAACGACGTAACCAAAGTGTTTACAAATATCGCCGAAATGAACAATTCGGGCAACGTATTCTTGCAAAGCGCATACGACAATTATTTTAAAGATTCGTCCTTCCTTGCAAACAGCAAAGTATTGATGCTCCTCAGCGCAGAAGGCGCGGCGTACACGGCAAATTCGACCAAGACGTTTACGGTGAACGCAGACAAATATCTTGCGATTTCTTTCTACGTGAAAACGTCGGATATGAACGGGTTTACGGGCGCAGGCATCACCCTCAACGACGGCAACAACAAAACTTCGATTTCCTCGATTGACACGACGACGATTGATCCCGTGGATATCGGCGACAGCGAAGATATCTACGAAGGTTGGCAACAATGTCTGTTCTTCGTTTCCAATGAAACGGATTCCGCGAAAGAGTTTACCCTTTCTTTCAACTTTGGTTCTACCACCGTTATCGGCACGACGAAAGCAAACTACTACGCAGGTTTCGCAGCGTTTACCGGTTTTGAAAGCTATGAAATGAACGAAGCGGAATTTGACTCGGCGACAAGCGGCACGTACGCAAAAGTCGTTTCTCTTACGAGCGGCGAAGAAAAAGCTACGGGCGACAGCGGATTTGATTCGGCGGCAAGCACCCCTACGGGCGCAATTGAAAACGGCTTTGCCGCGCCTACAAATTACAAGGGCGTATACAGCGACAGCGCATTCGTATCCAACGGCACGAACACCGAATTCAACAAGAACACCAATCTTGAAAAATTAACCACCGATTACGTTGCAGGGCTTTTGAACAAAGAACACCAAGACACGGAAAATTATAAAACGATTTTAAAAGCAATCGGCGGCGAAGGCGCAACCTGGTCGAACGTCTTTGACGACGACACGACGCAGCCCCTCGTTATTTACAGCGGCGCAGCGCAAACCAAGTCCTACGGCTTTATCGGCAACGCTACGGCGATTGGTGCAAACACCTACGCTACCGTATCCATGCGCGTAAAAGTAAGCGATAACGCAAAAGCGTTCGTATATCTTATGGATATGGACGACGACGCGCATCAAAAGCAACTGTCTATCGGCAGACAAGTTTCCTATTGGTATGACGCAGACGGCAACATCTGTTCGCAAGACCCTTCGGACGAGCATTTCAACGCGAAAAAACATACGGCGTTCAAATTGCAATCCAACGGTTTATACCTTGTCAACCCGACCTGGAACAAAGAAACGAACAGCAACCTTGACGAAACCAAATATTATGCAAACCTTGCAAATTACGAAGTAGACGCTGAAGGCGACCTTGCGATTGCAGACGGTGGCGTTTCGTACGGTTACAACGATAATTGGTTGCACGACGGCAACGACGGAAAAGCCTTCTATGCATACAATGCAGAAACCAAAATGGCGTATGCAGACAGCAAGAAAACGACGGAAGTATACGACCTTTCTACCGTAGCCAACCTTTCCCCTCGTTACACCGCGATTGAAAACCAAGTAGGTATGTCCTTTGAAATCGGCGCAACGAACGGCGAATGGGCAACCGTAACGTTCTACGTGCATACGGGCGATACGGCAAAGAATTACCGTTTGGAAATTTGGAGCGGTTCTCGCGACGGCGAAACGGTAAATACGGCGAAAGGCAGCTACGTACTCGTAGATGCGTACAAGCCCAACGACGTAGACGCAACCTCGTTTGCAAACTTGGTTGAAGCGAGAAAAGACGATATCGATACGGAAGACACGAACGTATACTTTGAAAACGCGTTCTCCTTCTATGACAATGCAAAATATCTCCGCTACGACGAAAAGGCAGACGTAAACGGCGTTGGCAATTCGTACGATAGCTACGACGCTACGACGTACACGGCAGGAACGGCATTCTTGAAATATGTAAACGACAACGTTTACGAATTGTATGCAGATTACGCGCTTTCCGAGGTTACGGTGTCGGCAGACGTGGAAGAAGACGATACGACGGAAGAAGACGATCACGACCACGACCATGCAGAAACCAACCCTTGGTTGTTGGCAAGCTCGGTTGCGATTGCGGCAGTTCTCGTATTGACAGTGGCTAGCTTGATTATCCAAAAAACGTTGAAAAAAGCCAAGAAAAACAAGGCTTTCGCTGCAAAAAAAGAAAAGAAAGAAAAAAATAAATAATTCTTTCTTCCCTTAAAAAATCAATCCTCTTAAGGCAGTCCTTAAGAGGATTTTTCTTTACTTGTTTCAATGATTTTTTTATTAAATCTTTCTCAACCCTTTCGGCAAATGATTTTTCACAACCCCGTTGACCGCTTTCCCCAGCCCTATCGGAAATCCTTCCACGCACACCGCGCACCAACCGTTTTGAATCTCCTCCGATTCAATCGTTTCGCCTCGCAAATATTTATCTAACCGCACGTCTTGACAATCCAAATCCAGCGCATTGCAAAGTTCTTCTTTTTTCGCGCACATTACGAGGGAATGAGAAGGCTCGAAACGTCCGTTTTTCACTTCGCCCAAACGCACACCAACCCGCAACACTTGCAAACCTTTCCAATCAAATACTCCCTCAGGCAAATCGTATAAAATCCCATTCGCTTCATACAACCGAGTGGCAAATTTATCTCTAAAAAACTTCTTTTCAAATTCTTTATACGCTTTTTCCGCCTCCGCCGAACGCGACGGTTTCGCCTCTTTAACACGACTGTCCCATTCGCCTATGCGCTCGGTTTTTTCAAATACAGCAACGAAATGTCCCTCGCCGTCCACTCTATGCGGATACAATTTTTCTTGGCATAAAAGTCGCATTTCGGGATGTTGCTTTAAATAATTTTCCACTTGCCCCTCATCCTCTGATATAGAAAACGTACAAGTGGAATACGCCAACTTTCCGCCTACGCGCAACATTTTGGTCGCTTCGTTTAAAATCCTTTCCTGCCTTTCCGCGCAGAGCTGAACGTTCTCCACGCTCCATTCCGACAAAGCCTCGTCGGCATTTTTGCGAAACATTCCCTCACCCGAACAGGGCGCGTCTACCAATATTTTATCGAAATACCCCGAAAATTTTTCCGACAATTTTTCAGGTGTTTCATTGACAACAACGGCGTTTTTTATCCCCATACGCTCGACGTTTTGCGATAAAATTTTCGCGCGCGCATATACGGGTTCGTTTAAAACGATCACACCTTTTCCGTTCATAACACCAGCCAGCTGCGTGCCTTTTCCTCCAGGCGCAGAACAAAGATCTAACACCCGTTCCCCCTCTTTCACGTCCAAAAGCGGCGCAACGCGCATTGCCGACGGTTCTTGCGAATAGAACAATCCCGCCGCGTGAAAAGGCGAATTGCCGAGTTTTTCTTCCGTCGTATAAAATCCGTTTTCTTCCCAAAGCACTTCCTTACCCAAAAAGGGCAATTTTGCCGTCAAATCCGTCTTTTTTCCCTTTAACGGATTGATTCTAACGCCTTTAAAGGGCCGTTTTTCATATACGGCAAAAAACGCCTCCCATTCGTTTGCGGGAAGCTGTTTTTTCATATTTTCAATAAATTGTTCGGGTAAGTTCTGCATAAGTCCTCTCCCTCATTTTTTACGCTTTTACGCCCAAATACGCCTCTAATTCTTGCGGAGTCAATACACGCGCCTTGCCTTGCACCGATTTCAACCTCGGGCCTGTTTCCCCCTCGAAACAGACGTACAAATCACATTCTTCTGCGCGATACGTAAGATACGCCGCCTCGGCAAACGCCGCCGACAACAAACGCTTTGCCAAGGGCAATTCCAACTCGACGGGATGTGAAAAACAAATGGTTTTATTTTTCAATTTTCCCTCTTTTGCGCGACGCCGTTTTTCACGATCAGCAAAATTATGAAATTCCACTTTTTTCCGTTCGCGCTCTTCCTTTTTCAGTTCCTGCTCCCGTTTATATTTGGCAAATGCCACGGACGACGGCGGAGTGATTTCGTAATTGTCAATCTTGCCTAAAACAATGCGGTACTTTTCCAACAACTGCGCAAACGTAACGCCCTCACCTGCCGCTCGGCACATAGCCTCGGCAATCTTCATCGTTGCGTACGCGTCGTCCACAGCGCGGTGCGCCACAAATTCTACACCCAAATTTTCCGCAATCGCGCCCAACCCAAATTGCCTCGAAAAATCGTTGATTCCGTTCATATACACGAATTGCGTGTCGGCAAACCGAAAGGAAAACGAGGGCAAGGAAAAGCGTTTGCTTTCCAAATTAAGATACTTCACGTCGTTCATCGTCGCATGCCCTGCCACCAGCGTATCTTTGTCTTGCAACAATTCGTAAATCCGTTTTGCCTTTTGTTTAAACGTGGGATAATTTTTAAATTCCTCGTATTTATACGGCAACACCAATCCTTGCGTCCCTTTTCTATCCGTCAAATGAAACCCGCCTTGCGGATTGATTAGGATATCTTCTTTTTCGATTATATGAAATTGTTCGTCCGTCAGGCAATACCCAAACGCGCAAATTTTTGCCGTATATTTGGATACCACCGAACATTCGATATCAAAAAATAAATACTTCATAATACACTTTTTTCTTCCACAAAGTATTATATCATACTTGTTAAAAAATTGCAAAAGAAAACCGCCGCCCGACGAAAAATACAGACGGCGATTTCTCATATTTTTATTTCCAATTTTTAATTTCAACGCATACCTGTATGCCCCTGATATAATTTCAACGCGTACACGGTAGGCTTGTTTCGATTTTTAACGGTCAATCCTCCGCCGCGGTAAACATATCGAAAAATTTTATCAAAAATCCCGATATGGGGAAACTCGCCTGTACGATAATGACAATCATCAACCATTGCGGCAAAGTAAATTTGATGTACGTCCACCCCTCGAACACGATTTCGCCCAACACGGGTATAGACACCACCAACAAACAAAGCGCGGTTACGAACACGAACAGCACCACGCGCACCACGTTGAACGGCTGACAAATCCGATACAACATCACAAGCCCCGAAAACGTCAGCGAAATCATCATCATTGCGTTGTACGCCGCCGTTTCTTCGCCTTGCGCGTCTACAAACCCAAACGCTTCGGCAAGCGACGTTTTGTGCATTACGTACAAGGTCAAAATCCCCAACGCCATCGTCAACGCACCAGGTATGGCTCGGCTTAAAACGTGCGGAATAAATTTGCCTTTCACACGGTTGGTATTAGGCTGCAAGGAAAGCACGAACGAAGGAATTGCGCTGATGAACATTTCAAACATCATCATATTATTCGTAGTGAAGAAATACGCGCTGCCCAGCAAAATACAGGTCGTAGACAAAATCAACGTCAACAGCGTTTTCATAATATATAACGCAGACGAGTCTTTGATATTATTAATCACCCGTCGTCCCTCGTTTACGATTTTTGGCATGGACGAAAAATTATTATCTTGCAAAACGAGGTTAGAAACGTTTCTCGCCGCGTCGCTGCCCGACGCCACGGACACCGCGCAGTCCGATTCTTTCATTGCCAAAATATCATTCACGCCGTCGCCCGTCATTGCCACGGTATTGCCTGCTTTTTTAATCGCTCGAATCAATATCGCCTTTTGTTCGGGAGTAACCCGTCCAAACACCGTGTATTGATTTGCAGCGTTTTCCACTTCAATCCTCGAAAGCCCCTCCAAGGATATAAAATGCGACGCATTCTTAATTCCCGCGCGACGCGCCACTTCTGACACCGTTACGGGATTATCCCCCGAAATCACCTTCACGTCCACTTCGTTTTCTCTAAACCATTTAATCGTATCAATCGCGTCCGGTCGAATATTATCCGACAGCGTAATGATGGCAATCGCCTTTACCCCCGACGGCACTTTATCCCCTTGTATCTGCGAGGTCGAATGTGCCACAACCAACACTCTCAGCCCCATTTGCGCGTATTGTTTGACAATTTTATCAATCCGCGTCGGCATCGGTTTCAATACAAATTCCGGCGCGCCCATCACGAACGTTCCCACACCCTCAAAGGTAACGGCAGACAGTTTTCTCGCCGACGAGAACGGCAACGTCGCAATCGGTTGCAACGCCGAAGAATGTCCAAATCTCTCGTATAACGCAATCGAAGTTTGGTTGTTGTCGCTCAGCGACGCCAACATAGACCCAACGATTTCGTCCACGCCGTATTCGGTGGGATTGTTCAGCAAAATACAATCGCTCACTTTCATTCTACCGTCGGTAATCGTACCCGTCTTATCCAAACACAAAACGTTTACGCGCGCCAACATTTCCAACGAATACATATCCTGTACCAACGTGTTGTATTTCGCAAGACGAATCATACCCACAGACAACGCAACGGTGGTCAACAAAATCAACCCCGACGGAATCATACCAATAACAACGGACGCCGTCTTTTGAATGGTTTCGCTAAGCGCAGGGTCGCCTGCGAGTAGGTTTTTCCAAAAACCGCCGCTTGCGGACAGTTCTTCCCACGTGTTGCCCATATTATGGAAATTGGTAAGGAACATAAATATCGCAACGGGAATAATGATAATACCGATTACCTTGATGAACAGGTTAATCGAATTCATAATCTCCGAATTGGGACGTTTGTATTTCTTCGCGCGCGCCGTCAGCTTGCTGATATACGTCGCCTCGCCGATTTTATCCACGCGCACGACGATTTTACCACTCGCCACAAACGAACCTGCGTATAACAAATCCCCTTCTTCTTTTTTAATCGGTATGGATTCACCCGTTAACAGGGATTCGTTCAATTCCGCCGTACCCTCGACGGCAATACAATCGGCAGGCACTTGTTGCCCTGCAGACAAAATCAAAATATCGTCCACAACCAACTGATCGACGGGGATTTCCTGCGCCCTCTTTTCACGCACTACGTTCGCATACGGCGAAGTGAGAATGGACAATTTATCAATCTTTAACTTCGCGCGAATTTCCTGAAAAATCCCAATCGCGATATTACAAAGGAAAATCGGCACGAACACGAATTGCGAAGTCGGCGCTTTTGCCAACAGCAACGCGATAGCCGCAATCAAACACAACAGGTTGAAAAAGGTGCAAATGTTATCGCGGAAAATACTGCGATAGGTTTTTGAAAACTTTTTCACCGTTTTATTAACGTAGCCTTTGTCTACGCGTTCTTGTACCTGCGCGCTGCTCAACCCCTCGTTTACGCGCGCGTTAAAACGCGTCAAATTGAGCAACGGCGCAGGTTGCGCCTTTTCCTTTTTCGACAGCAAAACAGACAGTTTGCTTTTCTTTTCCTCCTCTTCTTCGGGAAAATCGTTCAATGCGTCGTGCAAAGAATTTGCCTCGATTTCTTGCTCTTTCTTTTTAGTTTCTTCCTGCTTCATAACGGTTTAGCTCCGTAATTTTATTTTTCGCTGTTCTCATTACAAACATATAGTACATCAATTATACCACACGAAATGCCAAAATACAAGTTTTTTAAAGAAATTTTATAAGAAAATGCTGTGGATAGATTTTCTTTACTTGCTTTTAAATAGGAAAAGGTGTATAATAAAAGGGTTATAAAATCTTTATAGAGGTATTTTTATGATTGATATCAACCTTATCCGTACCAATCCGGAACTCGTAAAAGAAAATATCCGTAAAAAGTTCCAAGACCATAAATTGCCCCTCGTGGATCAAGCGTTGGAGCTGGATTCCAAACGTCGCGCGCTCATTGCCGAAGGCGACGCGCTCCGTTCAGCGCGCAATACCCTTTCCAAACAAGTGGGTATGCTGATGAAAGAGGGTAAAAAAGACGAGGCAGAGGCTGTCAAAGCGCAGGTAAAGGCAGACGCTGAACGCCTCGTTGCCATTGAAAAAGAAAGCGAAGAAGTGGAAACCGCCCTCAAAAAAACTATGATGGCGATCCCCAATATTATCTCTAACGACGTGCCTATCGGCAAAGACGACGCGGAAAACGTCGAACTCCAACGCTTTGGCGACCCCGTCGTTCCCGACTTTGAAGTGCCGTATCATTTGGACATTTTGGAAAATTTGGACGGTATCGACGTAGATTCGGCAAGAAGAACGTCAGGACAAGGCTTTTATTATTTGACGGGAGATATTGCCCGACTTCATTCCGCGGTGCTTTCTTACGCGCGCGATTTTATGATTGACAAAGGCTTTACCTACGTCATTCCCCCGTATATGATTCACGGCGACGTGGTATCGGGCGTTATGAGCTTTGACGAAATGGAAAATATGATGTACAAAATCGAAGGTGAAGATTTGTACTTGATTGGCACCAGCGAACATTCTATGATTGGTCGGTTTATGGGTCAGATTATCGACGGTAAAAAATTGCCGTTGACCCTCACCAGCTATTCGCCCTGTTTCCGTAAAGAAAAAGGCGCGCACGGCATTGAAGAACGCGGCATCTACCGTATCCATCAATTTGAAAAACAGGAAATGATTGTCGTTTGCCGTCCCGAAGAAAGCGAAGAATGGTATGAAAAATTGTGGAGCTAGACCGTGGAATTATTCCGCTCGATGGATATCCCCGTAAGACAGCTTGGTTGCTGTTCGGGCGACCTTGCCGACCTCAAATACAAGAGTTGCGACGTCGAAGCGTGGAGTCCTCGTCAAAAGAAATATTTTGAAGTGGGTTCCTGTTCCAACCTCACGGATGCACAGGCAAGACG
>JAFTPE010000028.1 GCA_017463425.1 Clostridia bacterium | reverse complement strand
TTGATTTCTATACCACCGAAAATGAGTGTTTCAGGCGTGATGGGATACCTGAAAGGAAAAAGTAGTTTGATAATATATCAAAAGTTTGGAACGGCAAAGTTTCAATACCGATGTAGAGAATTTTGGTGTCGAGGCTACTATGTAGACACGACAGGCAAGAATACTCAGGCAATCAAAGAATACATACAAAATCAGTTAAAACAGGATAAAGAAAATATGCAGTTAGCGATTGATTATCCTGAGGACCCTTTCAAGGGTAGCAAGTAACATACGCAAAGACTGGCAGGTCGTCCTATGTGAGCGTTGCTCACGGCTAGTAGACTAGGGCTTTGCCCGAAAATGAAGAACCCCTAGTTTTACTAGGGGGTTACTTTTTTTGGTAATGTTTTTCGTTTGTTTTCGCCAGTTTTTTAGCTTGACATTTTATTATAAGAATAGTATAATAAAATCAAACCGAATACGAACGGAAGGTATCTTTTCTGCGGAAAAGATTGAAAAGGGAAGAGAGAAATTGTAAACGGTGTTTTTGCAAATTGCTCCGCTGCCCCCGCAACCGTAAGAACGTTCGCCTCTTTGCACTGCTAAAAAGTGGGAAGGAAAGGGGCAGGTATGCGTTGAAATGTGAAAAACGTCGTTTTTTGCCGTGATACCAAGGACGTTGTAAGCCGGGAGACCTGCCTTGCGTTTTAGAAGAAACGAATTTTTGAGGGGACGCGAAAAGGACGTTTGAAAAACCGCTTTTTAAAGCGGTGGTTTCTTGTTTCCGCATGCCTTGAAAAATTGGCGTTCGGGAATTTTTTATTATACGGAGGCGTGATATGAAACGCAAATTTTTATCCTTTATAACTCTTTTACTCGCTTTGGTTATGTCTGTTGTATGCTTGGTCGCTTGCGATAAACAAGGCAAAGCCAAAGCCGAAATTGTGTCAAAGACCGATACTGTGGTCGTGATTAAAATTGTAGAGGAAGAGCCGTGGTCTACCCTTATATCCGCAATGGAATATTTGAAAGAGGAGGGGGAACTGACGTTTGAGATGACGGATAAAATGATAACCTCTATTGAGAACAAAGCAAACGCTGCGGATTTCAGCAGTTGTTGGATGTTGTACACCTCGGATGCGGAAATGTCCAACACGGAATGGGGTACGTACGAATATGACGGAAAAACGTTGGGCAGCGCAATTTTGGGCGCGGAAAGTTTAGAGGTCGTTGCAAGCGAAATCTACGTTTGGGTATATACAACGTTTTAATTTGTATAGGGCAGGTATGAGATGAACGACGAAATTCGACAAAAATCGAATAGAAAAAATACGGCGGCGCGCTCGGCAAAAGAGTGCGCCTATCTCGCCGTGTTCGTTGCATTGGTCATAGCGGCGCAACTTGCGCTGACGCTTGTTCCAGGGGTGGAAGTCGTTACGGTTTTGTTTGTGGCGTATTCGTTTACGTTTGGTTGGAAACGGGGAATGGCGGCGGCAACGGCGTTTTCGTTGCTTAGGCAGGTGGTGTTTGGCGTATATCCTGTGGTGTTGATAGTATATTTGGTATATTACAATGCGTTGGCGTTGACGTTTGGACTGTTGGGCAAAAAAATGCGCGTGGAGATAAAAACTTTGTGGAAAGTTGCCTTGATCGCTTGTTTTTGCACGATATGCTTTACAATGATAGACAATATATTGACTCCGATTTGGTACGGATATTCGGAAAAAGCGGCGAGGTTGTATTTTTACGCTTCGTTGCCGTTTATGATTCCGCAGGTGGTTTGTACGGCAATTACCGTTGCTACGTTATTTTTGCCCTTAAAACAAGCCTTTGTCTTCGTCAAAAAAGGGTTATAAAATAAAAAAGATGAAAATATTTTAAATTATTAGCGGAATTTAGAAAAAAGTATTGACTTTTTTTTTATTTTGCGATAAAATAATACTAGGGCTAAAAAGGGTTGATTTTTTATCATACTTTTTTGCTTGTGTAATTTAGCGAAACCATAACGGAGTTTTATTATGGCAAAATATGCGGAACGACATTTATATGAAAACGAATATATCGTCGAAGAAGCGCCCAGAGACGTTTGGGGGCTGGTAGGTTGGTGGTGTTTTGGCATATCCTGTTTTTGGATGTTGCTGATTCCTCTTGCGTTGGCGATTAAAAAATCGATTATCTTCTCGCGCACGGAAATCGTATTGACGAACAGACGGCTGATTTGTAAACAAGGCGTCTTTCATACGCAATCGAAAGATATTCCGCTGCTCAAAATTCAAGGTGTGTACGTAGACGTTGGGTTTTGGGGAAAAATTTTCAACGTTGGTACGACGTATATCGACACCGAGTACGGTACGATAAAAATGCGGCTTCAAGACGCGGACGAATTTAAAACCGCTGTTATTTCACAGATCGATATGTTTGAACGCGAACGTCTTTCCAGCCAATCTATCTGGACGGCGCAGGCGTTGTTACAAGGCGCAAAAGACGTTCCTTTTATGGACAGACAAAGCGCGCGCAGAACGGGTGGGGCCAACCTTGGCGGTGTCGACCCTTATGCAGGGTACGAACGTAGAAGAAAATAAAAACAATAAAAAGGAGAGCGGCGGCTCTCCTTTTTTCGCGCGCTTTTTTATACGCTGTGCGATATCGCTTGGATTTAAGATTTTTTAAATACGGTTTTTAAAACTTCGCCCAGCTTTGGTTTCATACCGTACAACAGTACGCCCACGCGATAGATTTTTGCGGAAAGGATTCCAATCCCGATGGTCGAGCCGATTAAAACGGCAATAGAAATAGCAATTTCATACCAAGCCACCGTACTCATCGCGATTCTGGTGAACATAGCCATCGGCGACGTGAAGGGGATATACGAACAAATCAGCATTGCGGTATTGTCTATCGAACCGCTGCTCATAGAAAATACGACGACCAAAAACGCAATGACGAACAAATACGTAATGGGCATGACCGAAGTGTTGATATCTTCCAATTTGGATACGGTAGACCCGATTGCGCCGAACATAAAGGCGTAAATCAAGAATCCAAGAACGAAGAATATAATCATATAAATAAACAAATCGATAGGAATGTTAAAAATAGAAGATATTATCGGATTGGTTAAGTTTGCTTTGTTGATATTGTAAAACAGGATTGCCGAACCGAATACGAGAACGAGTTGCGAAAATCCTGCGATACAGGACGCCAACACTTTTCCAAACATCATATTCGTCGGTTTTGCGCTGGTAACCAGCAGTTCCATCGCCCGAGAACTCTTTTCCGAAGCTACGTTGGTAGAAACCATTTGCCCGTACAATAAAATTACCATATACAGCGCGAAAATCATAATGTAGGTATAGAAAAGTTTTCCATTTGATTTTTGCCAAGCGCAGTCGTTTCGCCTTGGATTTGAATGGATAAAATTTCGCCTACCTGTTCGCTAGTTAAGCCGTGTTGGAGCATTGCATTCATTCGATACACCTCTTGCAAAACGGTGTTGGCGCGTTCGGCGTTGGTGTCGTATATAGACAGATTGTTGACGTAATAGGTATATGACGAGGCGGAATTTATTACGAAAGCGCAGTTTGCGTTGCCTGACGTAATCGAATCTTTCACTTCGTTCACATCTCCTTGCATAAGCGTTACGTTGTATTCGGGGAACGCCGCGCTAAAAGCGTCTTTTGCCAAGCCCGACAACACCTCGTCCTCAGAATATACGAGCATTACGGGCAAATCGTCGGGGGCTGTTATATTCTCCTCTGATTCAAACGCCGCAATGATATTGGGGATAAAGGTTACGACGGCGATAGCCACCACGAGAAAAATCGTAATCCCAACGAAAACTTTATTTTTTAAATAACTTTTGAGTTCAAATTTTAATATTTTCCCAAATTGTTTCATTTGTTTCGCCTCCTTATATCTGTTCGCCTGCGTATTCTACGAAAATATCGTTCAAAGATGGCTCGAACACCTTTACTTCGTCGATATCGTAATTTTCCACGAGGCGTTGCATCACGGCGCGTTTTTCGTCGGCGTTTTCAAGTTGAATGATCAACGCCCCGTTTTGGTTTACGCTGCAAGCGTTTTGAAAATCTTCGCAAATGCGTTGCGGCGAAGTGGTGTTTACAACCAACTTGTTGCGAGGATAGTTGCGCTTTACGTCGCGCAAATCGCCGCTGAGAGCAACTTTTCCGCCGTTGAGAATGGCAATGCTGTCGCAAAATTCTTCAATATAACTCATTTGATGGCTGGAAAACAAAACGATTTTCCCCTCAGAAATCTGTTCTTTTACAACGTCTTTTAACAGCATAGCGTTCACGGGGTCAAGCCCTGAAAACGGTTCGTCTAAAATGACGATATGGGGATTGTGCGCAAGCGCTGTAATCAACTGAATTTTTTGTTGGTTACCTTTGGAAAGGGTGTCGAGGCGTTTGTTTCGATATTCGCTCATGCCCAATCGATTTAGCCAATAATCGACGGCGTTTACGGCGTCTTTTTTGTTCATTCCTTTCAATTCTGCAAAATACGTCAATTGGTCGATAATGGGCTTTTTGGGATATAAACCTCGCTCTTCGGGAAGGTAGCCAATTCCGATTTTATCATAATCAATGGGGCTTCCGTCGATAAGCACTTTGCCCGAATTTGCTGAAAATACGTTCATTAAAATCCGAATCGTCGTCGTTTTCCCCGCGCCGTTTCGTCCCAACAATCCAAACGCTTTTCCGCCTTCCGCCGAGAAAGAAACGCCTTTCAATACTTCTTTTTCTCCAAAGGATTTGTATATATCTTTCAATTCAAGCGTCATATTGCCTCCTTTTAGGCTGTTTGTAGCGTCGCCTTTTTATAATATGATATTAAAATGATATCATAAAACATATCATTTGTCAATAATTTTTTTGATTCCGACAACAAATATTTTATAAAATTACGCGCCGAAAAGATGTGAAAAATCCTCGCAGTTTTTCATCAACACCGCGCTTTCCATAATGCGGATATTACACCCGAAATAGGGGTATTGCGGCGGTCCGCCCGTAACCGTTTCGATTTCTCCGTCCCGACAAAATCCTTTGCCGAACAGGTAAACGAGTTTTTCAGCCAAAATCTCGTCTAAATATCCAAGTACGCGATTGAGGGGGACGCTGTATACGTATACGTTGAAAGGGTAGTTTTCCAAAGGCACGTGTACCAGTTGCAGTTCGTCGCCTGCGCCGCTTTGCGCCAACGCGCCTTGTCTATCGGGCGAAGTTACGCCGTGGATTTTGCAAAATATCGGAAACAAAATTGCGCATTTTTTCTTGCGGCGGTTATAAAAACATTTTTGTATCGATTGCCATATGTTCATATTTTCATTATAACATATATTTTAAGAGATGTAAATTTTCTAAAAGAAAGAATATGAAAAAAGAGAGAAAGAATTTTATCAAGAAAAATAGGCAAAAATCTTGCTTTCTTATGCAAAATTTGGTACAATAATGACAGAAAGATTTTTGTAAAAATTTTTTTGAAGGAGATGAAAGGTATGACGTATATCGAGGCGAAAGAATTGCTTGAAAAAAAAGGACAAACGCAATTACTTAATTATTACGACGAA
>JAFTPE010000026.1 GCA_017463425.1 Clostridia bacterium | reverse complement strand
ATAATGCGAAAGGCTAAAACCAGTCCATTCCCCGATGATATCGCTAGCGTTAAAGCTGTTTATCGTGAGAAAAATAATCGGGAAATAAATAAAGAATAAAACCAATGCGATAAAGATCCATTTGAAAATGCTTTTGAATTTTACCATATTGACGCACCTCTCTTTTCGGCTTGGTCGTCGGGGCTAAAACCGCCCGTAAGCCAGGTCATTAAAAACATAAACAGTAACAACAGCAACGCTATCAACGAACCGTCGTGCCAAAGATCGCCCATAAAATAATCGTCAATAAGTTTTCCGATTATCTTCACGTTGCGGAACGTTAAATAATTGGATACGACGTAATTTGTCATAGAGGGCAGAAACACCATAGAAATACCGCTTGCAATTCCCGTTTTAGAAAGAGGTAACGTTATTTTTAAAAACGCTCGTTGATTGGTCGCGCCAAGGTCTTTTGCTGCTTCTAAATAGCTGTTGTCAATTTTAATAATCGTTGTATAAATCGGCAAAATCATAAACGGTAAAAAGTCGTATACCATACCGATAATCGTGTTGATAATATTCCATTCGTTGGATTTGTTGTATGTGCCAAGCCAAATAAACAATTCTTTCAAGGCGTTGATACGAAGCACGAAATTTACCCACATAGGCACGACGAACATGAGAAGTAGCGCCGATTTGTTTTTTAATTGACATTTTGCGATAATGTACGCAACAGGGTATGCAATTAAAAGACAGACAATCGTACTCATCAAAGAAATAAAGAAACTCCGAAGAATAGTTTTAAAGTTATATGAAGTTAAAAAGCCCTTTATGCCTTCTCCGCTTTCGTTAAAAAATACGCGCAGATATTCGAGAGTGAAATGTCCGTTGTCGTCGGTAAACGCATAATAAACGATAATAAAGAGGGGGATAACCACGAAAACGAGCAGAAACAACGCGTAAGGAATTGCCAACAATTTTCGTGAAAAATGCGGTTTTGCGTTCGTTGTTGCCATTATTTGTTGCCCTCCGCGGTTTTCAAAGTAAGACGGATTTTATCTTTGGGGATAATCAAACTGACCCTGTCGTTTTCATTCCAAAGGTCTTCGCAAGCAAGTACGTAATCTTCTTCGTTTTCCGTACGCACGATATAACGGTAATATTCACTCTTATATATAAGAGAGATAATATGCCCTTGCGCGCCGCCTTCGTCTTCGTTGTCGCTCATTGTGATATCCAACAAACCGACTTCGACGTTGACTTCCGTATCGGTCAAATCGATTTTTTCGCCTTTGGTTGTGATTAAATAGCCTTCTTCGTCGAGATGACTGCCTGGATACAGTTGCGTAACGTCGCATTCAAATTCGCCGTCGCCGAATTCGACGGTGTTTCGTTTGGTGATTACGCCAGAGAATTTATTAACGGTAAATTCCTTTTTCATAACGTGTATTCCGTCGGGTGCGATTTTTAATCCCACGATATCGCCAACGGCGGGGGCGGAAGTGCTTTGGATTTCAATTTCATAACGTCCGCATTGTACGAGGATTTGATAATGAATGCCTTTGAAAATAACGGACGTAACTTTTCCTTTTAACACGCCGTCCTCAGGTGAGGTAATCGTAACGTCTTCAGGGCGTACGACAACGTCGATTGGTTCGTCTTTTTCAAAACCGCCGTCCATACAAGGAAACGCTTTTCCGCAAAAACGTACCTGATTGTCTTTGGGCATTACTCCTGTAAAGATATTGCTTTCGCCGATAAAGTCGGCCACGAAGGTGTTTTGCGGTTCGTTGTAAATCATTTCGGGCGTACCGATTTGTTGGATGCAGCCGTCCGCCATAACCACGATGGTGTCGGACATTGTCAAAGCCTCCTCTTGATCGTGCGTTACGTAGATAAACGTAATGCCAAGGCGTTTGTGCATGGCTTTTAATTCAAGCTGCATTTCCTTTCTCATTTTTAAATCAAGAGCGCCAAGAGGTTCGTCTAAAAGTAGAATTTCGGGCTCGTTTACAATAGCGCGCGCGATTGCGATTCGTTGTTGTTGTCCGCCTGAAAGAGTGGAAATGCTGCGCTTTTCAAAGCCTGAAAGATCAACGATTTCCAATGCTTTTTTCACTTTTTCGTCAATAACCTCTTTCGGGAGCTTTTTATATTTAATTTTTTCGTTGCCTTTTTTATCAATATACGTAGTTTCAATTTTTTTCAATTTTAAGCCAAATGCAACGTTCTCAAATACGTTTAAATGAGGAAACAGCGCATATTTTTGGAATACGGTGTTTACGGGGCGTTTGTTGGGTGGTAAATGGCTGATATCTTCTCCGTTTAAAAGGATTTTTCCTGAAGTGGGAAGTTCAAAACCGGCTATCATACGCAGCGTGGTTGTTTTTCCGCACCCTGACGGACCGAGGAATGTGATAAATTCACCTTTCCTTATATAAAAATTGATATTTTCAACAACGGAAACGCCGTCAAATTCTTTGCAAACGTCGATAAGTTCGATAATAGGGGGCTGTTTTTTTCTTTCCATAAGTAGATGCTCCAAAAATATTAAAAAGTATTATGTCTGATAGAATACCTATGACAGATAGAGTAATTATTGTAATCTAATTAAAAATTGGGCGGGGTAGAAATCCATAGGAATTTCGCTCGATTTTTTCCGCTATTTAAGATGGAATGGGGCTTATTTGCTTCATAATAAAAGGCTTCGCCCCTTTTACAAATATGGCGTTTGTTGCCCAATATAATGGTAATTTTTCCTTCTAATACATATCCAAATTCTTCACCTTCGTGGGGGATATCTTCCGACGTTCGTACGTTTTCGGACAGTTCCACTAAGACGGGCTCCATCATATTTTTTTGCGCGTTGGGGATCAACCAATTCCATAGCACACCTTCCGAATCCTTTTCAATAAATTCGTCTTTTGAAAAAACAACTTTATTTTCCGTTTCTTCTTGGAAAAATTCGGACAGATTGCTACCAAGGGCAAATAATATATCCGTTAAGGTTGCAATCGAGGGGCTGTTCAGATTATTTTCAAGTTGAGAAATGTATCCTTTTGTCAACTCGCAACGATCAGCCAATTCCTCTTGTGTTAATCCCAGTTGATTTCGCATTCGTTTTATTTTTTTGCCTAAATCCATATCGACTCCATTTAATTGGAAAAACCCGAAAAAACCGAAGTTTATACGGGTTTGTTTATAATAAACGAAAAGTTTAGTTAAAATAAACTTTCAACGATATTTATTATATGAAAAATGACGGAATATGTCAAACGATTGAAAGGGCTTTTTTAAAATTATTTTTAGAAAAAAATAAAATATTAAAATAGAATACTTCTTATAAAAATTTGATGTTTATAGAACGCTTGAAAAATATCACGAAAAAAGGGGTCTACCAATAGGCAGACCCTCATATTTATAATATACTGAATATTATAAAAAAGGTTTAGTTTAAAGCGCTGAGTTTTTTAGCCAACTTTGCTTTTCTGTTATTAGCGTTGTTCTTATGGATAACACCTTTCGTAACAGCCCCGTCGATAGCCGAAACGGTTTCGGGGTAAAGTTTTGTTGCAGCTTCTTTATCGCCAGCATTTACAGCATCCAAGAACTTCTTTACTTGGGTCTTTAAAGCGGACTTAACTGCTTTGTTTCTCATCGTCTTTTTTTCGATAACCAAAACTCTTTTCTTTGCGGATTTAATATTAGGCATAATGTTCTCCTTGTCTTTCCAATATTTTCTTAATCAATTTAACTGCGTAGAATATTTTAACACAATTTTATTGGAAAGTAAACTGTTTTTCAATACAAAAATGCGAAAAAGAGAAAATTTTGAAAAATTTTTTATGTTTTTTGGAGGTGGTATGCGTTTTTCACCTTACGGAATTGGTTTTTTTGACAGTGGAATAGGCGGTTTGACCGTTATGGCGGAATGTCGACGGTATATAAAAGACGAAAGGTTTTATTATTACGGAGATAATAGTCGCGCGCCGTATGGCAATCGTTCACAGAGAAAAATCAAAAAATACGTCAACGCTGCGTTGAAAAAATTTGAAAAATTGAACGTTCGCGCTGTGGTATTGGCGTGTAATACGGCAACCGCCGTATGCATAGAAGAATTAAGAAAACGCTATGCTTTTCCGATTATCGGTACAGAACCTGCTGTAAATGAGGCGGCGAGGGCGGGCGGGGAAGTTTATGTATTGGCGACGAAGGCAACGTGCGAAAGCGCGCGGTTTCAAAATTTGTTGTCAAGGACGAAAGCTCGTTTTCCTGCGGCTCATTTGAGTTCTATTCCTTGTGTTTGCTTGGCAGGGGAAATTGAAAAACATATATTTGACGATAGTTTCGAGATTTCTTCGTTTTTACCAAAAGGCGAACCAAATGCGGTGGTGTTAGGGTGTACGCATTATATATATAGGAAAGAAGCTATTGAAAATTTTTATCATTGTCCCGTATATGACGGCAGAAAGGGAATTGCCAAACGTTTGCAGACGATTTTATCCCAAAATTTAATCAATAATTACACCGAAATAAAACAAGACAACAATCAAAATAGGGACGGGCGACCACTTTTTCGGTTTTTACATAAATGCGTGTTTTCTTTGACCACTCGTAACCCCTTTACAAATAAAAGAAAGAAAACAAACGAATGTTCGCGTTTATTTGGTGGGCAAAATTTTGAGGAAAAGGGCGAAATCGTCTTTCTCGGCAGCGGAAAACATAAGAATAAACGCGTTTACGAACGTATGTTTGCGTTTCAAAAGGTCAAAAGTGGTCAAAAATCCCAAAAAATTAAAAAAAATTGAAAAATTTTCCTAAAAATCCTTGACAAGTGGGTATAAATGGTTGTATAATAATTTCAACGATACTAATAACAGTATCGCAAAAACTACCACGAGGAGGGAAACGAAAAATGTTCAAAGGCATATTCGAGCATCAATTGGACGATAAAAATCGTTTGCGTATACCTTCTCGGTTTAGAAAAGAATTGACGGGCGAACATAACGAAAAGACGTACAGCTTTTTTAGAGGTATGAACAATTGTATTTGCGTTATGTCCGACGACATCTTAGACGGCTTGCTTGAACCGTACGCAGATGAGGGGATTTCGTCCACGTCTCGCGGTTTTAGAAAATTTATGGGCAACGTATTTCCTGCGGAAGAGGACGCGCAAGGTAGAATTGTACTTCCCGGTGTTTTAAAGAAAATGGCAGGGATTAAAAAGGACGTCGTTACCATAGGTTTGGGAAACCGTTTGGAAATATGGTCGGCTGAAAAGTATTACGAATATATCGAAGACGTCGATTACGACGCAGAATTGAAAGAAATGGGGATTTAAACTATGTTGGAATTTTCGCACAAACCCGTTATGCTGGAAGAATGTATGCAAGGTCTGTCTTTAAAAGACGGAGGCGTATGGTTTGACGGCACGATAGGCGGAGGCGGACATTCTTACGAGATTTTAAGTCGAACTTCACCGAACGGCAAATTGATTGCAACTGATTTGGACGACGAAGCGATTGCCGCAGCAAGCAAAAGATTGCAACCGTTTGCAAATCGATTTTCTATCTATAAATCCAATTATAAAGATTTTGAGAGTGTATTTAATCAAGCAGGCGTAGATAAAATCGACGGAGCGTTGCTGGATTTTGGGATTTCTTCTCATCAAATCGACGACGAGGATAGAGGGTTTACCTATCGTCAAGCGGATGCGCCTTTGGATATGCGAATGAATCAATCGGCGTATCTAACGGCAGAAATGGTTGTAAACACCTATCTGGAAGAAGATTTGGCAAGAATTATAAAGACGTACGGCGAAGAAACGTTTGCGAAACAAATCGCTCGAAATATTGTCAAATACAGAGAAACGAAATCGTTAAAAACGGCGGGGGAGTTATCTGAAATTATTAAAAACAGTATTCCTGCAAAATTCCGTTTCGGCGCGCCTTGTGAAAGAAAAACCTTTCAGGCGTTGCGAATCGAAGTAAACGGAGAATTAGATGGGTTATACGATTTGGTTTTAAAATTGACGAGAAGATTGAAAAAGGGCGGACGGATTGCAATACTTACCTTTCATTCTTTGGAAGATAGAATAGTCAAAGAGGCTTTTAAATATATGGAATCGCCTTGTACGTGTCCTGGGAATTTCCCAGTATGCGTATGCGGTAAAAAACCGGAAGTGAAAATTATCACGAAAAAACCGATTACGGCAACGGACGAAGAATTGAAAGATAATTCTAGAAGTAAATGCGCCAAGTTGCGTATAGCGGAAAAAATTTAAAAAACACGAATGATAAGATAAATGATAAGAAAAGCCGAAACAGGGGAAAAACAATAAACACGGAGGAACAATATGGAATTGGTACGCGAAAGAACCGAAACGTATTCGGTAGAAGAAAGTGAAAAAGCGGCGCATAACGCGCAGATAAAAGAGCGTTACCGTATGTTACAAGACGCGGAAACGAGTCAATTTAATACGGCTACGCCTACGCAAACATATACGAAAAACGATTCGGTACAAACGAAAGCGACCACGTATTATGCTCCTACGTTTGATACGGTTTCCACGGTAGAACAACATCCTCAAATCACGGAATACGTCCGTGGGGATATGAGGTTGTTCACGACGGATAAATTGGATAGAGTGATGGAACAAATGCAACAGACGGCGTACGTTGCGCCTACAGCTGTTGTTGAGCCTACGTTTATCGCGGACGTAACCAAGCAATCGGAAGAGTCGGCTGTGGTGAACACGGAGTATTCGTTTACGTCTTTTGCAAAAATGATGTTGGCGGCTTTTGCTGTGGTTGTCGTTGCGCTGTTGGCTTGGATTTGCGTGAATACGAACGCAATACAACAGAAAACCGTTCAGCTCGAACAGCTTGAAACGCAAAAAGCGGAATTAATCGAACGCCACGCAGAAATTCAGCGTCGCATTGACAATGCGCAATCGGAAGAAACGATTCGTCGATACGCCGAATCGAAAGGGTTACTCGGGACGGATTAAATCAATCAGTAGAGGTAACGATTATCAAACAAATTAATAAGGAATTTTCGGTATCAGTTTTACGAAAGAGGTTACTAGCCATAGCGTTGGCAGTAACCTTTCTTTTTTGTTTTTTATTCGGGCGATTTTTATACGTGCAAGTGATTTGGAGTGAAGAATTAAATTATCGCGCGTTGGATCAATGGACGCGAGAATTGCCGATTGTAGCGCAGCGTGGGAAAATAACCGATTGTAATGGGGTAGTGTTGGCAGATAATACGACGGCGTACACCGTCTATGCGCGCGCGAATGCAGTGTTGGATAAAGAAAAAACGTCTGTTGTTTTAGCGCAAACGTTGGGATTGGACAATCAAAAAGTATATGAAAAATTAACCAAGAAAAAAGCCTCTGAAATAACGGTGGCGAAAAAAGTAGGAAAAGAGTTGATTGAAAATTTATCAGCCACGTCGCTTGACGGGGTATATTATTCGCGTGATAATATCAGAAGATATCCTAAAAACAACGCGCTTTGCCAAGTGCTTGGGTTTACGTCTTCGGATAATATAGGCACTACGGGGATAGAAAAATATTACGACGAATATTTGTCGGGGAAAAACGGCGAATTGTTGTATGAAACTGATTTGGTCGGTATTGATTTGAAAGGGAGCGTTGCGACGTATCTTCCTGCAGAGGATGGATATAACGTCGAATTGACCGTTGATTACGGGATACAGGAAATCGTGGAGAGCGCGCTTGAAAAGGTGGCGGTTGAATATACTCCAACGTCGGCGGAATGTATCGTTTTAGACGTAAATACGTTTGAAATTTTGGCTTTAGCGAGTTATCCTTCTTACGATTTAAACGACGTACCAAGAAACGATATGGAATTGTTAAACAAACTCACGCGAAACGGCGTGGTTTGTGATATATATGAACCTGGTTCAACCTTTAAAATCGTAACTTCGGCGGCGAATATAGAAGAATATTTAAAAGGGAATAAAGCAGCTTTTTCTACAAATTACGTATTTCCCAGCAGTCGTACGCGCGCGGTGGACGGAACGACGGTAAAATGTTGGAGCAATCATGCAAACGGAAAACATTGTAATCAAACTTTGGCGCAAGCGTTAAACAACAGTTGTAACCCTTGTTTTACAGATATTGCGTTGTCATTGGGCACGAATACGTTTTACGATTATTTATCGGCGTTTGGTTTTGGGAAAAGGACGGGGATAGATTACGGAGGCGAATCGTACGGTTTGTTATTGCCGCAAACAGCAGTGCGAGGATGCGACCTTGCCCGTATTGGGTTTGGGCAAACGATAGCCGTTTCAGGGATACAGCTTGCTTGCGCGACGGCTTCGGCGATTAACGGCGGATATTATTATACGCCACGGCTTGTCAAACGTATTTACGCGGATGACGGGTACGTTTTAAAAGAAAACGAAGCGACGTTGAAAAATAGAACGATCAGCGAGCAGGCGTCGAAAATTTTAGCGGAAATGTTAGAGGGGGTTATCAAAGAAGGTAGCGGTAAAAAGGCGTATATAGAGGGTTATCGCGTAGGAGGTAAAACAGGAACGGCGCAAAAGTACGAAAACGGACGGATTGCCGCAGGAAAATACGTTTCTTCGTTTGTGGGCTTTTTCCCTACGGATAAACCGAAATATCTCGCTCTTGTCATTGTAGACGAACCCAAAGGCGCGTATTACGGGAGCGTGGTTGCCGCGCCTGTTGCGGGGGAGATTTTTCAAGGAATTATTTCGTTGAAAAACATATCTCCGTCAAAAACGGAATAAAATAAAATATCGTTTGTTTTACAAAAAGGAGGGATAGTATGAGATTGTCAAAACTTGTAGAAAATTTACCGAACGCAAGGCTTCTCATAAAAGGGGAAGAAAAAGAAGTGTTTTGTTTGGTAACGGACAGCAGAGAAAAAATGACGGACGGTTTGTTTTTCTGCCTTTTAGGAGAAAACGTAGATTCGCACAATCTCGTTGGCGAGGCGATTAAAAACGGTGCTGTTGCCATTGTTACGAACAGGGAATTGTCTTATGAAATTCCTCAAATAATCGTTGAGGACGAACGGGAGGCGTTGTCGTTGCTCAGCGCGGAATTTTACGGCAATCCGTCGGAAAGGTTGAAAATAATCGGAATCACGGGTACAAACGGGAAAACCACTACGTCGTATATGCTTGCTTCAATTTTAGAAAAAAACAGCAAAAAAACAGGCGTAATCGGCACGTTGGGAATTCGTTACGGCGTGAAAGAAATTCCCAACGATTTAACAACCCCCGACCCTATATTTTTGCAAAAAATATTGTCGGAGATGCTCGTTCACGGAATCGAATATGTCGTAATGGAAGTGTCTGCGCATGCGCTATATTATAAAAAGACGTTAGGGGTAAAATTTTTTGCGTGTATATTCACAAATTTAACGCAAGACCATTTGGATTTTTTTCAAACTATGCAACGCTACGAACAAACGAAAACGAGTTTGTTTTACAACGATATATGTCCAATTGCCATTGTGAACGGCGACGACGCGGTGGGTAGAAAAATCGGGGAGATGCGAGAAAAGGAAACTGTTGGAAAAACGGTGTATTACGGTATGGAAACGCCGTCGGACGCGTTTGCAATCGTTACGGAGGAAACGCTTTACGGCGCAGAATGTGTGTTGAATATCAACGATAAATTGTGTCGTTGCTCCCTTTCTTTGACAGGCAAACACAATGTTTATAATGCGTTGGCGGCAGCCGCTTGTGCAGCGGAATTGGGTGTGCCATTGACGAACATTGCCGCAGGGCTTTCTGGCTTGAAAACGGTAAAAGGTCGTTTACAAAGAATAGAAAATAATAAAAAATTTAATATTTACGTAGATTTTGCGCATACGCCTGACGGATTGGGTAAATCGTTGGATTCGCTCCGAACGCATTGTAAAGGCAGGTTGATTTGCTTGTTTGGATGCGGTGGAAATCGGGATAAAACCAAACGTCCTTTGATGGGTGAAACGGTGGCGAAAAAGGCGGATTTTGCCGTTTTGACGTCGGATAATCCAAGATATGAAGACCCGTTGGATATCATTTCAAATATTGAAAAGGGCTATCGCAGATTTTCTTTAAAATACGTCGTCGTACCGAATAGAGAGAAAGCCTTAGAATACGCTTTGGATTGTTTAAAAAAAGACGACGTCTTATTGGTTGCAGGGAAAGGCGGGGAAGAGTATCAAGAAATAATGGGTATAAAATATTCTTTCAACGACCAAGATATAATCGAGAAGCTGTTGGAAAAGAAAGGAAAATCTTCGTTTGTGTAAAAGGTAAAAAAGAGGAGGAGCGTATGAAATTGTATATTGCGTCTGCATTGACGGCATTTGCGCTTTCTTGCGCTTTTTGTCCGCTGCTGATTGCCGTTTTGCGGAAGATGGGGGCAGGTCAAAACATTCTCGTATACGTAAAAGAACACAGCAAAAAAAGCGGCACGCCGACTATGGGCGGAATTGCTTTCATTGCAGCCGCTATTTTTTCCGCAGCTCTTTTTATTCCACAGGCAAAAACTCAAATAATATTGACAATCGTAATCGGACTTTTCTATATGATTATTGGGATTATGGACGATTTATTGAAAAAAAAGCACAAGAAGAATTTGGGCTTAAAGGCTTGGCAAAAATTATTTTTTCAGGTATTGGTGGCTATTTTTGCCGGCGTATATTGTTTACGCGCGGATACGACGACGTTATATTTGCCTTTTTTTTGCGCTTCCGTTGATATCGGTTTTTGGATTTTACCGTTGTCCGTTTTTGTGTTTGTGGCTACGGTAAATGCGGTCAATCTTACGGACGGCTTGGACGGTTTGGCAGCAGGGGTGAGCGTACCTTTTTTTCTTTTTATTGGGATACTGATTGCATTGCAAAAAGGCGAAAACGGATTCTCTGTGCTGGCATTTTCTTTGGTTGGCGCATTGCTTGCGTATTTATTATTTAATATATCTCCTGCCTCTGTTTTTATGGGCGATACGGGTTCGTTAGCGCTTGGCGGTTTTGCCGCAAGTATAGGTATTTTTACGGGAAACGCCTTGTATATTGCCGTTATTGGCTTACCGTTCGTATTTTCCGTCGTGTCCGTTATAATACAAGTGGCGTATTATAAAGCGACGGGAGGGAAACGAATATTTTTAATGTCGCCTATCCATCATCATTTTCAGGAAAAAGGATATTCAGAAAGCAAAATATCGTACGCATATTTTCTCGTTAGTTGTGTTTTGGGCGCAGTGTGTGTGTTAACTGTTGTATAATAATAAAAATTGGAGGAGAGTATGTATCTTTCAAATCAGATATTTTTGGTGTTGGGGTTATCTCGTTCAGGTCGCGCGGCTGCGGAATTTTTGCTTGCGCGTAACGCAACGGTGTTTATCTATGACGATTTAACAGGGGAGCGAGTAGAACAAATCGCCGAGTTGTTAGAAAAACGCGGCGCAAAACGAATGAAAAAAGAAGATCTTGCAACCGTGCACGAACGTTGCGACGTTTTGGTGTTAAGCCCAGGGATTCCGATTGATCATCCGTTGGCTATTGCGTTTAAAAGAGGGAAAAAGGCTGTCGTAGGTGAAACGGAATTGGCGGCAAGATATATGCGTTGTCCTGTGGTTGCGATTACGGGTACGAATGGGAAAACTACGACGGTTTCTATGTTGACAGACGTGTTAAACAAGGGCGGAATTTTGGCAAATTCGTGTGGGAATATCGGAACGCCTATGATTGATTTTTGCGAAACGGAAAAAAATTCGATTGCCGTTGCGGAAATATCGAGTTTTCAGTTGGAAACCCTCAATTCTCTTTGTCCGCACGTAGCCATCGTTCTCAATATCAGCGAAGACCATTTGAATCGGCATTACAATATGGAAAATTATATTTTTCTAAAAGCAAAACTCTTGAGAAACAGCTCGGAGGCGGAATTTGCGGTGTTGAATTACGACGATTCTATCGTTCGAGGCTTTGCGGAAAAAACCAAGGCAAAAATTGTGTTTTTTTCCGTTCGGGAACGAATCAACGGCGCATTTTACGAAAACGGAGATTTGTATTTCGGCAGAGAAAAAATTATTTCAAAGGACGACTTGCCTATCGGTGGATTACATAACGTACAAAACGCCCTTGCCGTGATTGCGGCGGCAAAGATTTTGGGGATAAAAACAGCGGATATCGTAGCTGCTTTAACAGAGTTTAAAGGAGTGAAACACCGTATAGAAAAAGTGGACGAAGTAGACGGCGTTACGTATATAGACGATTCCAAAGGTACGAACGTAGACGCAACCTTAAAGGCGATAGGTTGTATGAAAACGGAAACAATACTGTTGCTGGGTGGGAAAAATAAAGGATATAATTATAACCCGCTGTTTTCCGCGTTATCCAAAACAAAAATCGTCCATGCCGTTTTATACGGGGAAAATCGCTTTTCCTTGTTAAAGAGCGCGAGGGAATGTGGCTTTGATAAAATTACCGTTTGCGAAGGGTTTGAATTTGCCGTTCGGGTAGCGGCGTTAAAAGCCGAAAACGGGCAAACGGTACTGTTAAGTCCTGCCAGCGCGAGCTTTGACGAGTTTGCAAGTTATGAAGAAAGGGGTGATAAATTTGTTGAAATCGTCCGTTCGTTTAAAGGAGCGTATACTTTGGAAGAAACAAATAAATCCACCGAAGATGACGCGGAATACGAGCCAAACGAAGGCGAATCCGAGTATGTTGACGAACAAATCGCTAACCGAGTTTTTGATACCTCAACCGCAGAAAACCGCGTCCTCGCGAGTGGATATGAGGAGAACGAATAAGGTATACGGCGACGTTTCGATTCTAATTTTAACGGCGTTTTTGGCAGCTTTTGGCGTGCTGGCGGTATATTCTGCCAGCCGTTACGTCGCGCAAACGCAATACGGCGACGAATGGTATTTTGTAAAAAAGCAGGCGATTGGTTTCGTGTTTGGTGTGGCGGCAATGTTGTTTTGCGGACGGTTAGATTATCAAAAATTGATAGGTAAAAAAGCGCGTTGGATAGCGTTGGTTGTTCCCATTATTTTGCTTGGATTGGTGTTTGTGCCAGGGCTTGGGAAAACCAATTACGGCGCGACGCGATGGATTGGAATCGGCGGGGTTACGATACAGCCTTCCGAATTGGCGAAATATGGTTTCGTCATTTTTTCTTCGGCGTATATGTCGGAAAATATGGAAAAAATCCGTACGTTTAAAGGCGTATTGCCCGTGTTGATTGCAGGCGGCGTTATATGTTTGCTGATTATTATCGAACCAAATATGTCGGTTACTATGTGCGTGGGCTTGTTGATGCTGGCTATGTTGTTTTTAGGTGGAATGAAGATGAAACATTTTCTTTGGATTTTTATTCCCGTATTACTTGCCGTTCCCGTTTTAATAATCGCCGAGCCGTATCGTTTGTCAAGATTAAGCGCATTTCTTGACCCTTGGGAAAATCCGCGAGGAGAAGGGTATCAACTGATTCAATCGCTTTACGCGCTTGGCAATGGCGGTTGGTTTGGCGCGGGGCTTTTTAAATCAAGGCAAAAATATCGGTTTTTACCTTTTGCAGAAAGCGATTTTATTCTTTCTATCATAGGGGAAGAATTGGGTTTTTTAGGTATTTTTATGTTGTTTTCTATCAGCGCTTTTCTCATTTTTAGAGGAATAAAAACAGCCGCGTCGGCTGACGATTTTTTCTCGTTTTTATTGGCGGCAGGGATTACTTTGGTGTATGGAATTCAAACGGTAATCAACGCCTTGGTCGTCAGCGGCAGTATCCCGCCGACGGGATTGCCTTTGCCGTTGATTAGTTCGGGAAATACTTCTTTAATTATAACAATGGCGTCTATGGGTGTGTTGTATTCCGTTTCCGCGCGAAATAATATGAAGAAAAAGGGTAACGAGAAGGTACGAACAAAACGCAATCGATTTTTCATACAATAAAGCATAAGGAGCTTTAGCGTATGGATAAATTTATTATAGACGGCGGTGAAAAATTATACGGAAAGGTGGTGGCGCAAAGCGCAAAAAACACCGTTCTTCCATTGCTTGCTGCGGCTGTTTTAACCGATGAACAAGTGAAAATACGCGGCGTGCCAATCATCAACGACGTGGAAAATATGTTACGCATATTAAGCGAGGTCGGTTGTAAAATACGACGACAAACTCATTGCGCGATTATCGACAGTTCCAATGCGGTTTCCCACGAAATTCCCACGCGGCTCACGAAAGAGCTGCGTTCTTCCGTTTTTATGCTCGGCTCGGTGCTGACGCGTTTTCACCGCGCAAAAATTTCTTATCCAGGCGGTTGTGATATTGGACTTCGCCCCATTGATTTGCATCTTTCAGGGTTAAAACGTTTGGGGGTGGAAATCGTTGAGAAAGACGGATATATCGATTGTAAAGCAGATAAATTGACAGGCGCGGAAATTTTGCTCGATTTTCCTAGCGTGGGCGCAACGGAAAATATTATTCTTGCAGCAGTGAAAGCGGAGGGAATGACGGTGATTCGCAACGCCGCCAAAGAACCCGAAATTTTGGATTTGCAAAACTTTCTCAACGCAATGGGCGCAGACGTGCGTGGCGCGGGCGGCAGTACGGTAGTGATTCGCGGTGTGAAACGTTTGCACGGAGTGGATTATACCCCTATTGGGGATAGAATCGAGGTCGGAACGTATCTTATCGCGACGGCGTCGTGCGGCGGAGAAATTCAAACGGAGGGTGTGCCGCCCGAAAATATTGCGGCTCTTTTGCATAAATTGCGTGAAAATGGTTGCAAAATACATATAAAAAATGATAAAATAATATTATACAGCAACGGAAAGCTGAAATCGGTGGATTTGGTAGAAACAATGCCTTTCCCTGGGTTTCCTACCGATATGCAGGCGCAGTATTCCGCGCTTTGTACAACGACGAAAGGTACGACGCTTATAGTGGAAAATTTGTTTGAAACCCGTTATCGTTACGCTGCGGAATTAAAACGTATGGGCGCAGACATTACCGTGCGAGGTCGGACGGCGCTTATACGCGGTGTAGAAAAATTGCACGGCGCGTGCGTTACAGCCAGCGATTTACGCGGCGGCGCGGCGCTTGTCGTGGCGGCGTTAAAAGCGGAGGGGCAAAGTTCCGTGCTTGATTTATCCCATATCGATAGAGGGTACGCCGACTTTGAGGGAAAACTGAAAAAGTTGGGCGCAAAAATTCGGCGTATACGCGTATAACTACGGATAGAAAAAATATAAAAGTTCAAACTAACAAAAGAGGAAAGAAGAATGCGCAAGAAGAAAATTTTAGTAATCGTTTTGACGTCGATTATATTCGTTTCAGTGATGATGCTCGGCATTACTTCGGTGTATAGAATTGATGAAATCACGTTGAATTCATTGGTCGTTTCCGAAATCGCAAAAACAGAATCAAAAGAATTGGAAGAGCGTCTGTTAAAAGCGTATGATAAAGACAGTTATTTTTCTTGCGACAGTAAAAAAGCTGAAACTCTTGTAAAAGAATATCCCTATTTTCGGTTGACGGCGTTTAAAAAGGCGGGTCCGAATCGACTGATTATTGAGATCAAAGAGGATGCAGAGATGTACGCCGTGCCTGTTTTGGAACAACAAAATTTGTATTATATCCTTGGCGCAGACGGCGTTGTTTTGGGGATTAGAGAAACGTATATCAACCGTTTCGACGGAAAAGATAATTTGTTGATTCAAGGTTTGAACGTAAACGGGGAAGAAGGGAAAACGCTTACGGGGGATTGGGTTGTTCATTCGCTGTTTACCATTTGCAATCAAGCGTCAAAATTGTTGAATGGGATTCGGAGAAATATAACGCTTATCGAAGTGATTCGTAAGGCGTCGGCGGAAGAAGAAACCATTCTTAAACTTACGACGAGAGAGGGCGTGAAAATATACGTCAGAAATCCTGCGTCAATGCCCGAAGAAAAAGCGCAAAAAGCGATTGAAAAATATCTTGCTTTGTCGGATTTTGAAAGATTGACGGGTAGAATTGCCGTGTCCGATAAAGGGGGAGAAGTATTGATTACGTATTCCGATTATGACGAATTCGTTTCTTGAATATCAAACGGTTGCTCCAATGCTTTATTCAAAAAAAATAAAAACAGTAAAAAATCAAAGAAAACGCGTGGTTTTGCGCGTTTTTTTTGTTTGCAGATTATTGACAATTCAAAATAAATGTAGTATAATAATGTAAAGGAATATTTTATACGGTTGGAATACGGAGCGAAACACTTATGAGAAACGAAAGCGTCGCAATTTTAGATATACGATCAAATGAGGTCGCTTTTTTGTTGGGTTCAAAAGGAGTCAACGAAACGTTTGTATTCCGCGGAACGCACACGGAACAATACGAAGGGTTTTCCGTTGCGGACGGATTTTTTGACGAGGAATCCTTTCGTCGCGCCGTCAGCGTTTCCGTAACTTCCGTTAGGCAAAATTACGAGGGGGCAATCGACGAAGTATATATCGGCGTACCCTCGGCATTCGTGTCTATATTAACCAAAGGACATACCAATTCCTATCCCTCGAAACGCAAAATTTCTCCGCAGGATATAGAAACGTTGTACGAAAGCGGTTTGAACGAATTGCTTGCGCAAGGTCAATGTATTCGCCGTTCGGCAATGTATTTCACGTTGGGGGATAATCGAAAGTATTTTACCGCAAACGATTTATACGGCGTGCCGACGACGATGCTGAAAGGCGCGCTGTGTTATTATTTTGTCAAGGACGAATTTTACGAAAAAATTGCAGCGTTGGCGACGGATTTGGGATTTTCAAAAATATATTTTATTCCGTCAACCGTAGCGCAGGCAGAATATTTATTCTCACAAAAAAAACGGGAAGGCTACGCGTTTTTACTGGATATCGGCTTTTTAACCACTTCTATTTCCGTAATATATGGGAACGGAATCGTACACGAAGAAACGTTCGATTGTGGCGTTGGGGAAATTTTGGCGGCGATCGCCACGCAGTTTAACGTCGAATACGATATCGCCGAAGAAATTTTAAAAACGGCGAATATTTCAGGCGGAACGGTGGATAAACGACTGATGTGGACAAACGAGCAAGAGGACGTATCGTTTCCGATTCAGACGATTAACGATATCATTAAATACGTGTTAGACGGTTTGTGTGAAAACGT
This sequence comes from Clostridia bacterium, assembly GCA_017463425.1. Classification (GTDB taxonomy): domain Bacteria; phylum Bacillota; class Clostridia; order Christensenellales; family Borkfalkiaceae; genus Scatosoma. The sequence continues at coordinate 38,248 of JAFTPE010000026.1, read as the reverse complement.
CGAACGGTTTTTCGGTAAATATTATCACGATAAAGTAACGACGGGCTTGACCGTAAATCCCATTGGAATCACTGGGGAGGGAATTGCTTTTGTCAAAGGCGCTACGGAACACGTGTCCAGACGGTTGAATCGATTGACGGAAATTGTTTTCCCTGATTTGCCTTATTACGACAAACCGACGTTTTCTTCAAGGATATCCTTATTAAGCGCGGCTTTGTCCGAACGAGAAAAACATAACTGGTTGTATAAAATCTTTAATTATTTCGGAGGAAAAAGAAAATGGTAGAAAATTACGAGGAAGAAAAGAAATACGGCGAATACGGATACGGTACGCCTACGCGTATGCCGTCGCCCGAAATGATGCAAACACCTTCTGGGATTGCTAAAATAAGGGTTATAGGTGTTGGGGGTGCAGGTAATAACGCCGTAGATAGATTGATTGAATCTGGTTTAAAAAGCGCGGAATATATCGTTGTAAATACGGACAATCAAGCGCTTGCTCGTTCTAAAGCGCATCGTCGTGTACAAATTGGCGTACAATTAACGAAAGGCTTGGGCGCGGGCGCAAACCCTGCCGTTGGTCAACAAGCAGCAGAAGAAAATAAAAACGAATTGGAAAAGGCGATTGAAGGTACGGATTTGCTGTTTATTACGGCAGGTATGGGCGGTGGTACGGGTACGGGGGCAGCTCCCGTAATCGCAAAAATCGCAAAAGAGAAGAAAATTCTTACCGTAGCCGTGGTAACGTTGCCGTTTATGTTCGAGGCAAAACGCCGTATGGACAACGCATTGTCGGGTATTGAAGAACTCAGCAAATACGTAGACGCCATTATCACCATTCCCAATGATAAAATTCAACAGGTCGTACCCAAAGGTACGTCTTTTGCAGACGCTTTGAAAGTGTCTGACGAAGTGCTTCGTCAAGGTATTCGCGGTATCGCGGAATTGATTGTGAAACCTTCGCTTATCAATCTCGATTTTGCAGACGTTCAAACCACGTTGAAAGGCAAAGGACTCGCGCATATGGGTATTGGCGTAGCCAAAGGCGAAAAGAGAATTTCCGACGCCGTACGTTGCGCTGTGTGCAGTCCTTTGCTCAATACGACGATAGAGGGAGCAAGTTCGGTTATTTTAAACGTAATCGGCGGTAAAGATTTGTCGCTGGAAGAAGTTATGGTTGCGGCGAATCTCGTAAGAGGGGTAATCGATTATTCCGCAAACGTCATTTTTGGGGCGTGCGTAGATGAAAATATGTCAGACGAAGTGGAAGTCGTTATTATCGCCACAGGTTTTAGCGACACGCAAAATTCAACGGGATTAGATCCTCGTTACGCCTCATTACAACAGGCAACGGAACTTTCTCGTAAAATTGAATATGCGTACAACGACAAAATGTCGCAAACGCCTGCCGAACCTTCGTTTGGTTATGCGCAACCCCGTATGCAGGAAAACGGGTATGGGCAAGCACAGACTATGGCGTACGGCAATCCTTACGGTAACCCTGCGCCCGAATATCCTCAGCCTGTTCAGCCGGCAAATTATCCTCAAAACGATACGTTTGAACCCAATGACCCGATTCCCGACACGTCATTGCGTGAAGAAAGTTTGCCGGATAAAAAGCACCGTCCGAAATTTATGGATTTCTTTATGAAAAGAAACTCCGAGGATAAATAACACGAGAATTGAGGAGGGGATAATGAAACTTACGATTAAAAAGACGGCGTTGTTGCTGTTGCTTTGCGGTTTCATATCGGTTTTTTGTTCGGGCTGCGAGGCAACGACGGCATACGTAAGCGATAAAATCAATTACGTAACCGAACAAATACAAGAGATTAAACAAACGATAAAAACGCTTCAAGAGTTGGACGAACAGTTGGACGAATATATCACCGAGCTCGAAACTACGATAACCGAATTGGAAGAATATATAGAGGATTTGGAAACAACGGTAACGGATTTGAAGGAAAAAGGCGAGGCGACGGAAACGGAAATTGACAATCTACAAGCCGAAATTGCTGCGTTAAAGGCAAAAAATGCCGAGCTGGAAAACAAACTTGCCCAAATGCAAGCTGAAATGGAAACGTTGAAAAAGTAACCAACGTTTGATTGTAAAGCGTTATCAACATATTATAATTACGTTTGACGGTAGACGAACAATCTGCCGTCATTTTTTTACGTTATAATATAAAAATTACTTATACGTATCATATAGTATAGAAAAAGAACGTATACATATCGTATGCGTTTAAAGGCTTTAAAAGATTTTAAAAAAGTATATTTTATCGGAATAGGCGGTGTCAGTATGAGCGCGCTTGCCAAATTTTTATCCGTTTGCGGATACGAGGTTTCGGGCAGCGACGCGCATAAGAGCGAGTTGACAGAAGCGTTGGCATTTTATGGGGCTAGAGTGTACGTAGGAGAAGATAGTAAGCGTACGGAATTGATTGAAAGTGATATCGTTGTCTATACGGACGCGATTTCACAGGAAAATCTGGAATTGAAACAAGCGCAGAAGTTGCAGAAAATCATTTATAAACGAGGGGATTTTCTGCAAATGGTTTGTTCGGAATTTCCTCACGTAGCGGCGATTGCAGGAAGCCACGGTAAAACTACCTGTACGTCTATGTGTACGCATATTTTACGCGCAACGAACGTACCGTTTACGGCGCATATAGGCGGCGAAGACGCTACTTTTGGGAATTTCTATTTTTCAGGAATGGATTATTTCTTAACCGAGGCGTGTGAATATAAAAAAAACTTGTTAAAGATTCAGGCTGAAGCGGTTGTTTTATTAAATATCGATAAGGACCATATGGAATGTTATCAAGACGAAGCGGATTTAATCAATTGTTTTAGGCAGTATTGTAAGCAAGCGGATCGAGCGTTCGTATGCGCTGATGATGAAAAATGCCGTGGATTAGGTGAATTTTCTACGTTTGGAATCACCAATACCTTGGCGGATTATCGGGCGATCGATTTGCGCTCGAACGGGGAGCGATATGCTTTCACGGTAGAAGAATACGGGAAGGCGTTGTGCCGAATCCGTTTAAACGCAATCGGGCGTTGTAACGTCTATAACGCGCTTGCGGCGTTTGCTTGTATGCGTTCGTTTGGCTTTCATGAAACTGAAATCAAAAAAGGATTGGAAACGTTTACTGCCGTTAAACGACGATTCGAGAAAATTGGGGAATATAAAGGGGCGAGCTTTATTTGCGATTACGCGCATCACCCGAAAGAAATTCATTCCACGTTATTGACGGCTGAGGGGATTTGTAAAGGCAGGCTGTTTGTCGTGTTTCAACCGCATACGTATTCGCGGACAAAATTGCTGATGTCGGATTTTATTCGGGTGTTGCGTCCAATAAAAAATTTAATGGTTTATAAAACGTTTGCAGCAAGGGAAAAATACGACGCGGAGGGCAGCGCGGCAACGTTGGCGCATACGATAGGGAACTGTTTGTATGCGGAAAACGTCTACGTATTGAAAATGTGGCTGAAAAAGACCGTTCGAGAAAGCGACGTCGTCTTATTTTTGGGCGCAGGAGATATTTATTATGCCGCCCAATATCTGTTAAAAGAATTAAAATAAAATAAAAAATATATCAATCCTCGACGATGGCGTGAGAAAATAAAAAAAACTCGCGGTTTCGTCGATTTTTTTAGTTGAAACTATTGATTAAAATAAAAAAAAATGTTATAATAAATAAGTATAGATAGGAGGTGATTCCTTTGGAAGAAGAAAAGAAGAAAGTAGAAGAAAAAGAAAATAGAAAGGAATCCGAGCTCGTAACAAAAGAGAGCGTCAGCGCGGCTTGCGCGTTGTTTTCACTCGTTGCGTTGATTATTTTATTTACGCGGTCGTTGATATTCGGGGAAATGGGACGAATTGTCCATTCTTTTTTAACGGGGATATTCGGATATTGCGCCTATCCTTTACTCTTGAGCGGATTGTATCTTTCCGTAATGACGTTGTTTGGAAAAAGATTGATTAAAAACCGCAAAGCAGGCGTATGTATTGCTTTGTCGGTGGTGTTTGCTACGCTTGTCGCACACGTTGTTCAAACTACTATGATTTGGGATTGGTCGTTGGACGGATACGTTAAAAACTGTTTTTACGCAGGGGAAAAGTTTCCTAAGGCAACGATAACGGGTTGGACGGGCGGTTTGCTCGTATATCTTGCTACGTTGCTCTTATCGAAAATTGGCGCGTTAATTTTATTTGCAACGGTGTGCGCGTTCTTCGTATATTTGACAGTCATCACTTTAAAACGACAAGATTCGTTAAAAGAAACCAAAGATACGACGGAAACGAAAAAGACGGAAAATTTTGAAATTCCCGTCGTGCAACCGACTGAACCTGCGCCTATGGCTGCACCTAAAGCAACAACGCCTTATCAAGAGGTGCAAGCAAATCAACGTCCCGGCGTTATTTTACCCACGGACGGCGCGTCTATGAAATCCAATGCATATACGCCGTTTGCTGCGCCGCAAGAAAACGCAAACAGAAATTCGGATTGGTTAGCGCCTTCCTATGAACAAAGTCGCGAATTTTTATTCGGGTCGGCAACGCCGGCGGAAAATTATAAAAGGAATTTAATATTTGATCCCAATTCAAAAGCGAATCAACGTCCTGCGGCAGAGCCGACTTTGCCTAGAATTGACAGCGGCTATACGCCGTCCTATTCGGGCGCGTACGCCGATTCGGTGAACGAGGACGAAGAAACAATGCCTTTAAAAATCGTTAAGGATAATTCGGGCGGAGGATACGGACAGTATCAAACGTCGCAAGAAACGGAAAATACATACGGACAAACGGCGTATGAGTCAAATTCTACACCTTACGTTTCGCCTATGCAACCGATTGAAAACGTTGAACCGATACAGCCTATGCAACCTGCTACACCTTACGTGTCGCCCTTTGAAACCTCGACGGAATTTGTAAATAATAACCTTTCGCAAGAAGTTACACCGCCGACGGAAGAAAGATTTGGTGATTTTAATATCGGAAACGATAGAGAAAAAGAAACGATTATAGAGAGCGAGGAAATAAAAAACGAAACGGATTCGGGATATCGTCGGCACGAATATATGGATTTGTTTTCGCCGTCTAATCCGAATTTATTTTCAAGCGAAAGAGAAAATACACGTTTTAACGACGAATCTTTGTTTGGCGATAGAGAAACAGAAAGCGTAGAAGAAGAATCTGTTTCAACACGAAATTCGTGGGAACTTGACGCACGTGGAGAACGTGGCAGAACAGACGAAACTCCTTTGATTGACAGATTGGTTGAAGAAGAAAGAAGTGGCGCAAGACGGGACGGATTGAATCTTTTTGACGAAGACCCGTACACCGTTCGTTCGGAATTTAATGAAACGCCGCCCGTTTTGGAAACGCGTTCCATTGAACCCTCTGCGCCTCTTACGCCACCTGTGCCGTCTACGCCTCCCGTACCGCCTGCGCAATCAAAGCCGCGGGTTATCAAACCGTACAAGCGTATCAGTTTGGACGATTTTGATTGTCGGGATATCGAGCCGACGGCAAACGAACAAGAGGTGGAAGAAACCAAGCAAAATATTATTGCAACGTTGGAAGATTTTAAAGTAACGGGCGCGTCAATTGCGTCGGTAACGTTCGGACCGACGGTAATGCGGTATAACGTAACCATTCCGCGCGGCATTTCCCCTGGGAAAGTGGTTGCGCTGGATCAGTCGATTGCAATCAGTTTGCATTCAAGTGGGGTAAACGTATATCCCAATTACGAGGACGGTGTTGTCAGTATCGAAGTCCCGAACAAAGAAAGACAGTTTGTTCAACTAGGTTGTATGTTGTCGGGCGATACGTTCGTTAATGCGAAGTCTTCGTCTTTGATGTTTGCAATGGGGAAAGACGTTGCCAATAGAAAGGTGTATGGGGATATCTCCAAAATGATTCATTTGCTAGTTGCCGGTTCTTCTGGTTCGGGTAAGAGTGTGTTCCTTGGCGCTTTGATTATCAGTTTGATTTACAAATATTCGCCCGAAGAACTTCGTTTGATTTTGATTGACCCGAAACAGACGGAATTTGTTTTGTATAATAATTTACCGCATTTGATGATTAACGAGATTATTACAGACGTAAACAAAGCCGTACAAAGCCTTGAATGGGCAATCAAAGAAATGAATCGTCGTTACGGATTATTTGAACAAATGAGCCGTTCGGGAACGTACGTGGTTAATCTTGATCAATACAACGCTCAGGTTGAGAAAAAAGACAAATTGCCGAAAATCGTCGTCATAATCGACGAGCTTGCCGATTTGATGCTTGCTGCAAAAAAAGATATTGAAGACCGTATTCAAAATCTTACGCAAAAAGCGCGTGCGGCAGGGATTCATCTCGTCGTGGCAACGCAACGCCCGTCTACAGACGTTATTACGGGCGTTATTAAGAGCAATTTGGCTACGCGTATCGCCTTTATGGTGGCGACAGATGTCGATTCGCGCGTTATCCTCGATCAATCGGGCGCGCAAAAATTGCTGGGTAAAGGGGATTTCCTGTATACAATGCAGGGCGTAAATACGCCGATTCGTGTACAGAGCGCATTTATCTCCCCCGAAGATTCGCAACGAGTCGTTAATTTTATTAAGGCAAACAACGAGGCGTATTACGACGAAGAAGCAACGACGTTTATCAACAATTCTAAGAGCGCGGTTAAGGACGATAGCGGTCGCGGTGGAGATAAGGGCAGTATTGAACCCGTCTACATTGAAGCTCTTAGATACGTGATTTTAAGCGGTAGCGCGTCTATTTCTATGATTCAAAGAAAATGCTCTGCAGGATATAATAAAGCGGGGAAAATCGTCGAATGGATGGAAGAAATGGGCTATATTTCTGCTTTTGACGGCGCGAAAGCTAGAAAGGTATTGATAAGCAAAGAAGAATTTGAAAGCAAATACGGTCCGTTATAAAAAATTTATAAAAACAGGCGCGCGTATGTCATATTATTTATGATATACTGCGATTATTAAGGAAAAAGATGTTATCAAAAAAACTGTTCGGCGTTATATCGCTTGGTTGTGATAAAAATCGCGTGGATACGGAAAAATTGTTAGGGATGATAAAGAACAAAGGATACTTATTGACCGACGATTTATCCAAAGCGCAAATTGTTATCGTTAATACGTGCGCCTTTTTACAATCGGCAAGACAAGAGGCGATCGAAACCGTTTTGGAATGTGCGGATTATAAAAAAGGCGCGCTTGAAAAAATAGTCGTTACAGGCTGTTTGCCACAAAAATTTATCGACGAGTTGTATGTGCCGTTACAAGAGGCGGACGTGTTTTTAGGGATAAACGATTACGAAAAGATTTTTGAGGCGTTGGAAAGGTCGTATAAAGAACAAAAAAGACAAAATTATGTAGGCAAAGGCGAGGATACGTATACGTTTGATAGAGTGATAACCACAGACGAACACGTGGCGTATTTAAAAATTGCCGACGGCTGCTATAATCATTGCACGTATTGTTTGATTCCGAAAATTCGAGGTAAATACCGTTCGTATCCTATGGAATATTTGTTGAAAGAGGCGAAAGAATTGGGGGATATTGCCGAATTGATCGTCGTGGCGCAAGATACAACCCGTTACGGAGAAGATTTGTACGGTGAAAATCGCTTTGTGGAATTGTTGCGAAAACTTTCCGCGCTTGACAATATTCAAACCATTCGTTTGTTGTATTGTTATCCTGACGTAATCGGAGATGACTTGATTGAAGAAATCCAATCGAACGAGAAGATTTTAAAATATATCGATATTCCGTTGCAACACAGCGAAGACCGTATTTTAAAATTGATGAACAGAAAAGGCAAACGTGAAAAATATTTGGCTCTGTTCCAACGCTTACGCGAACGTATTCCCTCCATTGCGATACGTTCTACGTTTATTACAGGATTCCCTACGGAAACGGAAGGCGAATTTGAGGAGATGAAAGCGTTTTTGAAAGAGGCGAAATTGTTGAATTGCGGTTTTTTTGCATATTCCAAAGAACCAGACACCGCTGCGGCGAAAATGAAACCTCAAATACATTACGCAACAAAGCAACGTCGAGTGCGCGCGTTGTACGAAACACAAAAAGAAATTTCGGCGAAAATTCTTTCGGAATTCGTTGGTAAAAAAATTCAAGTTTTGTGTGACGGAATTGATTATGAAAAGAGTTGTTTTGTAGGCAGGGCGTATTTTAACGCTCCTGATATCGACGGAAAAGTGTATTTTAATGCGACGGAGGCCGTGCAAGGCGAGAGGTATGAAATCGTAATAGACAGCGCAGATAGTTACGATTTGTATGGACATACCGAAGATTACGAATAAAAATAAGGTAATATAAAGGAGAGAAAACTATGAATTTACCTAATAAAATATCCTTGGCGAGAATTTTTATGATTCCCGTGTTTATGCTGTTCTTTTTCTTGGATTTTCCGTTTCATTACGGAATTGCGGCAATCGTTTTTGCGATCGCGGCTTGTACCGATTTTATCGACGGACATATTGCCCGTTCGAGAGGTTTGGTAACAAACCTTGGAAAATTCCTTGACCCTATTGCGGATAAAGTGCTTGTTTCTACGGCAATGCTGTTGTTGTTGACGATGAAATCCGATTTGTTTGTCAAAGCAAACGGGGGAAGCGAGGCTATTTACGTGGCGATTGCTGTTTGTATTTGCGTGATTATGGCTCGTGAATTTATGATTAGCGCGTTCAGACAAATTGCGGCAACGAGAGGGATTGTAATGGCAGCGGAAAAACTTGGCAAATACAAAACCACATTCCAAGATATTTCCATTTTTATTTTAATTTTAGCGGCGGATATTGCTTCGACTGCAGGTGTTGTCGTATTTTGGATTGGTATGGCGTTGTTTGCCGTTGCAACCGTTCTTACGATTGTATCGGGGATTTCCTACGTTGTGAAGAATAAACAAGTTCTGAAAGACAAAGAATAATTTTAAGCGATATGTGCTATTAAACGAAAGAGGAGAACGCAGATGAAAAACGTATGCGTCGTATTAAGAAATGAAAAAGACGTGATAGGCGACGGTTGGAAGGCTGTCGCGGACGCTTTTTGTTTCAACGGTTATGCGTTTGACGAAATACGCTTATTGGTCGTTTCGGAAGAAAATAGGGCTATTTCTACTCTTTCAGGATTGAAAAACGAATTTGACAACGTCGTTGTTATATCGGAAAAGCCGTTGTTAACGGCGGTAAAACGCTATGTATCGCAAGCCTTCCCCGAGGGAGTATATCAAGGCGGGGTCAATGGCGCAGGGATTTACGATAGCGCAAAATCGACGTGGTTTTTATTATCTGATGACGTTTCCGATACGGGCGTTTTCTATGCAAAAAACGTATGCGCGCCTTATTTATATAAAAAGTACGGGGTGCGCGCCGAAAAATACGTAATTCGCAGCGTAGGAGGCAATGAAACCCATTTACAGCGTTTGATTGCAGAGGCAAAAACGTTTGGCGGTGAGAACGTTGCTTGCAATTATACAAGACGATACGGAGAAGACGTTATAGAAATCACTTATGACGATAAAACGCCGAAAATGTTGTTGGACGACACCGTTCGGCTGTTTGCAGACGGGTTGGGAGAAAGTATTTATGCTTTGGAAAATATATCTTTGGAGGAACAGCTCGTTCGTTTGTTAAAATTGCGCGGTAAAAAAATAAGCGTAGCCGAATCGTTTACGGGTGGTGGAATAGGACGGCGAATCGTGTCCGTATCAGGCGCAAGCGAAGTGTATTTTGAGGGATTGAATACCTATAACGAACAATCGAAAATGAAACGCTTGGGCGTGAGCGAGTATGCGTTAAAAACAATGGGTGTTGTATCCGATCAAACGGCGTATGAAATGGCAACGGGGTTGTTAAATACAGGAGATTGCGATATTGCAATTGCAACGACGGGCTTGGCTGGTCCAAAATCGGATAAGTCGTTGTTGCCGATAGGGCTTTGCTTTATTGCAGTTGGCGTAAAAGAACGCGTATTTGTCTATCGGTATAAATTTGACGGAACAAGGGAAGAAATTACGGAAACTGCAATCAATTACGCTTTATTTTTGGCGTATAAACAGTTGAAAAACATATAAATTAAGAAAAAATGAAATAGGAGAAATAGATATGAGCAACGAAAAAAATTCGGAAAAAATGAAAGCGTTGGACGCCGTACTGTTGCAGATTGAAAAGCAATACGGAAAAGGTTCGATTATGCGTCTTGGCGACGAGGCTGGACAAGCAGAAATTGAGGTGATTCCCTCGGGCTGTCTTACTTTGGATTTGGCGCTAGGGATAGGCGGTTTTCCCCGTGGGAGAATTATTGAAATTTACGGACCTGAATCTTCAGGTAAAACGACGGTTGCCTTGCATGCGATTGCAGAGGCGCAAAAAATGGGTGGCGTAGCTGCGTTTATCGATGCTGAACACGCGCTCGATCCTGTATATGCGAAAAAATTAGGGGTAAATTTGGACGATTTGTACGTATCGCAACCTGATACGGGCGAACAGGCTTTGGATATCACGGACGCATTGGTTAGAAGTTCTGCGGTGGATATTATCGTTATTGACTCCGTTGCCGCATTGACGCCAAAAGCCGAAATCGAAGGGGATATGGGCGATACACACGTAGGTTTGCAGGCTCGTTTGATGTCGCAAGCGTTGAGAAAATTAACGGCAATCGTCAATAAATCGAAAACTTGCGTTATTTTTATCAACCAACTTCGAGAAAAAGTGGGGGTTATGTTTGGTAATCCCGAAACCACGCCCGGCGGTAAAGCGTTGAAATTCTATGCAAGTATGCGTTTGGACGTTCGAAAAATGGACGTTTTAAAAGATTCCGACGGCGCAATGGGTAACAGAACGAAAGCAAAAGTAGTGAAAAACAAACTTGCGCCTCCTTTTAAACAAGCAGAATTTGATATTGTTTTTGGCGAAGGGATTTCGCAAGAAGGCTGTATTATTGATATGGGCGTTCAATTTGACGTAATCGGCAAGAGCGGTTCATTTTATAGTTATAATGGTGATAAAGTCGCGCAAGGCAGAGAAAAAATGCGTTTGTTCTTGAGAGATAATCCTACGATAAAAGCAGAAATCGAAAGTAAAATCCGCGACGTAGCCAAAGGGAAAGTGGAAGAAACGGCTGAGGAAGAATAAGTTATACTAATAGCATATATTATATGGAAGTAAGGCGCAAGACGAAGATACAAACGTTTTGCGCCGTTTCTATAAATTGTTTCAATATATTGGAAACTATTTTCATTCAAACATTTGACTTTTTAAGAAATATATTGTAAAATATTAGTAGATAGAAAAAATTATAAGTCGGATTTTTAAAAATCCGTTGAAATAATGGCTTTATCAATCTAATTTTAATACAGGAGGCACAAAAATGCACAACATTAATTTGAGCGTCCTGTTTCTCACAGCTACGATGCCTTTATGGATAGGAATCGTTATCGCCGTCGTTACATTGTTGGTCGGCGGTTTTGTGGGTTTGCTTGTTTTTAAATCCGTAACGGAAAAAAAGGTCGGTTCTGCGGACGAACGCGTTCGTAAAATCGTGATTGCAGCCGAAGCGGAAGCGGAAAAAATCAAAGCCCAAGGTAAAGAAGAAAGCAAGAGAGCGTTAAAAGAGGCGCTCCTCGAAGCGAAGGAACAGGATTTAAAATTAAGAAACGAGTTCGAGCGTGAAAGCAAGGAAAAGAAAGCGGAACTTCAAAAAATGGAGCAACGATTGACTCAAAAAGAAGACGCTTTGGACAAAAAGACGGAGGCTCTTGAACAACAAAAAAATAACTTGTTAAAACAAGAAGATGAAGTTCGTATATTGCAGGACAAGCTCAGTTCTCAACACGAATTGATGATTCAAGAACTTGAAAAAGTATCGCAGTTGACGAAAGAAGAAGCAAAACGCTTGTTGACGGAAGAGATTTTAGACGAAACGCGGCATGATGTCGCTATACAGGTGCGAAATCTCGAACAGCAGGCAAAAGACGAAGCGGACGTGAATGCGAAGAAGATTATTGCGCTGGCGATTCAAAAATGCGCGGCAGATCACGCTTCGGAAATTACCGTTTCCGTTGTCCCTCTGCCCAATGACGATATGAAAGCGCGCATTATCGGTAGGGAAGGCAGAAATATTCGCGCATTGGAAAATGCAACAGGAATTGAATTGATTATCGACGATACGCCAGAAGTGGTTATTTTGTCTGGTTTTGACCCTGTAAGACGTGAAATTGCGCGTATTTCGTTGGAAAAATTGATCAACGACGGAAGAATTCATCCTGCAAGAATAGAAGAAACAGTTGAAAAAGTTTCTCGTGAAATGGATATTCAAATTAAGGAAGCTGGTGAGGCAGCCGTATTTGAAGCAGGTATTTTTGGATTACATCCCGAATTGATCAAGTTGATTGGTCGCTTGAAATTTAGAACAAGTTATGGCCAAAACGTATATAAACATTCTGTAGAAGTTGCAACGATTGCAGGGCAAATGGCGGCAGAACTTGGTTTGGACGTCAACTTTGCAAAGCGAGCAGGTTTGTTGCATGATATCGGTAAAGCGGTGGACCAAGAACAAGAGGGAACGCATATCCAAATTGGTGCTGATCTTGCTAAGAAATATAAGGAAAATGCCAATATTGTTAATGCGATTATGGCGCATCACGGCGACGTAGAACCAAAGACGATCGAGGCTGTACTAATTCAGGCGGCAGACGCAATTTCAGGGGCTCGTCCCGGCGCAAGACGTGAAATGGGGACAAACTATGTAAAACGTCTTGAAAAATTGGAGGAAATTGCCTCTGGTTTTAACGGCGTAGAAAAGAGTTATGCCATTCAAGCAGGTCGTGAAGTTCGCGTTATTGTAAAACCTGAACAAGTAGACGACGCGCAGGCTTTATTCTTGGCGAAAGATATAGCGAAGAAGATTGAAATGGAATTGGAATATCCCGGTCAAATTAAAGTAAACGTGATTCGAGAATTCCGTGGTGTCGAATACGCAAAATAAAAGAAAAACGTCCGAAGTCTTCTAAATAAAGAGGACTTCGGAAATTTTTTTTGATTTTATAGAAAAATTTTAAGAAAGGGGCTTGTTTCAGCTTGACTTTTTGTTTAAATTTAACTATAATGTCATAGTGATGTTTGAAAAATAGAAAATGCTGCTATGGCTCAGTTGGTAGAGCGCGTCCTTGGTAAGGACGAGGTCGGCGGTTCAAATCCGCCTAGTAGCTCCAAAATGACCGATTTTTGCAGAAAAATACGCGAAAATCGGTCATTTTTTTGGCTGCTTATAAATATTGGGCGTGAAAATCTCAGCATTTATTAAAAACAAAAAATGAAAGAAAAAATTTGTTACAATAAATTTACTGTAAGCCGATATAAAAGAGATTTCATTGACATAATAAAACAATTATGTTATAATATCGCCAGGTTTTACGATAGGAGAAAAGATTATGACAACTTTGATTTTTGTTCGACACGGCGAAAGTGAAGCGAATATTCAAAAAGTATTCACGGGACAGTCGGATATTGAATTGACGGAACGCGGAAAAAAACAGGCGGAATTATCCGCAAATTACATAAAAGAACATTATTTTGTGGATAAAATTTTTTCTAGCGATTTGAAACGAGCTATGACAACCGCACGGCCAATTGCGGACTTTTTTGGAATAGAAATTATCCCTGTGAAGGCATTTCGAGAGATCTTTGCGGGAAAATGGGAAATGGAAAAATTTGATAATTTGCCAAATCTATTCCCGAAAGATTATGCAAACTGGTTAGAAAATATCGGTTTGGCAAGACCTACGGGTGGAGAATCAGTACAAGAAATGGCAAATCGGGTTTGGGCTGCCGTTCAAGATATTGCAAAAACTTGTCCAAATCAAACGGTGGTAATCACAACGCACGCTACTCCTATACGAACAACGATTGCGCGCTTGCAAGGTACCCCAATAGAACAATATAGAAGCGTACCTTGGTGTGGCAACGCTTCTATCACGGTAGTTTCCGTCGAAAATGACGATTGGCAATTAGAAAAAGTAAATATCACGGAGCATTTAGCGGAAAGTCAAACGAGTTTACCTGCAAATATTTAAAAATAATTATATAAATACAGTTTTGTTTACGGTTTGTTTTTCAAGAAACAAACCGTAGATTTTTTCAGCAAACAAATCTTTTTCATAACAATCCATCGCCGCCTTTGACAGCATTTTATGGTCGTGCGCGCGTGCAAGGATAGGAAAAGAGGATTCGCTCAGTGCCGCTAAAATGTCGGTGCGCTCTTTTTTCGCCGCTAAAACACGACAATACAAAGGCGTTTGAAGGCTTTGTTCAATTAAAGATTTATCAATTTTTAAAAGGTTTTGCAGAGCGATTCGTCGAATACGAGAGGAAGTATATCTCGCAGAGGTTAACGTTTCGATTATAGAAGTTTCGCTTTCAGCGGCTTTTTTGAGAGCATTTTCCAAGCCTTCCGTGCAATCGCAAATTTGGGCTATTTCTGATGTTTTACGCGAAAGCAAGGCGTATTTTTCCAACGTTTCAAGATTGGAAATACATACTTTGTTTAAATCTTTCAACACAAAGGCGGGGACGTCTTTTAAGATAGATTTTCCGTTGGCTAAGGCAGTACGTATTGCGGAGGCAGAAGAATATTCTTTGTTCAATGCTACGTCATTATATCCTCCGCCAAGACGCTGTATAGGCAAAATATCAAGGGTTGCGCCTTTTTTTAATATGGCTTTCGTGTATTCAATCCCTAAAATATTATTGGGAGAGGATAATAAATCGGTGGAGATATATTTCGCCCAAGCAAGCGCGCGCGCTTTTGCATAACTTGTCCCCATAGCAAGCGCGTTTTTAATAGTTAGAGAAATTTCTTTAGGTTCTTCATTTAAAAGTCTTGCGGCGTTTAAAAATTGTTCTTTATTAGCGGTTTCACAGCCAAAACATAGACTGGACACGGCAGGAATGGAAGAAAGAATATGAATTGCGCCTTTGGCAAACAGTTCGGCGTTGGAAGTAGAAAACACCGTAGGTAATTCCAAAACGATATCCGCCCCTGCTGAAATTGCATGTTTTGCGCGAACGTGCTTTTCAAAGATAGCCGCTTCGCCGCGTTGGACGAAGTTGCCGCTCATAAGGCATAATAAAGCGTCCGCGTTTGAAACACGTTTCGCTTGGTTGATTTGATAGAGATGCCCGTTATGAAAGGGATTGTATTCACAAATTATCGCGCAAATTTTCATTTTATTTCTTCTTATTTCCTTTACTTTACAAAAAATGTGTGCTATAATTAAAAAGACGGATAAAAATATTTCCGCTATCATTATACACGAAATTAAAAAATAAATAAAGCGTTTCAAGGAGATAATGCAATGAAAAATATCTTAGATGAAATCAAAAATAAAGCGAAAGCGTTGCAAAAGACAATTGTTCTTTGCGAAGGTGAGGATTCGAGAGTCGTAAAAGCGGCGTCAGATGCAACGAAAGAGGGTGTAGCAAAAATTGTTTTACTTGGCGACGAATCTGCAATTAAAGCAGCGAATCCCGAAATTGACCTCGATGGCGTTACAATTATCAATCCGCTTACTTCGGATAAATTGCCTGAATATAACGCAAAACTCTGCGAACTTCGCGCGTCGAAAGGTATGACACCCGAACAAGCGGCAAAACTTTTGACGGACGGCACGTATTTTGGTGCAATGATGTTGAAGATGGGTGACGTAGACGGACTTGTTTCCGGCGCGTGTCATTCTACTGCGAATACACTTCGTCCCGGGTTGCAAATTATCAAAACTGCGCCTGGCGTTTCCTCTGTTTCCAGCTTTAATCTTATGATTTGTCCTCCGCAGGGCAATCAGTATTGTCCCGACGGATTAATCTTTTTTGCCGATTGCGGTTTGAATCCCACGTACACCAGCGAGGGCTTGGCGGAATGTGCTATTGCTACGGCAAATTCGGCAAAAGCGGTTGCGGGTATTGACCCGAAAGTGGCAATGTTGTCGTTTTCTACTTTTGGAAGCGCAAAACACGACAACGTTACTCTTGTGGCGGAGGCAGTAAAGATTGCAAAAGAAAAAGCGCCCGATTTAAAAATCGACGGCGAATTGCAATTTGACGCGGCGATTGTGCCTTCTGTTGCCGCTCTTAAAGCGCCAGATTCCAAAGTGGCAGGACAGGCGAACGTATTTATTTTCCCTGATTTGCAAGCAGGAAATATCGGTTATAAAATAGCGGAACGTCTTGGCGGTTTTATGGCAGTTGGTCCTATCTGTCAAGGTTTTGCAAAGCCGTTGAACGATCTGTCCCGCGGCTGTAAATCGGAAGATATCGTAGCGGCGGTTGCCATTACCGCGCTGCAAACGCAATTTTAAGGAGAATATTTACAAATGAAAGTTTTGGTTATCAATTCAGGAAGTTCCTCATTAAAATATCAACTTATTGATATGGAAACAGAATCGGTTATTGCAAAAGGTAACTGCGAACGTATTGGCATTGACGGGTCGAAATTGACCCATAAAGCCAAAGGACAAGAAATAGAAATCATGCAAGATATGCCTGACCATAACGTAGCTGTTTCCTTGGTATTAAAAGCGCTCACGGATCAAGAAACGGGCGTGATATCTTCTATGGAGGATATTGATGCGGTAGGACATCGCGCCGTTGCATCGGGAGAAGTGTTTAAAAAGCCTACGTTGGTAACAGATGAAACGTTGGAAAAAATGGAAGAATTGTGCGACCTTGCGCCGTTGCATAATCCTGCGGCAATCGTTGGGGTAAAGGCGTGTCGCGCGGCTATGCCCAAAACACCTATGGCGTTTGTATTTGATACGAGTTTCCATTTTACAATGCCCGATTATGCGTATATGTATGCAATCGATTACACACACTATGAGAAATATAAAATTCGTCGTTACGGTTTCCATGGAACGAGCCATAAATTCGTTTCTCAAGAGGCAGCGAAATATTTGAATAAAAAGCCCGAGGAATTAAAAATCGTAACTTGCCATTTAGGAAA
Source organism: Clostridia bacterium (assembly GCA_017463425.1). Taxonomy (GTDB): domain Bacteria; phylum Bacillota; class Clostridia; order Christensenellales; family Borkfalkiaceae; genus Scatosoma. Next base: position 21,211 of record JAFTPE010000026.1, on the reverse strand, counting down.
CGGTTCGTCTATTACGGCAGTAAACGGCGGAAAATGCGTAGATACTTCTATGGGATTTACGCCGCTTGCAGGCGTGCCGATGGGTACTCGTAGCGGCGATATTGATTTCGCTGCTGCGGAATATCTCGCAAAGAAAGAGGGAATGACTGTTTCTGAAGCTCTTACATATCTTAATAAAAAATGCGGTATGGCAGGCGTTTCGGGTGTTTCTAGTGATTTCCGTGATTTGACGAAAGCAGCAGGCGAGGGGAACAAACGCGCGCAACTTGCATTGGATATGTTTTCGTATGCGTGTAAAAAATACGTGGGTTCGTACGCGGCGGCAATGAACGGCGTCGATTGTATCGTATTCACGGCAGGCGTAGGTGAAAATACGCCCTGCGTACGCGCGGCAATCTGTGCAAATATGCAATATTTAGGTTTGGAAATCGACGAGGAAAAGAACAACGAAAAGAATAACGGTGCAATTCGCGATATCACAGGAAAGAATTCAAAAGTGAAAGTTTTGATTATACCAACCAATGAAGAATTGGTAATTGCGAGAGAAACCGTAGAATTATTGTAAATTTTCGGAAAAATTTATGAAAAATAAGTTGACAAACTCGTCGAAATATACTATACTTGTTTAGTCGGTTTTATGATGATTATCGATATTAGAAAACTTAACGCACAAAAAAGGTATTCGGGACAAATGGAATTTGAATATTCTGCGCCCGAACACTTAATAGAAATTCCGTACGTGAAGTTCGCTTCACCTGTCAAAATTTCGTTTGAGTACGATTTGTATGAAGACGATTCTTTAGAAATACGCGGAACGGTGGAATACCGTTTGGAAGGACAATGTTCCAGATGCTTGAAAGATGCCGCCGTAAACGTAGTGGGTGAATTGGATGCGTATTTTCAGCCGATTAAGGATTATGAAGATTACGGATATACAAACGGAGTTGTCAATCTTACGAAAGCAGTGGAAGATGCGATTATGGCGAGTATGCCGTTTACGCTTTCTTGCGGGGAAGATTGCGAAGGAATTCGGTTTTCCGAATAAACCGTACAATGAAAAATCGAAAGAATTAAAACGAGAGGTGTTAATATGGCAGTACCCAAGAGTAAACAATCAAAGAGCAGAACGAACAAGAGATTTGCAAATTATAAGGCAACCGCAGCGACGCTTGTGGAATGTCCTCATTGCCACGAATTGACCGTAGCGCACAGAGTGTGCAAGAACTGCGGTTATTACGACGGCGCAGAAGTTGTTGCTCAAAAAGAAGAAAAGAACGACTAAATTTTCGTCTATGTAACGTCAATTAGGCGGGTGGAGTACACCCGCTTTTTTGCGTTATATTTATTTCCACAAAATTTTGTTAGCAATGGATAACGATTTATTATGAATGCTTGACAAAATCGTATGAAAGCTGTATACTATTTATATATATAAAATGAGGAAAGATAAATGCAGGAAAAATTCTCAATTTCAGGTATGACTTGCGCCGCGTGTTCTGCGGGTATTGAAAAAGCTGTCTGTCGTTTGAAAGGCGTAACGCAGACGAATGTTTCGTTAATGGGCGAAACTATGCTTGTAGAATATGACGAAACGCAGATCTCGACGGAAACGATTATTCAAACCGTAGTGGATTTGGGATACGGGGCGACAAAATACGACGAAAACGTTTTAAAAGAAAGAAAAGCGCAACCGAACACGTTAAAACAAAGGTTTTGGTTGTCTATGGCGTTTTTATTACCGCTGATGTATTTTTCTATGGGCGGTATGATAGGATTGCCTCAACCAAGCGACGTTATAAGCGTTACAGCGCAGATGATTTTAGCCGTTATTATTATTGGAATAAATTTCAAATTTTTTACGAACGGCGCAAAAGCTGTGATAAAGAGAGTTCCGAATATGGACACTTTGGTTGCTATGGGGTCAGGGATTTCGTTTTTATACAGTTTTGCGCTTACGGTTTTGTTGTATGCGGGAAGACTTCACCATGCGCATATGTTTTACGAATCTGCTGCAATGATTTTAACGCTTGTTACGCTCGGGAAATGGCTGGAAGAAAAATCCAAAAGAAAAACGGGCGACGAGATAGAAAAATTGATTAAATTAATGCCGAATACGGTAACGGTTGAACGAAACGATACAAATATCAAAATTCCTTTTTCCGAAATCGCGGTAGGTGATGTTTTGGTCGTAAAACAGGGTGAATATATCCCTGTAGACGGAGAAATTATACAGGGCCACGCATTTGTTGACCGCGCCGCTATTACAGGCGAAAGTATGCCGATAGAAGTGGCGAAAGGTGATAAAGTAACGGGTGCAGATATCGTAAAAAGCGGGTTTATCAAAGTATTGGCTAAAAAAGTAGGGGCAGAAACCACGCTTTCTCAAATCGTGAAAATGGTAAAAGAGGCAGGCGCAAGTAAAGCTCCTTTGCAAAAAACAGCGGATAAAATTGCAGGCGTATTCGTTCCAACCGTAACGCTGATTGCATTGTTTACGTTTGTGATTTGGCTTTTTATCTCAAAAGACCTTTCAAAGGCAGCGAATTACGCTATCAGCGTATTGGTAATTTCGTGTCCCTGTTCGCTTGGTTTGGCTACGCCCGTTGCTGTTATGGCGGCAACGGGAAAAGGTATGTCGCTCGGGATTTTGTATAAGGACGCGGAGGCGTTACAAAAAGCGAAAGATATCAATTGTGTTTTGTTAGATAAAACGGCTACTTTGACCGTTGGAGCGGCAAAAGTTACGGATTTTGAGGTTTTAAATGGTGAAAAAGAGTTTCTTTTACGGTTGAGCGCGGCGATAGAAAATCATTCCAATCATCCGCTTGCGGAATGTATTCGTGCTTTCGCAGAAACTCAAATTCAGGACAACAATTTACACGTAGACGAATACGCGTACGAAATGGGCAAAGGCGCAACGGCGAAATACGACAGTACAACGTATAAATTGGGCAATAAAAAATTGTTGAAAAACATTGATAATAAAAAGTATGTTGAATTGGAAAAACGGTATTCCGCTCAAGGCAAAACCGTTGTGTATTTGTCGGACGAAAAAGAAATTCTTGCAATATTTGCTATTGCTGACACCTTAAAAGAGGAAAGCATTTCGGCGGTAAAGGATTTGAAAGAACGAGGGATACGCGTCGGTATGCTGACGGGCGATAACGAAATCGTAGCAAAAGCAATTGCCGACGAGGTGGGAATAGACGATTTCTTTGCGGAGGCAATGCCCGAAGATAAAGCGCAGGCAGTCAAGAGAGTGCGCACGGTGGGCGGAGTTGTTGCTATGGTTGGAGACGGAATCAATGACAGCCCTGCGTTGAAGGAGGCAGACGTAGGTGTTGCAATGGGAAACGGAACAGATATTGCTATCGACAGCGCGGACGTTGTACTTTCTCGTGGCGATCTTAATTTGGTTGGCGCAATGGTAGATTTAAGCAAAGCTACGGTAAGGAATATCAAACAAAATTTATTTTGGGCATTTTTTTATAATTGCATTGCAATTCCCGTTGCCGCAGGCGTATTCGCTTTTGCTGGGCTTGCCTTAAATCCTATGATTGGCGCGGCTTGTATGAGTTGTAGTTCGTTATTTGTCGTAACCAATGCCTTGCGTTTGACGAGGTTTAAACAAAATACAAACAAAAAACAGGAGAACAACGATATGAAAAAGACCTTAAAAATAGAAGGAATGATGTGCCAACATTGCGTTGCGCACGTAACTAAAGCGTTAGAGGGTGTGGACGGAGTCCTTTTGGTAGAAGTAAATTTGAAAAAGAAAACCGCTACCTTAGAAGTAAACGGCGAAGTAAGCGACGAAGCGTTGACGGCAGCCGTTACCAACGCAGGTTACGAAGTGAAAAAAATTTCTTAATCTAAAAGTACAAAATCCAACTAAATATGACAAAATAAATGAAAAAAAACGTTTGCGTATATGTTATCATATTCCCAAAGAAACATATCAGGAGGTATAAATATGTCGCAAATGTTATTATTGGATAAACGCACACAAAGTTTAATCGAGGATTACGTACCGCAGGGCGAAATTCTGGAAGGCGTTGTGTGCTTTTTTTCCGTTTTTGCGGATTATACGCGCGTACGGATTTTATCGGCTTTGGCAATCAGCGAATTATGCGTAACCGACCTTTCTCGGATTTTGGATATCAATCAAACTACGGTTTCGCATCAGTTGCGCTTTTTGCGTGGCGCAGGGATTGTAAAAGCGTGTCGGCAAGGCAAAATCGTTTTTTACAGTTTAACAAACGACGCAATTAACGACGTTATTTTAAAAGGAATTGAGTTTTTAGGCTGTTAAAGAGGATTATTTCCTTTCATTTCCTTGCAAATTTTTCAAATTTGGTATATAATAATAGTATCCGAGAACGAACGTTGAACGACGGGAAATTTCGTCGTTCGATTTTTCGTGTTTTGGACTACGGTACTGTTATGGGTGAATTGAAAGAAAAACTTGATTTACTTCCCGAAAATCCCGGCGTATACGTAATGCTGGATAAAGATGGAATCGTAATTTACGTTGGAAAGGCGCGCGTTTTAAAAAATCGAGTGCGTCAATATTTTCATTCTTCTGCAAAACCTGAAAAGGTAGCGGCGATGGTAGAAAATATTGCGGATTTTTATTATATTATCACGCAAACGGAAATCGACGCTTTGGCTTTGGAGAATAATTTAATAAAAAAATATAAGCCCAAATACAATATTTTATTGAAAGACGATAAAACGTATCCGTATCTTAAAGTGCATACGAAAGAAGAATTTCCCAGGGTATCGATTACGCGAAAAATTCAAAAGGACGGAAAATATTTCGGCCCTTTTATGGGTGGTGTGCGCTGTGGAGATTTGTTGGATATCGTCAGCTTGGTGCATAACGTTCGCACCTGTTCTACCGCAATCGGGGAAAAGCCCAAAAAACCTTGTCTTGCGCATCATTTGGGACGGTGTCTTGCGCCTTGCGCGCATGCTTGCGACAAAGAAGAATACGCAAAACGCGTGAAAGAAACGATTGCGTTTTTAGACGGAAATTACGAAGAAACAGAACGAATTTTACGTGAAAAAATGTTGCGTTTTGCTGAAAACGAAGAATTTGAGTTGGCAATGGAATATCGCGAAAAATTGAATATGCTTTCCAAATTAAAACTCAAACGGATTACCGCGCTCAATCGTTCGATAAATGCGGATATCATTTCACTTCGAACAAATTATATCTATTCTTCCGTAAACGTATTGATTACGCGAGGCGGAATTATGCAAGGCAGCAGTAATTTTGCGTTGGAAGACAGTTCGCTTTCTGAATCGGACGCATTGACGGCATTTATCATTCAATTTTATAACGCGCACGAATTACCGCCTGAAATTATCACCGAAGAATATTGCGAAAAAGCCTTATTAGAAAAGTATTTTCTTGAAAAATTTGGAAAAAAAGTGGATATCGTGCTTGCCAAACAAGGCGTTAAAAAACGCCTTTTGGAAATGGCTCAAAAAAACGCGGCAGACTATTTGGCAAAATCTGTCGATAAAATCAAACATAAAAACGATATGACGAAAAATGCTTGTATGCGCTTAAAAGACGTGTTGGGATTAAAAAAATATCCAAAGCGTATGGAATGTTACGATATTTCCAACGTCAGTGGCGTGGATAAAGTAGGGGCAATGGTCGTCTTTATTGACGGAGAGGCGGAACGCAGCAGTTATCGACGTTTTAAAATAAAAACGGTAGAGGGTGCAAACGATTACGCTTCGCATCAAGAAATGATGCGAAGACGGCTCGCAAAATTAGGAACGGCAGAGGAAGAACGTTTTCCAAAACCTGATTTGATTATTATCGACGGCGGAAAGGGACAGCTTTCTGCAATCAAAGAAGTATTTGACGAAATGAACGTAACGGATATCGAACTGATTTCTCTTGCTGAAAAAGAGGAAGAAGTGTTTACGCTGTTTTCGCAAGACAGCGTACGTATCAATCATAGAGATTACGCGTTGAAAATGTTGCAACGGATTCGCGACGAAGCGCACCGTTTTGCAATTACCTATTTTCGTAATCTTCATTCAAAACGTAATCTTGCCTCCGTATTACAGGAGATAAACGGTATTGGTAAGAAAAAACGTATGGCGTTGATGGAAAAATTTGGTACGATTGATAAAATTATGAGCGCAAGCGTGGACGATTTGGCGACAACTGCAGGGATTGGACCAGAGCTTGCAAAAAAAATTTATACCTATTTTAGAGAGGAATTATAAAAGTATGCGAAAGATAAATTATCCGTTAATCGTTTCCGATTTTGACGGTACGTTGGTAAAGGCTGACGGAACAATTTCAGAAACAAATAAACAAGCCATTTCAAAATATATCGAAGCAGGTGGCGCGTTTGCAATCTCGACGGGGCGTATGCCGTCGGGGATTTTGTCGCGTGCAAGAGAACTTGGGCTTAAAGGTATGATGTCTGTGTGTCAAGGCGCGATCATTATGGATATAGAAACGGGAAAAGTTATTTCAAGCGGTGTAATTCCGCATCATACCACCTTGAAAATTTGTAAAAAAATGGAAGAAATGGATTTGCATATCCACGCCTATGATTTATGGGATTTTTATTGCAACAAAGACGACGAGGCTTTGAAATTTTATGAGAAAGCCGTTCGAGGCAAAGCGAAACTTGTTTTAGATAAACCGCTTTCTCAATTTATCGAAGAAACGGGGTTATGTTCGTATAAATTTTTGGCTATGGTTTTACCTAACGACAGTCAACGAATTTTAAAAGAGTTGGATAAAGAAAATTTCGAGGGGTGTTGTACAACGCAGAGCGACGCTGTATTAGTAGAGGTTATCAATAAAAATTATTCCAAGGGAACGGCGGTGGAAACGTTGGCGAATTATTACAACGTACCTTTATCTAAAACGATAGCCATCGGCGATCAACGCAACGATATCTCTATGATAGAAAAGGCAGGGCTTGGCGTCGCGGTAAAGAACGCCGACGATTTATTAAAACAAGCAGCTGACTACGTTTGTGAATTTACAAACGAAGAAAACGCCGTAGCGGCAATTATCGAGAAATTTGGTTTTTCGGAGGAATAAAATATGAGCGGGCAGGTAACACATAGCGTAATGCTGGACAAATTTGCTTACGATTTAAATCTTGAAATTATATATACGGGCAGAGGCGTAGTAACCCTTGCAAGTATGAGCGTGGAAAGACCTGGATTACAACTCGCAGGGGGATTTTTTAATTATTTTGATAGCAAGCGCGTTATCGTTTTGGGGCTTTCCGAATATGAATATTTGCGCACGTTTTCTTCCGAGCAACGGAAAGAAAAATTGACACAACTGTTTTCACACGGCGAATTGCCTTGCATTATTCTCAGCCGTGATTTGCCTGCGCTTCCAGAATTGGTAGATACGGCGAAAGCGCACACGTGTCCCATTTTCCGTTCTCCTAAGGTTACTACCGACCTTATGAGCGATTTGTATATTTATCTCAACCGCTTGTTAGCGCCTTCGGTTAGCGAACACGGCGTATTGATGGAAGTATTCGGCGTAGGCATATTACTGACGGGAAAAAGCGGCGTAGGGAAAAGCGAAACGGCAATGGAGCTTATCAAGCGAGGACACCGATTGATTGCCGACGACAACGTTATCATCAAAGAAATTGCAAATGAATTGTACGGTACTGCCCCCGATATCATTCGCTATTTTATGGAGCTTCGTGGGATAGGAATTATTAACGTCAAAAGTATGTACGGTTCGGGATCGGTTTTGGATGAAAAGAAAATACAACTGATTATTCAGCTTGAAAATTGGCAACAAGGTAAGGAATATGACCGTATCGGAGATGAAATGTCGTCTACGTCGTATTTTGGTATTAAAGTGCCAAAACTCACCATTCCCGTTAGTCCTGGGCGTAATTTGGCGATTATTATAGAAGTCGCGGCGCGTAATTTCCGTTTGAAAAGTATGGGTTACGACGCTTCGGAAGAATTGATTACACGCAGTATCGGTAGATAAACGAGAGGATATCATGTTGGAAATTTTAGCGCCGGCAGGAAATGCGGCTTGTGCCGCGGCGGCAATCAACAACGGCGCAGATGCCGTATATTTGGGATATAGTTCTTTTTCCGCAAGACAAAGCGCGGAAAATTTTGACGTGGACGGATTGTCTGCGGTGATTCGGAACGCCCATTTTAACGGAGTAAAAATATACGTTGCTATGAATACCGTCGTAAAAGAAACGGAAATGGACGAGTTCTTTTCGACGATTGCCACGGTTTGGCGATTAGGCGCAGACGCAATTATTCTGCAAGATGCTTTGCTTGGTCGCGTATTGCACAGTCGTTATCCGGATATCGTGTTGCATTTAAGCACGCAAGCGGGCGTATGTACTGTAGAGGGCGCAATTTTTGCAAAAGAATGTGGTTTTTCTCGTGTGATACTTGCAAGAGAAACTCCTTTGGAAGAAATTAAAAAAATTACGAAAATTATAGAAACGGAAACGTTTATACAAGGCGCGTTATGTACCTGTTTTTCAGGACAATGTTATTTTTCCTCGTTTGTAGGCGGTAACAGCGGAAATCGAGGCAGATGCAAACAGCCTTGCCGCAAATTGTATTCCTACGATAGAAACGGATTCGAGGATAAGACTTACGCGCTCTCTCTTTCTGATTTAAGCGTGTCGGAAGATATCGAAAAATTGATAGAGGCAGGCGTCGTTTCTTTCAAAATTGAGGGGAGAATGCGACGGGAGGAATACGTTGCCGCAGCAGTTCGGTATTATCGCTTGATTTTAGATAAAAAGGCGGGGAAAGAACAGGCATTGTCCGATTTAAAGCGGACGTACAATCGTGGCAATTATACCAAAGGTTTGGCGTTTGGACAGGACAAGCGGTTTTTATCTCCTGCCGTGCAAGGACATATCGGGGAAAAAGTTGGCGTTGTGAAAGTAGAAAATGCCAAATATTACGTAGAAAGTCGTTTTTCGCCCCGTAAAGGAGATGCGTTTAAAATTTTAAGAAATGGAAAAGAAGTTGGCGGAGCAATGTTTTCCGAATTGAAAAATAGAGGGTTTGTGATCTCTTCTAAAACTCGTTTATTAAACGGCGACAGCGTATTTATCACAACGGATTCTACGGTTAACGAACGGGTATTAAATGCGGAAAAACGAGAACAAATTTCCATTTCTTTGTGTTTTAAAGAAAATGAAAAAGCCGTTGCCAAATGGAAAGAGTTTACCGTACTTTCCGACGAAGTTTTACAAAGCGCGGACAATCGCGCGTTGACGAAAGAAGAAATAACAAATTGTTTCTTAAAAACGGACGGATTGCCAATAGAGATTGCGTTTGATAAAATTTGTTTGGAGGGGAATATTTTTATTCCAAAATCTCAGCTCAATGCTTTTCGCCGTAAATTTTATACACAGTTGTCGCAATGTATAACCGTTCAAAACCACAAACAATACGAGGTTTTACAGATAGAAAAAATAAACCTTACGGGCAAGAATGAAAAAACCGCAGTTATTGCAAACGATTTTACGGGATTAAGGACGGACATTGCCGTTTATAAACCACAATCTTATCTAGAGCCTTTGCCAAATTCGTTTACAAAAGGCGATTTTGAAAAATATTTGTATTATCCTGCGTTTTGTACCTCAAAAGATATACAAATATTAGAAAAATGGTTACAAGAAACCACCATTGACGGGATATATATAGAAAATTATGGAGGAATCGTTTTTGCAAAACGCAACGGTTTAAAAATTTTCGCAGGTACGGGTTTGAATTTGTTCAATTCGGCTGCGATTAACGAATTGCTGACGATTCCAAACGTTGTTTATTACGCAATATCCAAAGAATTAAACGCAGAAGAATTACAGACGTTGATAGGAGAAAAAGCCTTCGTGTTGTCTTCGGGGGATATAAAATTGATGGACCTTTGTTATTGTCCATTTGCAAAAACTTGCAACGTTTGCGAGAAAAAGAGCTTGTATACCTTGACGGACGAAAATAATCGTGAATTTCCCGTAAATAGATATACGTCGGCAGACGGCAGTTGTCGGTTTGAGGTATATAATTGCGCCAATCTAATATCCAAAGGGATAAACGGGGCAGGGAAATTGTTGGATTTGACGATTACGAACGATAAAAAAACAGCTTTTGAAGCAAGACACGACGAAGAAAAACAAAAGGATATTTATAAAAAATATACTTCGGGACATTTAAAACGAGGCGTACTGTAAAAAATTATGAATCAAAGAGCTATTGAAAAAACCGAACTGAATAAAATTTTGTCGATAGTTGCAGAATATGCGGTGTTAGACGGTAGCAAAACGCGTATGATTTCCACGCAACCGAGCAGTCAAATTTCGGAGGCAAAAAATCGACTGAAACAGACGGAAGAAGGAGTAAAATTACTCTTTTCTTACGACATATCAAAAATTGAATATTTTCCCGAATTTTTTGACGAATTGGAACGCGCGGAAAAAGGCTCGACGCTTTCTTGCGGTGAATTGCTAAAAATTGAAAATCTTCTGCGTTCTACAAGAATTGCTTTTACAGGAATACGTGGCGTAAACGACGACGAGATTTACAAATTAAGGGAACTTTCAGACAATTTATATTACGACGAAGTATTGGAAGAAGATATTAAAACGAAAATTCTCAGCGATTCGGAAGTAAGCGATTACGCCAGCGATAAGTTGTATACCGTTCGTAAAGAAATTCGTTTGTTAAACGAGAGAATCCGTTCTCGTTTAGCCGAATATTTAACAGGCAGCGAGGGGAAATTTTTACAAGACGGCATTATTACAATGCGCGACAATCGTTACGTTTTGCCTGTTCGCGCGGAATACAAACGAAATATCAAAGGCTTTATACATGACCGCTCGGCAAGCGGCGCAACGTTTTTTATCGAACCCGAAGAAGTATTGGAAATGAACAATGAATTGCGTTCTCTCGCCATTGACGAAAAAGAAGAAGTAGAACGCATTTTGGGAGAATTGTCCCGTCGCGCCGGATTTATGAGCGCAGAATTAAAGAAAAATATCGAAGTATTGGAAGAACTTGATTGCGCATATGCACGCGCAGAGTACGCTTATAAACTCAGTTGCGTATGTCCTGAACTCAACGCCGACGGCGTGATTCGTATCGATATGGGCAGACACCCGTTGATAGATAGGAAAAAGGTTGTTCCCGTCAGCTTGGCTCTGGGAAAAGAGTATCGTTTTTTGTTGATCAGCGGACCAAATACCGGCGGTAAAACGGTTACTTTAAAAATGGTCGGGTTATTTTGCTTGATGGCAATGTGCGGTTTATTTACGCCTGCAAAACGCGCGGTTTTGTCGGTGTTTGACGAAATTTATTGCGACGTTGGCGACGCGCAAAGTATTGAAGAGAGTTTGTCTACGTTTTCTTCACATATCACGAATATTATCGATATCGTGAACCGCGCTGATAAAAAGAGCCTCGTTTTGATAGACGAGTTGGGTGGAGGTACAGATCCCGACGAAGGCCAAGCGCTTGCCAAAGCAATCGTTGCGTATCTCTTAAAGAGCGGTTGCGCAGGCGTGGTTACCACTCATTATACGGCTTTAAAAGAATTTGCGTTTTCCGCGGAGGGTATTGAAAATGCGTGTATGGAATTTGACACCAACACTTTACAACCGCTTTACGTGATTCGGATCGGTTTGCCTGGGGCGAGCAACGCTTTGGCGATTTCTCGGCGTTTGGGGTTGAACGAGGCTATTTTAAAGGATGCGCTGAGCAATTTATCCGAGGACGCGCAAAAATTTGAAAATATCGTTAGAACGGCAGAAGAAAGCCGTGTTAAAGCGGAAGAAACCTTGCAAGAATGCAATCTTTTAAAAGCGGAATGGAAAGAAAAACTTTCGATTTTAGAAACGGAAAGGGAAAAGCTGAAGAAAGAAAAAGAAAAACTTTTCGCGCAGGCAAAAGCCGAATCAAGGCGTATCATTAACGAACGTACGGCAGACGCAGAAGAATTGCTTAGTGAAATCGAAGAAATATTCGCAAAAGAAAGCGTCAGCGAAGCCGAGCTTATCAAAGCGCGTACGTTAAAAAATAAATTGCAAAACAAAGCCTATGAAAGTGAAACGGAAGAAGATTTCGGGGAAAAATATCTGCCGATAAAAGCGGACGAATTAAAATTGGGCGCAAAAGTTTACGTTACGAATATCGGGCAGGAAGGCGTGGTGCAAAACATACGGTTGCAAAAGAACGAAGCGGAAATTTTGTGCGGAAATATGCGTGTTCGCAGTAAAATTTCCGATTTGGCTGTTGTATTTCACGAAACAAAAGCGCAAACTGTTAAAAAGCCGACTTGGAAAAAGAAAGCCGAGTCAGAAAAAGTGCAAATCAGTAAACGATTGGTAGAAAAGCGCGCTCCGTCCCTAGAAATCAACGTAATAGGCTTGACGGTGCAAGAGGCTCTTCCTGACGTTGAGGCGTTTATTGATGCCGCTGTGGTGTCGAATTTAGAGGAAGTCCGTATCGTACACGGTGTAGGTACTGGAAAATTACGGGCAGGAATCCACGAATTTTTGCGTAAACATAAAAACGTAGCCGAATATCGTTTGGGGCAATACGGCGAAGGGGAAACGGGCGTTACGATTGTCAAAATCAAATAGCGGTATAGGCATAACCCGAAAAGAGCGATAATACAATATTACGAAATCTTTTTTCGAGGTGATACCGTGAAAACTCAAAAAAACGAAAAAATGGATTTATGTTCGTTGCGATATAATATTGCAAGTAACGTTGTGCTTAGCGTTCTCGTATTGTCCATAGGCGCGCTCTGTTTTGCGCCGATGGAAAGAGCTTTGAAAACTGAGGGCGATCATACTGAAATTTATCGTTCTTCGCCGCATCAATCAAACGGTGTATCTCTTATGTTTAACGTATATTGGGGCACGGAAGAAGTATATCGGATATTGGATATTTTGGGTGAACATAGCGCAAAAGCAACCTTTTTTATAGGTGGATGTTGGGCGGACGATAACGTAGATTGTTTAAAAGATATTTATGCAGCAGGACACGAAATCGGCAATCACGGATATTTTCATAAAGATCATTCAAAAATGAACGTCGAACAAAATCGCAAGGAAATAGTCGATTGCAATCGTTTTATCGAATTGGCAATTTCTCAAAAACCGACTTTGTTTGCGCCTCCGTCAGGCGCGTATGACGACAATACGTTATCGGCGTGTCGTTTATTAAAAATGAAAACCATTCTTTGGTCGAGAGATACGATTGATTGGCGTGATAAAAACCCCGCTCTTATTTATACGCGGGCAACGAAAAATATCAAAGGCGGCGAATTTGTTTTAATGCATCCCATGGCGGCGACGGCAGATGCGCTTGATGATATTTTAAAATATTACGAAACACTTTCCTTAACCGTGATAACGGTGTCGGAAAATTTACAAAAAGAAGGATAAAAAAATGATATTTGAAAAAAGATATGAAAACGGGCTGCGGCTCGTGGTGAAAAAAATGGAAGGACTCAGCTCGGTAACGATGGGGATTCTCGTCGGTACGGGCGCAAGCGTGGAAACAGCGTCGGAGGACGGTATTTCTCATTTTATCGAACATATGCAATTCAAAGGCACGAAAAAACGTAATGCGTTCGAGCTTTCCGATTCATTTGACCGCCTTGGAGCGCAAGTAAATGCGTTTACAGGTAAGGATTTGACGTGTTATTATTCTAAATGTATCACCGAGCATACCGCGGCGTGTTTTGAATTGCTTTCGGATTTGTTTTTAAATTCGACATTTCCCGAAGAAGAAATGGAACGGGAAAAGGGCGTGGTTTGCGAAGAAATTTCAATGAACGAAGATACGCCCGAAGATTTATGTTTGGATTTGTTGGCGTCTGCGTTTTACGGAAAGGAGAATTACGGGCGTAACATTTTAGGTACGACAAAAAACGTGAAAGGGTTTACAGTCGAAGATATTTATCAATATAAACGGGCTCGATATTGTCCCGAAAATATCGTTATTTCCTTTGCTGGTGGCGTGGATATGGCGACGGCGCAAGCATTGGTGGAAACGTATTTTGGGACGTTAGAAACGGGGAAATTCGAGGCGCGCGAACAAAAAATAATTTGTAATCGCAAACATCTGTTTAAAAATAAACCGATCGAACAAATGCATTTGGCACTCGCGTATCCGTCTGTTGCTCGTGCGGACGAAAAAACGGATATCGTCAGCGCAATTAACGGCGTATTGGGTGGATCAATGAGCGCAAGGCTGTTTCAAGAAGTTAGAGAAAAACGCGGATTGGCGTATTCGGTCTATTCCTACGTTTCTTCGTATGCAGAATGTGGTTCTCTTAATATTTACGCAGGCGTAAATCCTGCCAATACCAACGAAGCGTATGAGGCAATTTGCGACGTTATTCGCATTATGAAAGAAAAAGGTATTACCGAGGACGAATTTTCACGCAGTCGCGAACAAATGAAAGCCGGTATGTTTTTCAGCAACGAAAGCAGCAATTCACAAATGCTGTTGTACGGAAAATATATGTTGTATTTTGATAAAATTTTCGATTTTGAAGAAAGACTCGCGCGGATCAACACTATGACGCACGAAATGGCGCAAGACGTGATACAAACTATGTTTGATGAAAAAAATAAAGCCACGGCTATCGTTGGGGCGACGGACAAACCGCTTGAATGATAACGTTGTATGGAAACTACACAAAGAAAAATCGGGTTTGCGCCCGTATTTGATAAGAATAGCAAAGTTCTGATTTTAGGCAGCTTTCCGTCTGTGAAAAGCCGTCAAATCGATTTTTATTACGGAAACAAACAAAATCGGTTTTGGCGGACGGTTTGCGGATATTTCAACGAAGAAATTCCAGAAACGATTGAGGGGAAAAAAGAGTTTTTGTTTCGTCGCAATATTGCGCTTTGGGATATGGTTATGGCTTGTGAAATCGAAGGATCGGCGGATTCTTCAATAAAAAATGTGGAAATCGCGGATTTAAACCAAGTGTTTGCTATGGCAAAGATTGAAAAAATTTTATTAAACGGCACTTTGGCGTACAATTTGTTTTCCGAACATTTTGCTACTTGCGGTATCCTTTATGAAAAAATGCCGTCAACAAGTCCTGCAAATCCACGTTTTTCAGAAACCATATGGAGGAACGCGCTTGATGACGTATACGGAATTTCTTAACGAATTAAACGAATATAAAGAACAATCGTTTTCAGAATTTCAAAAAAAGCTAATCCCGACGCAGCAAACGATTTTGGGCGTCCGTACCCCGACTATGCGAGCAATAGCAAAAAAATATGCAAAGGATTTTGACGATATTTTTTCTTTTCCAAACGAATACTTTGAAGTTATTTTTATTAAATTGTGCCTAGTTGCCGATTTGCCATACGAAGAATTTTTAAAATGGGTAGAAAAATGCGTTTCGTGGATAGATAATTGGGCTACTTGCGATTGTTTTAAAACGAATTGCTTGAAAAAACATAAAGGCGAATTTTTGCCTATTTTAGACCAGCTGTTTTCAAACGGCGGAGAATTTTATCAAAGATACGTCCTTGTAACGCTGTTATACGCGTATATTGAAGAAGAATATTTTTCGACACTTTTGAAATATATCCGTATGGCAGATACACGGCTTTATTACGTACATATGGCGGTGGCATGGCTCACGGCAGAAATTTTGATTAAATACTACGATTTCGGTTTAGAAATATTACAAAGCGAGTTTTTAGATAAAACAACGCATAATAAATCAATACAAAAAGCGATAGAAAGCTATCGTTTGACCAATGCGCAAAAGGAATATTTACGTTCCTTGAAAATAAAATAATATAAAGGTATAGAATTATGGATATTTTACAAACGATTACCGAAGAATTTCATTTAACTCCCACCCATGCGAACAATATCGTTGCTCTGATTGACGAGGGGAATACCATTCCTTTTATCGCGCGTTATCGTAAAGAAATGACGGGCAGTTGCGACGACCAGATTTTACGTGAATTGTTTGACCGCTTGACCTATCTTCGCAATCTTGAAAAACGTAAAGAAGAAGTAACGAATGCCATTACCGAACAAGGTAAAATGACGGAAGAAATTCGTCTTGCATTGGATAAAGCAGCAACGCTTACAGAGGTGGAAGATATTTACCGTCCGTATAAACAAAAGAGAAAAACGCGCGCTTTAATGGCGATCGCCAAAGGATTGCAACCGCTCGCCGACGTTATTTTATCGCAGGATAAAACGGTAGATGTGAAAAAAGAAGCGGAAAAATATATTACGGAAGAAGTACAATCCGTAGACGAAGCGATTGACGGTGCAAGGGATATTATAGCGGAAATAATTTCCGACGACGCCGCAACCCGTAAAAAATTGCGTAATTTCTTTTTCAAACACGGCGAAATCGTTTCTTCATACGCTAAGGGAAAAGAAGAGGAAGACCAAACTAAAACGTATGGTATGTACGCGGATTATTGCGAGCCTGTCAGCGAAGCGAAAAGCCATCGTATTTTAGCGCTCAATCGTGGTGAAAAAGAAGAATTTTTAAAGGTTTCCTTACGGGTAGATACGGAATTTGCAAAACGTATCACCGCGGCGAGCTTTTTAAAGGACGGAGGCGAAAGCACGAAAATTGTAAAAGAAGCGGCAGAGGACGGATACGAACGTTTGATTGCGCCTTCGGTGGAAAGAGAGGTGCGCGCGCAGTTATTCGAGGACGCCAGCGAACAAGCAATTAAAATGTTTGAACTCAATTTAAAGCCGTTGTTGATGCAACCGCCCGTAAAGGATAAAATTACCATGGGGTGGGACCCCGCGTTTAGAACGGGTTGTAAAATTTGCGTAGTAGACGGGACGGGAAAAGTGCTTGATAAAACGGTTGTGTTCCCCACTCCTCCTCAAAACAAAACCGAAGAAGCAAAAATCGTTTTGAAAAAATTGATTGAAAAATATGCAGTAGAAGTTATCTCTTGCGGGAACGGTACGGCAAGTAAAGAAAGCGAAATTTTTATTGCTGAATTGATTAAAGAAATCAAAGCGGAAACAGGCAGAGAAGTAGGCTACGTAATCGTAAACGAGGCAGGCGCGTCCGTTTATTCCGCTAGCGCGCTTGGCGCGGAAGAATTCCCCGATTACGACGTTACGGCAAGAAGCGCGGTTTCTATAGCAAGAAGATTGCAAGACCCTCTTGCAGAACTCATTAAAATCGACCCCAAATCGATAGGGGTTGGGCAATATCAACACGATATGAATGAAAAACGTTTGGACGGCGCGCTTGCGGGCGTGTTGGAAGATTGCGTAAACAGCGTCGGCGTAGATTTAAACACCGCCAGTGTATCGCTGTTGAAATTCGTTGCAGGATTGAATTCTTCCGTAGCAAAAAATATCGTTTTGTATCGCGAAGAAAACGGTAGATTTAAATCGAGAAAACAACTGTTGAAAGTGCCCAAACTTGGAGAAAAAGCATACACCCAATGCGCAGGATTTTTACGCATTGACGGAGGCGATAATATTTTAGATAATACAGCGGTACACCCGGAATCGTATACAAAAGCGGAAAAACTGCTTTCGTTGTTCTCTTATACTACCGAAGACGTAAAAGCGCGCCGTATTGCCGATTTGAGGCAAAAAATCAAAGAATACGGAGAGGAAAAAGCGGCAAAAGAAACCGAACTTGACAAAGCTACGCTAATGGATATCGTAACCGAATTGATGAAACCGGGCAGAGATATTCGCGAGGGCTTACCCGCGCCAACGCTCCGTAAAGACATTATGGGAATTGAAGATTTGCAAGTTGGTATGGAAGTAACGGGAACGGTTCGCAACGTAGTCGATTTTGGCGCGTTTATCGATATCGGTGTACATCAAGACGGTTTGGTGCATATATCCGAAATCACGGATCGGTATATCAAACACCCGTCGGAAGTTTTGAAAGTAGGTCAAATTGTGCAGGTACGGGTAAAAGAAGTGGACGTTAAGAAAAATCGTATCGGGCTTACAATGAGAAAGAAAAATAAATAATACTTAAAATGCTTGACATTTTTTGGAGATTATATTAAAATATGAAAGTAAAGTTTTTAAAACTCGAATTATACGGAGGATAATTGTATGTTAGAAAAAATTCAAGCAATGCTTGCAGAGGCGCTTAATTTGCCTTTGGAAAAGGTAGCACCCGACGCAAAAATCGTGGACGATTTGGGCGCGGATTCGTTGGACGTTGTTGAATTGCTCAGCGAATTGGAGGACGAATACGGAATTGTGATTCCCGACGACGAAGTGGAAAACCTGATTACGGTTGCGGACGTCGCTACGGAATTAGAAAAACTCGTAAAATAAGGCGTTATCGATTGAAAAAATCCCGAATAATACGTTCGGGATTTTTTCTTTTTTCATTTATAAGAAATAAAAAACGGAATACGGGCGTAAACGTTTGCTTTAAAAAAATTTATATGGTATAATCTTCAAGGAAAATAATGTTATAGAGGTATTTTGATGTTACAGGTTACGGGTGTTTCGTTGCAATTCGGCAGTAAAAAATTGTTTGAAGACGTGAATTTGAAGTTTACGAAAGGGAAGTGTTATGGAATTATCGGCGCAAACGGCGCGGGAAAATCTACGTTTTTAAAAGTGCTTTCTGGAGAAATTGAACCGCAGAAAGGTTTTGTCAGTATGAATAAAAACGAGCGTATGTCCGTATTACAACAGAACCAAAATATGTACGACAACGAAACGGTGTTGCGTACCGTAATGATGGGCTATAAAAGATTGGTGGAAGTAATGGACGAAAAGGACGCTTTGTACGCAAAGCCTGATTTTTCCGAAGAAGACGGCGTTCGCGCGGCTGAACTTGAAAGCGAGTTTGCGGAAATGAATGGTTACGACGCAGAATTTCAAGCGGCGCAACTTTTAAACGCATTGGAAATCGGGGAAGAATTGCATTATTCTTTAATGAGCGATTTGGACGCAAAGCAAAAAGTCCGTGTTTTGTTGGCGCAAGCGTTGTTTGGAGATCCCGACGTTTTGCTTTTGGACGAGCCGACGAATAACTTGGATATCAAAACGGTAAGGTGGTTAGAAAATTATTTAATGGATTTTGAAAATACCATTATTATCGTTTCGCATAACCGACACTTTTTAAACAAAGTTTGTACCAATATCTGCGACGTGGACTTTGGAAAAATCAATATGTACGTCGGTAACTACGATTTTTGGTATCAAACAAGTCAGTTGCTTGCCCGTCAACAAAAAGAGCAGAATAAAAAAGCCGAACAACGCGCCAAAGAATTGCAAGAATTTATCGCTCGGTTTGCAGCAAACGCTTCTAAATCAAGACAGGCAACCTCAAGAAAGAAAGAATTGGAAAAACTTACGATCAACGATTTTAAACCCTCGCTTCGTAAGTATCCGTTTATTGATTTTAAATTTGAAAAAGAAATTGGACACGATATTTTGATTGTAGAAGGTTTGACCAAAGAAGGATATTTTAAAGATTTGTCCTTTACCGTTCAACGTGATGAAAAAATCGGAATCGTATCCGACAAAAGCACGACGCTTACCATGCTTTACGATATTCTTATGGGCAAGGAACAGCCTGATTCTGGTACTGTTAAATGGGGAAAGACGATTTCTGTTTCCTATTTTCCTCAAAACAATAACGAATATTTCTTAGGCTGCGATTTGAATCTTGTGGAATGGCTGTCCCAATTTTCTAACGACCATTATGAAGAATATCTTCGCGGCTGGCTGGGGCGCATGTTGTTCTCGGGCGAAGAGGCTTTAAAACAGGCAAAAGTATTATCAGGTGGAGAAAAAGTACGTTGTATGCTTGCTAAAATGATGTTGGAGGGTAGCAATTTCCTTATTTTTGACGAACCTACGAACCACCTCGACCTCGAATCGATTACCGCACTGAACAACGGACTTAGCAATTATAAAGGTTGTATGTTGCTTACCTCACACGACCAAGAATTGATGAACACCGTTGCAAATCGTATTATCGAAATCAATGAGGAAAAAACGTATGACCGTCAAGTTACGTATGACGAATATATCGACGAAACTCACGCTTAAAATTGTATAATCGAC
Organism: Clostridia bacterium; assembly: GCA_017463425.1. Taxonomy (GTDB): domain Bacteria; phylum Bacillota; class Clostridia; order Christensenellales; family Borkfalkiaceae; genus Scatosoma. The sequence goes on along the minus strand of JAFTPE010000026.1, from coordinate 1,117 downwards.
AAGGCAATTCAAAAAACGAATTGCCTTGTTTCTCACTTTCGACAAAATTCGCTTCAATTTTACGACTTTTGTAAAATATTTTTCATTATTGAACAAAAAGTTTTAAATATTGTAAAATAAATGCTTTACTCTTTAAAAAATTTGTAGTATAATGATACTTACAGAAGAACCGAAAGGGAATCTGAAAAATTTTTTAGGAGGATTACAATGAAGACGAATTCAGTAATCTTATTGGAGATGAATCAAGCGGTATTACAGCAGTTGAAAGATGCGCTTGACGAAAGCAAAGATTTTAACGTATTATATGCAGGCGACGACGGGGATGCGGGAATAAAAGAAATTTTGCGCTTGAAACCTGATTTGTTGCTTGTAAGTATGTTTTTAAAAGGCACGGACGGATTTGGTGTGATTGAAACAGTAAAGAAAACGTGGTCTGAGGCAAAAATTATCGTAACAGGTAGTGCAAACGATACGTTGGTAGAAAAAGCAATGGAAGCGGGCGCGGCGTATTATTTGGTAAAACCGTTTTCGATTTCTGCGGCAATGGAACGTATTCGGGACTTGATGAAAGACAAGCCTTCGACGGATAAGGAATCGAACGTAACGAAGAGAAAACCTGTAACTACGGATGAAAAAATCAGTGAAATATTTATTTCCATTGGTATACCGCCACATATCAAAGGATATGTGTATTTGCGAGAAGGTATCAAAATGACAATTGAACGTCCGTACATAATCAACAGCGTTACTAAAGAACTGTATCCATCCATTGCGAAAAAATTTAATACGACGCCTAGTAAAGTGGAACGCGCTATTCGGCACGCGATAGAAGTGGCTTGGAACAGAGGACGCATTGACGCTATCAACGCCATTTTCGGCGCAAGAATTTATCTTGGCTCGGAAAAACCGACAAACAGCGAATTTATCGCCTTGGTTGCGGACAAACTAATATTGGAGAATATGATTTGAAAACAGAAAGTAAGTATCCCCCACTAAAAGTGGGGGCTTTACTTTGCCCTAAAGGGCATTATACCGGCAGGTACTTAAGTACCGTCCAAAACCGCCTACCGCACACAAGCAAGCCTTTTAATTATTTTTTCGGTTTATCTTTCTTTTT
>JAFTPE010000001.1 GCA_017463425.1 Clostridia bacterium | reverse complement strand
TAAGGATCTTGTGGGTAACTCCATGCAGGTTCAATTCCTGTCGACCGCACCAGACGGGAACTATCCGAACCTTTCGGGTAGTTCTTTTCTTTTTCCTTAAAATCCTTATAAATAAAGGCTTTCAGCTCGTTAGAAGAAACCCGACAGCACTCGTCAGGAGCGCCGTCGGGTAATTGCTTGTTTGTGAAAGTGTAGTAAATTTCGATTTTATCGTCGAAATGGATTACCCTTTGAATAAACGAATGTATCATCAAATTTGGCTCTTTTCTCGCCGTATGTAGCAGGAATTGGAACACTTCTTCACGGGTAAGTTGATTTTGTGCTTTGTATTCTTCTAAACCAAAGGCAAGGCGTGAAAAAATCATAACAGCTATGAAAGAGCTTTTCCCTAACGTGGATAAGACCGTCGATTTCGTGGACGCAAATATTGAGCGAAAGAAACGAAACTTGATTAGTAAGCGTATGGGGCGCATTTTTTATTATATGGTAAAAGCTTAATATCTAAATGATGCGAACTTATAATATTAGAAGAAAAGAAACTAGCAAGAGGAATATATTATGTGGATTTTAATTTTTTTAGTTGTATTTTTAGGCACAATTTTTAGTGATTTTCTTAAAATGAAGTAAAGGTAAGTTTGTTTTTTAGAAAAGATAAAGGAGTGTAATTAAAATGGAAAAAAGATATGAAGCATTACAAACAGAGGTTTTCACGAATGGAGACGTGGTCGCGGGAATTATCAAAGGACATAAGTACATATTATCGTTGATAAAGATATGCTTTTAGAGGCGAAAGTGAAAGAAATACCGATATAACTTGATAAACGGAATAAAGGGCATGGATTTGCGTTCAACGCATACCTGCTCCTTTTATTTTGCAAAAAACCGAAAGAAAGTTTGCATAGTGAGCAAACTAAAAAAGGGAGGGCATATGGAAAAGACATTGTTGAACAGAGCAGAAGAATTGTTGGAGGAATTGTCAGAATATAGGCGGTATTTGCACGAAAATGCGGAAACGGGTTTTGATTTGAAAAAAACGAAAGCGTACGTAAAAGCTCGTTTGTCGGAAATGGGATACGTTCCGCAGGATTGTGGAAAAGCGGGGGTTATTGCGTTGGCGGGCAAAGGGAAAGCAGATGCGTTGCTTTTGCGCGCGGATATGGACGCTTTGCCGATTAAAGAAGAAACGGGCGTGAAGTTTGCCTGTAAAATAGGAAATATGCATGCTTGCGGACACGATTTGCATACGACGATGCTTTTGGGCGCGGCAAAATTGATAAAAGAACGGGAAAGTGAACTGACGGGGCGGATAAAATTGCTGTTTCAGCCTGCGGAGGAAACGTTGGAGGGGGCAAAAGACGTAATCGAGGCAGGCGTATTAAAAAATCCCGACGTAAACGGCGCGATAATGGCGCACGTAACGACAGGTGGGGATTTGTCTACGGGTAGGATAGTGGTTTGTTCGGAGGGGGTTAGCGCGCCTGCCGCCGAATATTTTACCGTTGAGGTAAAAGGAAAAGGTTGCCACGGCGCAGCGCCTCAAGAGGGGGTGGACGCGTTGACGATAGGGGCGCGGATATTGCTTGGGTTTGAAGAAATTTTGGCAAGAGAGCTTGCAATCAGCCAACGCGCGACGTTGACGATAGGACAATTTCAAGGCGGCAACGCAGGCAATGCGATTGCAGATACGGCTGTATTAAAAGGTACGTTACGCGCATACGACGAAGACGCAAGAAAGAAAATGAAAATGCGAATGAAAGAAATTGCGGCCGGGATTGCGGCGGCATTTCAAGGCAAAGCAACCGTTCGGTTTGAAAGTGGCTGTCCGACGCTGAAAAACGACGGGGGCATGTCTGCGTTCACGGCAGATTGCGCGAAAAAATTGTTGGGGAAAGATAGAGCGTTTACAACGGCGGAATTGGATTCGCGTAGTGTCGCAAGAGGGGGAGGCTCGGAAGATTTTTCATATTTTAGCCATGAAATACCGTCGGTAATGTTTGCTATATCTGCTGGGGAGCGTAAAAAAGGGTTTGTTTATCCGTTGCACCACCCCAAAGCAACGTTTGACGAATCCGTTTTGCCTATTGGTGTTGCGCTGTTTGCGTATTTGGCTATGTGTTGGCGTAAAAAATAAAAAATGGCAGGTATGCGTTGAAACGCATACCTGCCTATGCTGTTTTGACAATTCAAGCTGTTTCTTTCTTTTGCTTTTCGGGTAAAGATTTTTGGTGTTTGTACAATTCTTCTGCGGCGAGCCTTGCTTTTGCAACGACGTCTTTTTGTTTTGGAAAACAATAATACAAGATTTTTGTGTTGCCAATACAAATGACGTCGCCGATTTCATACCAATAATAATCAGAATACAAACTGTAAGAGGATAGAGCTGATTGCGTATAGGACAATTCGCCGTTGCAACCCGTTAAAACAAATCCGTTTTTGTCGTGCGTTAATTTTCCCTCGCCTACCATATAAATAGCTTTATAATCGCTCATAATGCCAATTTCAATGTCAAGTTCTTGGTGATAGGTTTCGTTTTCAATATCGTTACGCACACATTCTCGTTGCCACGCGTACCAATCAGGGATATGGGAAAATTCGGTGTTGCCATCTAACGCGCGCAATCTGCCGAATTCGTCCATTTCATACGATTTTCCACACGCTTTGCAGGTTAACTTCGTACCTGCCCCTTCCATTTGTCCTTCTGCGTGGCAATTTGCGCAGCGATAGAGGATACGTTGTAATCCGTCCGCGCGGTCGGGATTGGAAATTTTCGTTTTGGTTTCGTATTGCCTTGCAAAGTTGTCAAAGGAAAATTCTCTGTTTAAAATTTTATCTAGTTCCGCTACTGATTTTTGCGCGATTTCTTCCCTTGTCAAAAGACAGCGATAACGCGCCGAAACACGGACTTTTCTCAATTTTAATCCATTATATAAAGGTTGACGTAAAAACGCGCCGTCGGTGATAATCGTCATGACGGGTACATCCAATTTTTTAAGCAACGCGCCCAATTTTCGGGGCAAGGGTGTGGCGCAACCGTCGAAAGAATAACTTGCCTCGGGAAACAGCAAGACGCTCGTCTTTTGTTCTTTAATTGCGTGAAAAATATTTTTTGTGAGCGCAAGGTCGGTTACAAATTTTTGCGCAGGGATACACCCGATTAAACGCATTAACCATTCTTTTCCGACAAATCCGTCCGACGTGCAGACGATATAATACGATTTTGGAAACAAAATCCGCGAGGCGATTTTTAAATCGATAAAACTCGAATGATTCATTAAAATCAAACGCGGACCTTTCCCTGCCTTATCAATCCGTTCTTTCGTAAACGTAAATTTGGTTGCGATTAGGTCGGGAATGGAAAGCAGACGAATCAACAACTTGAATAAAAAGCAAGGCTTTCTAAGTGGACGTTTTTTCGGCGGTTTTTGCGAAATTGCAAACGCATACGACACTTTTTTGGTTTTAATTTTCATATCCATTTCCTTTCTTTGTTTTTTCATTATTATTGTACATAAAAAAGGGAATTTTGTCAAGAAAATTAACGAAATAAATTATGGGCTGGAAATTGCGAAAACTTTTAGAAAAATATGACGAAAACAATTATTTTCCAATTTTTCCCGTCAATAAGATTTACAAACGGTTGTTTTTGCAGTATAATATCATTATAAAAAAAGGAGAAAAGTCGAATGGATTTGAAAATTTTTGACGTGAGAGAATACGGCGCAATCGGAGATGGAAAAACGCTCAATTCAACGGCGGTGCAACAGGCGGTGGACGCTTGCGCGCAGGCTGGTGGCGGAGTAGTGCGTTTTGACGAGGGAAACTATGTTTTAGGAACGGTGTTTTTAAAAAGCAACGTGCGTGTGGAAATAACCAAAAGTGCAGAGGTTTGGGGCGCGCCGAGTTTTTACGATTTTGCGCCCGAAGAAAAATACGATTATCCCTTGTATCAGGATTCTTCGCACAGCAATTTCCATTGTTCGTTGTTTGTCGCGCTCGATTGCGAAAACGTAACGATTACGGGCGAGGGGCGGATCGATATGCGCTCGGTGTGGGATTTGGATAACGTACGAGGAATCAAATGCAGAGGTCCGAAATGTATTACGCTGACAAGATGTAAAAACGTGGAAGTCAGCGGTTTGACAATCGACAACGTAACCGATTTGGCGGTGTATTTTACAGCTTGTGAAAACGTCGATATTTTTGGTTTGAAAATGCGCGTGTATATCGACGGAATCAGCCCCGACAATTCAAAAAACGTACGTATTCATTCGTGTGATATTGAAACGGGCGACGACGGAATTGTGTTTAAATCGTCGTATAATCTTAACCGATTGGACGTATGTAAAGATATTCACGTATGGAATTGCAGGGTAAAGAGCCGTTGTAACGCTATTAAATTCGGAACGGAAACCAACGGCGGGTTTGAAAATATTTTAATTGAGGACGTGAAGATTCGTGAAACCCGTATCACGGGCATTGTTATCGAGAGCGTTGACGGCGCGGTGATTGACGGAATCACCATTCGCAACGTGGAAATGAAAAACGTCAACGCGCCCATTTTCATTCACGTAGGCAAGCGTATGCGTGGACCTGAGGGCAGGGATATCGGGCGGATTCGCAATATAACCCTTGAAAATATCACAGCAGACGGCCCGTACGAACCGTATGAAATTATTGCGTGGAATTATTACAGTTATGCGGCAGGAGATACGACGCAATATCCCTGGATTTTTGGAGTCGCGGAAAGTTTTGACGATACGAAATCGGGCAACACGGCAAACAGCGATTGGCAGATGACCTCGAACGTGTGCGGTTTAAAGGGCTATCCTTTGGAAAATATTACGCTTAGAAACGTTCGTTTAAAATTGGACGGCGGCGTGAAAACGGTTAATCGCGACGTTCCAGAAGAAGCGCAGGATTATCCCGAAGTGTACGTTTACGGGCGTATTTTGCCTGCAAAAGGGATATATTTTCGCCATATTGAGGGATTGACCTTGGACAACGTAAGCGTTGAAACCTATCGACCCGACGTAAGAGAAGATTTTTGTTTTGACAGCGTAAACGGGTTGAAAAAATTATAAAAATATACGTAAAAAAATCGACGAAGAAAATTCGCCGATTTTTTGAAAATGGAGGTGGCAGGTATGCGTTGAACGTATATCTGCCGATTGTTTTATTATGCTTAAAACATAGCGTCGGGGTTGTACGTATAGGAATTGGTAAGAATTTTTATAAGGTCAATAATGTTGAGAATAATACTAATTCCACAACACAAGAATAAAGCAATTTTAGTAAATCCTTTCTTCTTTTCGCCCATAATAAAATTGTGAACGCCCCAATTTCCTAAAAAGAAAGAAAATAAAGCAATTTTAATTTTGTCGTGTCCGTTGAGGTCGCCGCCTTCTTTTGTTTCCGTTTTTTTAATGGAAACGCCGCAGTTTAAGCATACTTCGGCTTTTTCATTTACTTCCTTACCGCAATTCGGACAATATTGATTGCCCTCGCCGACTTTTACGCCGCATTTCAAGCATATCGCTTGATTGTCGTTCATGTGTTCGCCACAGTTTCTACAATACATAATTTATAATCTCCTTAAAATTTTTTCTTTTGTTAAAATAATTTGATTATCCATCTTATTATAAACATAAGATAGAAAATTGATAGAAAAATCAGTTCTTTTTTTTCGCCAATGCCGATTCTTTTTTTAAATAGCAAATACGTTACGAAAATAAAGGGTATGGGAAATAATTCGTGATAAGCAAAAGCGGATTTTATATCCAATTTTAACAACGCTTTATACGCTCTCGTCATACCGCACCCAGGACAATCTACGCCGAAAATCAATTTGATAGGGCATTTATAGAAAAAGAAGATAATTATGAAAAATAAGACAAAGATAAAACAAGATAAAACTTTTTTTCTCATAATAAATAGAATAGTGCTGTTATTGCGCCTCTTCTTGCTAAATTAGGAAAAGATATTTTTAATAATGACCATTCTATGAAGAGTTTTAATAGTTTATAAATGGCAAAGAAGAAAAATGTTTCCCAAAAATAAACAGGTGAATTGAAATTTGTGAAAAAGAGCCAAGCAAAAATGCTGTTAAAAACTCCAAATACAGTTTCAAGAAGAAAAAGAAACACGAAAGGAAAAACGTCTATCTTTAACTTTAAAGATAGAGGATCAAAAGCGGTTAATAGGGCGCGTAAGATTAAACAAAATATAAATACGCACCAATATACCGTATAACGATTTGTAATGGTTGCCGTATATTTTTCTATCCAAATAAGGGTAAGAGAGGAAAAAGTATAACAAGCTGCGATCCAAAATATTCCAGCAAATAAAAAACCCAAAGAAACGGAAAAACCTTTTAAAAAACTAAATATTTGCTTTATCTTTTTCAAGAAAAAAAGAATCAAGTCGGCTATGGCTATTTTTACTATATCGGGGAATAAATCGGCAAACATTTGTTGTTTAGATACAGATTGTTTTCCAGTTATTAAATTTCGAGAATATTCGAAAAAAGATCCGAAACCTTTCAAGATGTCAGAATCGCCGAAAAGTTGTTCAAATAAATCAGATAAAGGCACATTTTTCGAGATAAAATATTGAAAAGTTCCCAAAAAATCAGAATCGCTTAGATTTGTTAAATAGATTATGGAGTCGTAATAGCTTTCGCCTGTATTTAGTTGTATAGCCCAAGCCATAATAAAAAAAAGAGAAAGTATAGCAAAAAATCCAAAGAAAAAATAGACAAAGAAGAATTTTATATACCCTTTTAAAAAGGTGAAAAGCATAATAATACCTCCTTTGCAACAATTATATTATACCACTCAATATATTGAGTGTCAAGCATTTTTACTAAATTTATTGAGTATAATATATTTATTATGAAAGTATTTGGGGAAAGATTGTTGGAATTACGGAAAGAAAAAGGGGTGAGTCAAGCCGCGCTTGCGAAAGCGTTGGGGGTAAGTTTTGCTGTGGTTTGTTATTGGGAAACGGACCGCAGCGAACCGACTGCGCCAAATCTTGTTAAAATTGCCGATTATTTTGACGTTACGACGGATTTTTTATTGGGCAGGACGGATTTTTAAAAAAAGTAGATACAAATAAAAAAGACGGCGAAGCGGTTTTTTCCGCTTCGCCGTCGTGCGTATGAAATTGTAAGTTACGCTTGTTTTTCCATAGCTTTTTTCTTCGCGTGTTCGTGTCTTGCGCTGGTTTTGCCTTCGGGGTTGATATCGCCGGCTTTTAAAAGGGCAATCTTGGTCAGCATAGGTCCAACCAATTCGTAAATCAACACGGCAAACAACGTGATGTTTGCAATAATCAAACCGTCCGCGCCGAGTTCGGGCGAAGACATAACCATATTCGCCATACCGAGGGCAACGCCCGCCTGAGGCAAAAGGGTAATACCGAGATATTTTACGATATTATCGTCGCATTTTGCCATTTTCGAGCTGAGGTACGCGCCGCTGTATTTCCCCGCTGAACGGCTGAGAATATACACCACGCCGATAAGAATTATCATACCGTTTGCGAATACGGAGAGTTCGAGTTCTGCGCCGCTGAGGACGAAGAAGATTACGAACAAAGGCGCAGTCCAACGGTCGACTCTATCCATCAATTCTTCGGAAAAATCGCAGATATTGCAGAAGATTGTACCCAACATCATACAAACGAGCAAAGACGAAAATCCGATATGTACGCCGCCGATATTAAATTTCAACATAGAAAGGGCAATCGTTAAAAATACGAATGCAATCGATACGGACAGACGTTTTGAACGGGAATGAAAAAACCGTTCGCAAAGGCTGAATAAATATCCCATTGCCGCGCCAAGCCCGAGCGAACAAACGATTTCAAGCAAGGGTTCGACGATAATTGCAATCGGGTTAAGCGCGCCTACTTTTAAGGCTTTTGCCACCCCGAACGAGATTGCGAACAAAACCAAGCCCACCGCGTCATCCAACGCAACGACGGGCAACAAAATATCGGTAACAGGGCCTTTCGCTTTGTATTGTTTTACAACCATCAGCGTTGCCGCAGGCGCGGTTGCAGAGGCGATTGCGCCAAGGACGATTGCCGCCTCCAACGACAGGACGTCGGGGATAATCAAATGCAACACAATCAAGGCGATATCTACGATGATTGTCGTAACGACGGCTTGAAAAATGCCGACGATGGTCGCTTGTTTTCCGATTTTTTTCAGTTGCGCAAGGCGAAATTCGTTGCCGATTGAAAAGGCGATAAAACCGAGCGCAACGTCGGATAAAAGGGACAACGCTTCGATTTCGTGCATAGAATGGAATCCGACACCCGAAATTCCCAACGCGCCCAAACAATACGGACCAATCAAAATGCCTGCTACCAAATACGCGGTAACAGCAGGGAGTTTTGCGAGCTTTGCTAAACGGGACAACAACAATCCCGCAAGCAGCGCAATAGAAATACTAAGGAGTGCTTGCATAAAAAACCTTCTTTTGTTTAATTCGCAAACATTATACTACTTGTGAGGAAGAAAAGCAAATGAAAACGCCCTAAAAATGAAAATTGTGTTAAAAATAAATTTTGTAAAAACGGCGCGAGTAATTGACAATTTACAAAAAGAAAGGTATAATAGAAATAGCGTGCGCGAAAAAGTAGGTTTGTTTTACACAGAAAAAAGGTTTGTTTTTTTACTTTTTGTTTGCACGTAAACGTAAAAAAGAAATGTTGGCTATAAGGAGGCTGTTATGTATAAAATCGTCAGTAAAAAATCGTTGAATCCAACGGTTACGCAGATGGAAATTTACGCGCCGTTCGTGGCAAAAAAGGCTCTGCCCGGACAGTTTATTATTTTGCGCGTGGACGAGGATGGGGAAAGAATTCCCCTCACCATTGCAGGGTATGATAGAAATGCGGGTACGGTTACGATTATTTTCCAAATCGTAGGCGGGTCGACGGAACTGCTCAATCATAAAAATGCGGGGGATTATATTCCCGATTTCGTAGGGCCGTTGGGCAGACCGACGCATACGGACGGTTTGAAAAAAGTGTGCGTTGTTGGCGGCGGTGTAGGTTGCGCGATTGCGTTGCCCGTAGCGAAAGCGTTGCACGAACAAGGCACGCAGGTAACGTCCATTATTGGGTTTAGAAACAAAGACCTCGTGATTTTAGAGGACGAATTTAAAAATTGTTCAGACGATTTCCACATGATGACGGACGACGGTTCGTACGGGCGTCAAGGCAACGTTTGCGTGCCTTTGAAAGAATTGTTGGAAAAGGGCGAACAGTTTGACGAAGTGATTACTATAGGACCGTTGATCATGATGAAATTCGTCTGCGCGACGACCAAAGAATACGGCGTGAAAACGATTGCGAGTATGAATCCGATTATGATAGACGGAACGGGTATGTGTGGCGGTTGCCGTTTGACGGTGGGCGGAAAAATGAAATTCGCTTGCGTGGACGGTCCTGAATTTGACGGGCATCAAATCGATTTTGACGAGGCAATGAGCCGTTCTCGCACGTATGCGGATTTTGAAATGCGCGAAAAAGAATCGGCTTGCAATCTGTTCAAAATGGAGGTGAAATAATATGGCTCCGAAATTTAATATGAATCCTTTAAAAAACGCTATGCCAACGCAAGACCCTATGGTTAGAAACGGCAATTTCAACGAAGTTGCGCTTGGGTATACGGCGGAGATGGCAATCGACGAGGCGAAACGTTGTATCAACTGTAAAAACCGTCCTTGCGTGGCGGCTTGTCCCGTCAATATTAAAATTCCCGAATTTATCGCAAAGGTTGCCGAGGGCGATTTTGAGGGCGCGTATCAAATTATTGCAGAAGATTCTGCATTGCCTGCCGTTTGCGGACGGGTATGTCCGCAGGAAACGCAATGCGAGGGCAAATGTACCCGTGGGATTAAAGCAGGTTGCGAGGCGGTTGGTATCGGTAGATTGGAACGTTTTGTTGCCGATTGGCATAACGAACACGCGACTCAAAAAGCGACGCCTGCGCCGAAAAACGGACATAAAGTGGCGGTTGTTGGCAGTGGACCTGCGGGGTTGACCTGCGCAGGGGATTTGGCAAAATTGGGATATGAAGTAACCGTGTTTGAGGCGTTCCACGTTGCTGGTGGCGTGCTTGTGTACGGGATTCCCGAATTTCGTTTGCCCAAAGCAATCGTGCAAAAAGAAGTGGATAACTTAAAAGATTTGGGCGTAAAAATCGAAACGAATATGGTTATTGGCAGGGTAATCACGATTGAGGAATTGAAAGCTGAATACGGCTTTGAGGCGGTGTTTATCGGAAGCGGCGCAGGATTGCCGAAGTTTATGAATATTCCCGGCGAGGCGTTGAAAGGCGTATATTCCGCAAACGAATTTTTAACCCGTTCCAATTTGATGAAAGCCTATCGTCCCGACAGCCATACCCCCATACAGCACGGTAAATGCGTAGCGGTTGTGGGCGGCGGCAACGTCGCTATGGACGCGGCGCGTACGGCAAAGCGTTTGGGCGCGGAAGTGCATATTATCTATCGTCGTGGCGAAGAGGAATTGCCTGCTCGTCGCGAAGAAATCGAACACGCGAAAGAAGAGGGGATTGTTTTCGATTTGTTGACCAATCCCACACGAATTTTGGCAACCGACGTTACTGACCCGCGCGATCCTAATTACGGTTGGGTAAACGGAATTGAATGTATCCGTATGGAACTTGGCGAACCTGATGAAAGCGGCCGCCGTTCCCCTAAGGAAATCGCAGGGAGCGAATTTGTCATTCCCGTCGATTGCGTCATTATGTCGTTGGGTACTTCACCCAATCCGCTTATCAAAGACACTACGCCTGGGTTGGAAACGCTCCGTCGCGGTGAAATTGCCGTAGACGAAGTGGGTAAAACGTCGATTGAGGGCGTATATTGCGGTGGCGACGCGGCTACGGGCGCGGCTACGGTAATCAAAGCAATGGGCGCAGGTAAAATTGCGGCGAAAGCGATTGACAAATATATTCAAGGGAAATAAGAGTTTTTACAAGTGAAAAACGACAAAATTAGACGGCGTAGGACTTCCCGCGCCGTTATCATTTAATTTTTACATACTTTTTTTTCGATAAAGATTGACAGATTTGAGAAACTGTGTTATAATATAAATAAGAAACCTGAAAACAAGGAGGTAATGTGGTTATGAAATTATGGAAAAAGACAGCAGCGTTTTTGCTGTGTTTGGGCTTTAGCTTTTCAGCGGTAGGCTGTGATATGGGAGGCAAAGAACAAAACTCTACCCCTGACAGCAGTTCGTCTACGGAAAGCTCGGTGGGGGACAGCAGTTCGTCGGGAACGGTAACGACAGACCCGTTGACCCTCGTAGACGTACTTTCTACGGCAAAATCCGCATTGGTGGAATTTGACGTTGCTTTGGACGTTTCGGCTTGGCAGGTAAACGACGAGGACGTTTTAGAACGTGTGTCTGCCAACGTCAGCGCCAGCGTGGATATGATCGTATCGGAAACGGAAGACGGCGACGTAGCGGCGAAACTCACGGCGAATTTGTATCCTGACGTAGATTCTCCCTCTATTACATATACGTTGTACTACGTTGACGGATTGATCTACAGTTATAACGGCAACGTTTGCGTTGCGCTTCCTTATAACGTAGCGGATATGTTGGCAAGCATGGGGATTACGCCCGAACAGACGCAGGCCATTATGGACGAAGTATTGGCTGCGTTGGAAAGCGAGGGGGTTACGTCCGATTCGGTAAATGATGCGATTATGGATATATTTGAAACGGGGGCTACCCTTGAAAACGGCGCAATGCTGTTAGTGTTGGATGCAAAAGAGCCGATAAACGCCGTTTTGGGATACTTAAACGGTTGGACGGAAGAAACGACGCTGGGCGATTTGGTAAACGAAATCCTTGCAATTGGCGTCGAAGAAGGCGAAACGCCAGTAACGTACGACGTATTGCTTGCACAGCTTGCAACGGAAAATATCGGCGATATAACCGTGGGCGATTTATATGAAGAACTCGACGGATTTATGTTGACGAATACGGGAAAGGATATTCAGGATTGGAAAGACGAATTGATTGCAAACGACGACGTTTTGGCGGCGCTTGCGGCAATGGAAATGCCTGCGGAAACGATTACGGAGATTGCTGAGTTGGATATCGAAACGGCGCTTGCTGATTATATGGATTGGACCATGGACGATTTGCTTGCCGCGCTTGCAACGAGCGAAGAACCTTTGCCTGAGGGTGAAGAACCGACGCCTCCGCCTACGGTAGACGACGTCTTGGTTTCGATTGAAAATGTGCTTGATACCATGACGATAAGCGACGTTGTCGTGGGCTTGGGATTGGTAGACGAAACGCAGGTTGAGTCGTTCTTTGCGGCTTGGGAAGAGGCGACGGCATTCCGTTTCAATACGCTTGCGTCTAAAATGGGAATTCGTTACGACAAGCAAAACAACGTAGACGGCATTGTGTTTGGGGAAGAAATTTCGCTTGCAGGGGAAGTTACGTTCTATTCGTCTACAGGCGCTTCGCTTGGGAAAAAAGACGTTTCTGTAGAGTTTGAGGCGAGCCTGGTTATCAGCGAATTCAGTTCAGACCTTGTTTCCGTGGCTTTGCCTGAAAACGTCAAAGTGCTGTATACGTGCATTGGCTGTGGGGAGGTATTGGAGAACGGAATTATCTACGACGAGGCTATGTGCGCTTATATTTGCGACGATTGCGCCGCAGTCGATACTGAAAGTGAGGGCGGAACGCTAGTAAGCGAATAAGCATAATAAGTATAATAAGTATAAAAAACAAAATATATGCGGGCGAGAATTTTCTCGTCCGCGTTATTTTTTTCTTGCGTTATGGAAAATCTTGACTTCGTATTAAAAAAATGTTAAAATATGGTTATGGAAAAGCAAATTGCAATGGTTTCTAAAGAAAATAACGGAGAAAGCACGAAAAGAAAGGGTGTTGGAGAAAAAATAGGGGCGTTTTTTGATAAGAATTACGCGCTGTTTTTTGCGCCAATTTTAGTTTTGGCTATTTATTTGATGGCATTGTATCAATACGACGTGTATCCCTTTGGTACGGGTTACACCGCAGCGAGTTACGACCTTTCTGCGCAAATTTGCCCGTTTATCGAACATATTTTCGACGTGTTGGACGGAAAGTCCTCGTTGACGTATACGCACGCTTTGGCAGGCGGTGTGGACGTAACAGGAACGTTTTTGTATTTTTTCGTCAGTCCGTTCAGTTTTTTGTTTTTGATATTCGGCGACGGTATGGTGGCGCACACGGCAGGTATCGTTATGGCGTGCAAGTTGGCAACTATTTCCGTTTCGGGTACGTGGTTTGCAAAAAAACTGTTTAAAAACATTCCTGATTATCTGTGTATTGCGGTGGGAATCGTTTACACCTATTGTGGTTATGCATTCGTAGCCAGCACGTATATAAATTGGGTAGATTTTCTTATCTATTTGCCCTTTTGCGCGGCGGCGTTTTGTCATTTTGTGAAAACGGAGAAATTTTTACCTTTTTCCATTTTATTGGCGTGTTGCGTTTACACTTGTTTTTCTATCGCCTGTTTTTCTATGTTTACGGTGCTTCCTGCGTTGATAGCGTATGCGATATTTTGCGTGGAAAAAGAGCGCAGAAATCGTTTCATTGCGTACCTGTGCCTGTCATTTGTTGTCGCGTTGCTGATTTCTTTGCCCGTATTATTGCCCGCGCTTGGCGCGGTAGTGGGCGGAGCAAGAGGCGGTGGATTGATGGAAAAATTGTGGAAAGGTTATCCTGCCGACGACCCGACGAGGGTGTTTGATTCTTCTTGGTATATCGAAAATTATTCGACGTCGTTGTATCAAAAACTCAGTTATATCCTTTCCGATTCCGTATTCGTCGTGCTGACGTTGGTCTGGTTTTATCGCAACGGTTTGAAATCGCCGATGGCGAAATTTATGTTGACGGCAGGCGTATTGACGTTGTTGCCCGTAATCGTAGACGAGTCTATGTTGCTGCTCAATATGGGTTCGTATTATTCGTACGCGCTTAGATTTGGCTTTTTGAACGCATTGTATTTCTTAGGCGGAGCGTGTTTAGCTTTGAATGAAGTTTGTTATAAACCGTTATGCGCATACGACGGCGTACCGTTGTTTGAAAGGAAAAAAACGGACGAAAGGGAAACAACGGAAAAAGAGAAAAACGACGGGGACAGGTATGCGACGAACGCAAAAAAACAAATAAACGTTTGGGGCGGAATAATGTTGGGCATCGGCGCGGTTTGCGCGGCGTTTTTACTGTATTTTATCGTCAACGACAATTATATCGGCGAAAAATTTTGGGGGATGTTTTTCAGCGATTCCAGCTCTTTAAAAGCAATGAGTGGATTTTCCCCGAGTTTTGCACATTCGTTGGGTGGGTTGGAAGTCATTTTAATTTTGTTTATCGTCGTGGGATTGGCGACTGCCGTCGGGTGTTGTTTCGTAGGAAGTAAAAAAATCAGTCCGAGATTGCTTTCGTACGTTTTAATCGTGGTTGTTGGATTGCAAGTATTGTTTTATAACAATCAAATGGTGCTTGGCAATCGTACAGACCAACAGGTGAAAATGAGCGATTATCAAACGTTGAGTGCGCGTCTTAACGAAATGGAAACGGGCGAATATTTCCGTTTGAAAGACCACAACGACAAATGGACCTCGGACGTGCCTTTGTCGGGGGATTCTAACGCATTCAGCGTATTTTCGTCCGTTATCGACAAAGACAATTTTATTACGCGTCCGTTGTTTGGGTATAAGCTCAACGATAAAAACAATTATAAAAGTTCGCACGATACGGGCAGGAACAAACGTAGCGAATTGTTTGGCGATTCGTTTTTGGGATATAAATATTTTATCGTCGCCAAATCAGAACAAGAAAAATTTGAGGAAGATAAAAATTATAAAAACTATTTAAAACCCGTGATGGTAGCGAACGAAAGCGGGGAAGAAATTCAACTTTTCAGCGGTGATTACGTTATTTATGAAAATACAGTCGTTTTTCCCAATGCCTATACGGTGGACGGCGAGGCGTTTCGGTTCGTGAGGGAAAATATAGCCAGCGGCACGGATTCAAACGGCAACGCTGCGCAGGACAACCGAAAACTCAATCAAGCGGCTTTGTATCAATTTTTGCGTGGCGAAACGTTGGAGAATATGAAACTTGGGGAAAGCAGTACCCAATGGACGGTATCGCCGAAAAACGTAGCGGAACTGAGCGAGTATCTTTGGACGAGAGCGGCAGAGTCAATAGAGGTCGGCGCAGGTGAAATCGTCGTGAGAGTCGCAAATGCAAAGGCTGGCGAGAATTTGTTTTTGAGTTTCGTTGCGTCCAAAGGTTATACGGTAACGGTCAACGGAAGAAAAGCCGAACTGATAGATAATGATTTAAAATTTTTATCCGTTGCCTTGGAAGAAGGTGAAAACGTTGTCAAATTCAGTTATTCTTCTCCGTATTTAAAGCATATTGCGATAGGCGCAGTGGGCGCGGTAGTGTCGCTGTGTATCGTAGGGTTGATTGTTAAAAAGACAAAATTTATGGAAATGGCCTCATTCGTAATCGCTTGGGCAGGGATAGGTGTGGCAGTCGTCGTCGTAGCGTTCTTTATGTTGTATCCAACGTCTGCGTGGATTGTCAAGTTGTTAAATATGGCATTCCCAACGTTATAATTTACGTAAAAAATTGTCTGAGTTCTAAATCCAAAAGGACGAAACGGATATTCCGTTTCGTCCTTTTGGGTTGTTAAAAAATACGTTTAGTCGTGTTTTATCGTAGAGGGAGGGGGGAACGTCAAAATGGGAGGGCGACGTTCCAAATAGTTTTTGATAATTTCTGCAATCTTTTTTATTTTGTGCCGAACAGTCTGTCGCCTGCGTCGCCAAGACCGGGCAGGATATAACAGTTTTCGTTAAGACCTCTATCCAACGTCGAAACGTATACGTTTACGTCGGGATGCGTTTCCGCCACTTTGGAAACGCCTTCGGGCGCGCCGATAATCGCCATAAATCGAATGTTTTTACAGCCCTTATCTTTCAATAATTGAATCGCGTCGCAAGCGCTGCCGCCCGTAGCCAACATAGGGTCAACCACTACGACGAACTTATCTTCAATTCCGCAAGGCAGTTTGCAATAATACGATTGAGGTTGAAAGGTCGTTTCGTCGCGGTACATTCCAATATGCCCAACTTTTGCGGAGGGGAACATTCTGTGTACGCCGTTGACCATGCCAAGCCCTGCGCGCAGTATGGGAACGATTACGATAGAATCATCCTTTACCACTTGTTGCTTGCATACTTCTAAGGGAGTTTTTACTTCGATTTCCGTCGTGGGTACGCCGTCTTTCAAACATTCAAACGTCATCAGCATCGTGATTTCTTCAACCAGTTCTCTAAATTCTTTCATGCTGGTGCGTTCGTCGCGCAAAATGGCTATTTTATGTCTGATTAAGGGATGATCGAAAATCATCACGTTATCGTATTGTTTCATTGAGCGTCATTCTCCTTGTTTTCTTCGGCTGTTTTTGCTTTTCTATTCAAAAGAATGTTGACAACGATACCGAGAATCAAAGCGCAAGCGATCGCGGTGATGGTAACCTTACCAATCGCCATTGCCATACCGCCGATACCCGAAATGAGGATTACCGATACGGTGAAAAGGTTTGCGTTGCTTTCCAAGTCAATTTTTTGAATCATTTTCAACCCAGAAACTGCGATAAAACCGTACAACGTGATACAAACGCCGCCCATTACGCAACCGGGGATAGAATCCAAGAATGCAACGAAAGGGGAGATGAACGAAATTAAAACCGCCATAATCGCCGTTACGGTGATGGTAGCAACAGACGCGTTACGGGTAATAGCAACGCAACCAACCGATTCGCCGTAGGTGGTGTTGGGGCAACCGCCGAAGAACGCGCCTGCAATCGAGCCTACGCCGTCGCCGAGCAACGTGCGGTGCAAACCAGGGTCGTCAAGCAATTCTTGGTCGATAATCGAGGACAGGTTTTTATGATCTGCGATATGTTCTGCAAATACGACGAATGCAACGGGGATATACGCAACCGCAACCGTTGCAAGATAACTACCGTCAAAATCTTTAAAGCCCTTAAACGCGTTGATAAACGTGAAGTCGGGAATATCAAGGAAAGTCGTAATGCTTACGCCGCCTGCAACCAAATTGGTAAAGGGGGTAAAGTCGATAATTTTCAATGCGTCCGTATTTGCGATATAACCGATTACGGTAAAGAGTAACGCGACAGCATACCCTGCAAGAATACCGATAATAAAGGGAATGAGTTTGGTCATCTTTTTGCCGTAGGTCGAACATAACATTACGACGATAAGGGTAACGAGGGCGCAAAGTAAGGAAATCCAAAGATTGCCCGACATAATAAACGAGCCGTTTGCGTCTTGAGGACCGTAAGAAAATACGTCTTTGATTGCGGCGGAAGCCAAGGACAAGCCAATGAGGGCAACCGTAGGCCCGATTACCGCGGGAGGCATCAATTTATTAATCCATTTTACGCCGACGAATTTAACGACGAGGGCAATAACTACGTATACGAGCCCTGCGAAAATTGCGCCGATTAAAAGACCGAGATAGCCAAGTTGCATAGAAACTGCGCCTGCGAACGCCGCCGTCATTGATCCGATAAATGCGAAAGACGAGCCAAGGAATACGGGGCTACGGAATTTGGTAAACAACTGATACACAATCGTTCCCACGCCTGCGCCAAACAACGCAGCGGACGCGGACATTCCGTTTCCAACGATTGCGGGAACGGCAATGGTAGCTGCCATAATCGCAAGCAATTGCTGAATAGCAAAGATAATCAGCTTGCCAAAAGGCGGTTTGTCATGGATGTCATAGACAAGGTTCTTGGACATAATGATTCTCCTTTTTTCGGCGCGCGTCGTTAAAAACGTCGCCTTTTTTTATTTTGTTATTATAAATTATAACACCTTTGTCGAAAAATGTCAATGGATTGAAATGAATTAAAAGAGTCCAATATAATTTTTTGTTAAGAATTTTACAATTTATTCTTTGACGGAGAAACAGGAAAAATTTTTTTGCGATTCGCCGTGAATGGATAGTTCTCAACCTCAAGCCTCGTCGCAAAGCTGAAACAAATAAAAACAGACAAAACACCTAAAGAAGTCTTGTCTGTTTTGGTTGAGGCGACGGGTATCTGCCCCGATGGGGGCAGGGCAGCGAAACGCCGACGAATTTTTGCGCTTATTTTCAGCCATTATATTTGGACGTTTCTCGCGTGAACCCACGGTAATCCGCGCTTTCCGCGAAACGCATCACCGAAACAAAAAAATAACGGATAGTCAGTTGACTGTCCGTTATTTTTGGTTGAGGCGACGGGACTTGAATCTTCCCGAAAGAAGTTTTAATCATTTATGCACGTATTTTTGCATAAAATATAAGAAAATCGGGTTTTATGCAAAAAAAATATGCAAATATAACATTTGAACTATGTATTCTGGGGAAGATTTCGGGGAAGTAAAATTTCAGACTTATTAAAAGGCGTCCCATTTTTCAAATTTCTTTCCCTCTTGGAAAATATAACCTTTCAATTTTTCCACGTCGGTATACGCATTTCCAAGTTGACCGAACGATTGCCCCATCATTGCCTTTAACGCTGTTTCTTCAATATTGCAAGAACGGCAGCGAGTTTCAAATGTTGTTCTAAGGTCATACAGTTGGTGGTCGGGCAAGATGTTTTTTAACCGTCGGCGGATAAGTTGAGGTGAGGGCAATGCAGGTATTCCGTTTTCTACGTAGGGTCGAAGTTTATCGCTAATCGGAATCCACTTATATTCTTTTTGATTTCGATTCGTTGATTTTCTTCTTTTTTTTCTCCGTTTACTGTTAATTGCACGTATAAACTTTCCGTTGTCTACGATTTCAGCACTTTTGACTTCGTTCGGGCGTAAACCTGTATACAATCCAATCGCTAAGGCTATGGCAAAAGTTGGTTCGGTTATTCCTGCAAATAATATCCGTTCTTCCTCTAAGGTTAAAGCTATACCGTTTTCTTGTTCGTATCCCTCGAAGATAAGCGCGTCTGTCGGGCTGTGTACTAACAGATGATTATTGATGGCAAAGCGGAATATACATCGCATTAAAGAACAAAGTTCCTCGGCTGTTTTGAATTTTTCTTGCTCGACAATTCCGTCGATTAACGTTTGACATTCGTGTAAAGTAATTTTTAGCAACGGTTTTTCTTTAAAATACGGTACAAGATATTTGTTTAATCGGTTAAGGTCGTTTCTGTATGTTTCCGGGGCAACGTTAAGTATTCGCTTTTTCTTAAAATAATATAGAGCAAAAGAGGAAAAAGTTGTGGGAATACTTGCGCTGTTTTTTCCAACGAAATATTTCTCAATTTCTCCCGGCACGGTTTTTGCAATAAATTTCTGTTTTGCCGTTTCTAAATCTTTGGACGAGGCGGAAATATTATACCCGTTCGAGCGATACCGTATCTCGTAACAGAACGTGCGTTTTCCGCTTTTTCTTTTAATAATGTGGGCGCAAAGCCCGTTTGCAATAAATTCTTTTTTAAAAGTAGTTGACATTTTTAAAATCTCCTTGTGTGTAAATTTCAAAATTGTCGATACTGCTTTTGCTGTTGTTATGCTGTTGTTCCCTTGACGTTCTATTTCAACAAGCCTTTCGATAGTGGAGGTGAAATCTTGCACAAGTCCCAATATCTCGTGTTTCTCTCGCGCCATCATCAAGCGTTGTGTCAATATTAAAAAATCGTTAGATAAATGGTTGTTTGTCATTTGTATATCTCCTTACGTAATTTTATAAAATTGAAAAAAATTATAAAATCGATATGGAAAAATAGACAAATAATTTGAATATGTTGCAATCAAAAGCTGGTAATGTCTGCCGGCTTTTTTATTTTTCTAAAATCTTCATCGGATTCTCCTTATAACTATCGGCGCAATGGTGCGAAATCCGACGTCGGATTTTTATTTTTATAATTTAAAACAGTTTTTTAAACCGTCGAGTTTCCCTCGGCGGTTATTTTTTTGGCCCAAACGTTTGGACTGATTATAATTAAAAAAGAAAGATAATCAATGATAACAAGCTACCAACTATAAAGGGAATGAAAACAGAAAGAAAAAATTTTCCCAAATTTTCCCATACCCATAAATTTAAAGGCAAAGTATAACAAGGGTTTTCAAGTTTTTCTTTATATTCCGCAACTTCTTTTTTTAATTCTTCAATTTTAGTTTCGCGTTCTTTGATTTCTTGGGCTTGTTCTTCAATTTTTTGAGACTGCTCTTCACAGATTTTAGTTTTTTGTTCTAAAACAGCGAGTTCTTCTTTTTTGGAGGGGTACTCAGCAAATTCTAATAAATAATCAACACTACAATTAAAGCGTCTGGCAATTTGTATAGTGCCTCTAAGTGTTGGGTCTTTTTTATGGTTGCTCCAATCCAAAAGGTCGCCCTCTGTTATATTGAGGGCTTGCGATAAAGATTCAACGGTTTCATTGTTCTTTTCCAACAGTTCTTTTAATCTAAATTTTAAAGGTCTTCTTACGCTCATTTGTATGCTCCAAGTAAATTATTTTTTATTCTCAATAGACAGTTCGACCATTTTAATAACGCCATCGACAAACGGTTTCCCAAGCTCGTCTTCTGCACGCGCTAAAATATTTAATCTGTATCGGTCATCGTCAGAAAGCACTACGGGGTGTGTGTCGTTTAAACCAAGGGCGCGTTCTGCCTCTGTAAATTCAATATTACCAAAATCATCTTCAAGCCCTAAAATATATCCAACGCTACATTCAAAAATAGAAGACAGTTTTTTTAGTGTGGAAATGGTAGGTTCAAGCTGTTCTCGCTCGTATTTTCCTATTGCGGTTTGATTAAGTCCGGTTTTTTCTCCTAATTCTGCTTGTGTTAATCCAATTGAAGTACGCAACTCTTTTATACGATTCATAAAAAATACCTCCTTTTTTTATTTTATTTTAGTCCATTTTAGAATTTTTTTCAAAAAAATACTTGACAAAGCCCAAAATAGGCTGTATAATATAATTAAATTTAGCCCATTATGGAATAATTATAAAATAACTAAAAAAATAAAACCAAACAAAATAGCCCCAAAAGACGGGGCGTAGAGGAAAAATAGGAGGCAATTATGGCAAAACAAAAAAAGTCCGCTCCAAAAGCGACGGCAAAGACAAAAACGCAGACAAAGGCAAAAACGACGAAAGTTGAGAAGAAAACGACGACGAAAGCGAAGTCGACGGTAAAAACGAAGTCAACGCCGAAAGCGAAAGGGAAATCAAGCCCGAAGAAAACAACGTCGGCAAAGAAATAGGCTTATAGGAAATCTCCAAGTTTCTGTTTTACGCGCCGTTTCGGGTTTGGACATACCAAAACGGCGCCGTAAACGGAAGATATGCTCGGAAGGAGCGCACGAGCTTTGGACGAGCAATTTTACCTATTACACCGCTCGTCTTTCGGAGCTGCCGAAAGGCGAGTGTGGGTAGGTAAAAACAAAAAAACAAAAAGGTAGGTAAAATGAAATGGCTAAATCAAAATGGGAAGTAACGTGTAATTACGTAGCAGGAGATAGATTGTATGCAGTATATAGACTTCGTGATGAAAATGCTATTGACCATAGCGGAAATCGTGAATTTGCAACGGGATATATGGCGGATAAAGCAAAAGCACAGAGAATAGCAGATAGAATGAATCATTGCGAGCAATGCAAAAAAGTAGACTCTGTTGGTTGTTATGGTTGTCAATATGACCCTGCAACAGAAAGGAATTTAAACTGAAATAAGGAGGTTGGTATGGCAGCAGGAAAAACCGTGAGGGCAAAAAGCGCAGGTAAAAGCAAACCGAAGGCGAAAAAGCCTGTGAAAAGAAAGACGACAAAAGCCGTGAAGAAAACGACGTCGGCAAAGAAAAAAGCAAAGAAATAGGCTTATAGGAAATCTCCAAATTTCTGTTTTACGCGCCGTTTCGGGTTTGGACATACCAAAACGGCGCCGTAAACGGAAGAGAAAATTGAAATAGGTTGCTACTAATCAAAATATAAAA